>CAYNXK010000147.1:0-4412 GCA_964401125.1 uncultured Aliiroseovarius sp.
TTTCCGGTTTTCCGGTTTTCCGGTTTTCCGGTTTTCCGGTTTTCCGGTGAAGGCGCGACTCAATCCACCTCTTACGTCAACCCCGTACGTACGAGTTTGGCCACCAACAAGGCAAATGGTGCCGCGTGCATCAGAAAATCAAAAATATCGATAGGTTTTTGTAATGTGCCAGCGCGCATCATTTTCAGCTTTTGCCAAATATGCGGCTCGGGAAAAAATGGCGCGAGACCCAGCGTCAGCGATGCTAAAATCAGGATTTCAATACTGATTGAGTCAAGCAGCTCCAGCATGTCAGCCTTCTCCGCCAGATTTCAACTGTTGCTCCCGCACCAGCTTGGCAATCAAAAACAGCCACGGGATAGAGTGCATTAGCAGGTCCAGAATATCAATGGGCCGCACCAGGGTTCCGGCTACCAGCATCTGAAGCTTCTCCCAGATATGCGGTGGAAAGAACGGTGAAAGGCCGATGGTGGCACAGGCGATCAGGATGAGGGTCCAGGATATGTTATCAAGAAATTTCATGCGCGCGCTCCTTTTGCTTACCCTCAGATACATGCAAGCCTGTGCATATGAAAGGGGCAAAGCACCCAATACAGCCACCTGACAAAACAGGCGCAAGGAAAGCAAGTGGCGCGGTTGACGGGGCTCGAACCCGCGACCTCCGGCGTGACAGGCCGGCACTCTAACCAGCTGAGCTACAACCGCGCAATTTGCCCGAAGGCGTGGCCCGTTCCTTTGTCAGGATCGAGGCCAGTTTCAGCGGTGGCGCGGTTGACGGGGCTCGAACCCGCGACCTCCGGCGTGACAGGCCGGCACTCTAACCAACTGAGCTACAACCGCCCGCTGAACACCCGCATCTTGCGGGCATTGGCATGTCTTATGGCCCCGTCTCTGCCGCGTCAAGCCGGGTTTGAAAAAATTGAGTCCATGCTGTGGTGAAGTACGGTGAAGTTGTGGTTAAAAATCAAACTCTGTAATATCCGGGGAGAATCTGGTGGGTGATGAGAGGCTCGAACTCCCGACATCTTCGGTGTAAACGAAGCGCTCTACCAACTGAGCTAATCACCCTTCAGAACCGCTGCTTAGCCTTGTTTCCGGCGTAAAGGCAAGCCCGTTTTTCGATAAATCGTCCGCCCCCAACCTGCACCTGCCCGAGAAGGTCCATTTACCAAGCGCTCACTCAAAAAGTTAGGTACAGCTGACCCTACTTTCCAACCTCTGCCAGAGAGGGGGGCGTAGAGATTTTCGGCTGAGCATTAGACTGGCGAATACGGGTGACAAAGACCTTTGCCTTGTCTTTATCAATCTGGCGCGTCACCTTAATCTTGCCAAAGGGAGGTAGGTTCAGATCTTCACCAGCGGCAATAGCCTCGCCCAATACTGCCAGCATGGCTTCGATCACTGGCTTGGCGTCTTTTTTCTTGATTCCCGAGCGCACAACCACAGCATCAATCAACTGTTTCTTGCGCATGGCCGTTGGCTCAGGCTGGCTAACACCCTGTATTGTCGACTTTACCGCCGGCTTTGTGGCTGATGCCGTTATTGGTTCTGAACTAGCCACCGGCACCGGAGATTTGATCTTCACGGCCGTAATTTTGGCCGCTGCTGAAGCGCGATTTTTCACGGTTGAGGCTTTGGCGGTAGCCTTTTGGGCGGTAGCAGACGGGCCTGCTGCCGCTTTCTGTGCAGACGTCTTGCCCGTAGTGGTTTTACTCTTGGTCACCATTGTACAGCCCTCATCTCATTGTTTCTAAACTCGCATCAAAGTAGCGAGAAATGGTTGATAATGCCAGCCCTCAGCCAGTATGCCTAAAAACCACCTGCCTTTAGGCATTGTAGCAAATGCAGGTACCGCCTAATGCGCCACCTGACCGCTTGGTCCCTCGCCTGGCTTCAAGGCTGCCTTGGCAACGGCTGCGTCTTCCGCATCCTGATCCCACTCAATCGCCTCAGGCGCACGTATCAAAGCCAGCGCCAAAACTTCGCGCACATTGCTGACCGGGATAATCTTCAGCCCCTCTTTCACATTGTCAGGAATCTCGCGCAGATCTTTTTCGTTCTCCGCCGGAATCAGCACGGTTTTCACCCCGCCCCTGAGAGCCGCCAGCAGCTTTTCCTTCAAGCCGCCAATGGCCAGCACATTGCCACGCAGAGTGACTTCGCCGGTCATGGCAAGGTCTTTTTTTACCGGAATTCCAGTCAGCACGGAGACGATCGAGGTCACCATGCCAATACCGGCCGAGGGGCCATCCTTGGGTGTTGCCCCTTCCGGCACATGCACGTGAATGTCGATTTTCTCAAATATTGGCGGCCTGACGCCGATTTCCGGGCTGATTGAGCGCACGAAACTGGCAGCAGCGTCAATGCTTTCCTTCATGACATCGCCCAGCTTACCGGTGGTTTTCATGCGGCCCTTGCCCGGTAGCCTCAGGGCTTCGATGGATAACAGATCACCGCCAACGCTGGTCCAGGCCAGGCCGGTGACCACGCCCACATGGTCCTTCTCCTCGGCCAGACCAAAGCGAAACTTGCGTACGCCAAGGTATTCCTCAAGGTTTTCAGGACTGATCACCACACTTTTCACATCCTTGCGGATGATTCGTGTTACCGCCTTGCGTGCCAGCTTGGCAATTTCGCGCTCAAGGTTCCGCACCCCGGCCTCGCGGGTATAATAACGGATAATGTCAGTCAGGGCGGCGGTGGTCAGCTCAAATTCAGCCTTTTTCAGCCCGTGATTCTTCACTTGTTTAGCCAGCAAATGCCGCAAGGCAATCTCGCGCTTTTCGTCCTCAGTATAGCCGGAAAGCGGGATGGTTTCCATGCGGTCAAGCAGTGGGCCGGGCATGTTGTAGGTATTGGCGGTGGTCAGGAACATCACATTGCTAAGGTCATATTCGACCTCCATGTAATGATCGACAAAGGTAGAATTCTGTTCTGGGTCAAGAACTTCCAGCATGGCGCTGGCCGGATCACCGCGAAAATCCTGGCCCATCTTGTCGATCTCATCCAACAGAATCAACGGGTTTGTGGTCTTGGCCTTTTTCAGCGCCTGAATAATCTTGCCCGGCATAGAGCCAATATAAGTACGCCGGTGGCCGCGAATTTCGCTTTCATCACGCACCCCACCAAGGGAGATGCGGATGAACTCGCGCCCGGTGGCCCGTGCCACGCTTTTGCCCAAGCTGGTTTTACCCACACCGGGCGGACCAACTAGGCACAAAATTGGCCCTTTGAGCTTTTTCGAGCGCTGGCCAACGGCCAGGTACTCAATGATGCGCTCCTTGACCTTTTCAAGCCCGTAATGGTCGTCATCCAACACCTTCTGGGCGTTCACCAAGTCTTTCTTGACGCGGGATTTCTTACCCCATGGAATGGCCAGCATCCAGTCCAGATAGTTGCGTACCACCGTGGCCTCGGCCGACATGGGTGACATGTTTTTCAGCTTTTTCAGCTCGCCCTCGGCCTTTTCACGGGCCTCTTTGGAAAGCTTGGTCGCCTTGATACGGCCCTCAAGTTCGGCCACTTCATTCTGGCCCTCACCCTCATCGCCCAGCTCTTTCTGAATGGCCTTCATTTGCTCGTTCAGGTAGTATTCGCGCTGGGTGCGCTCCATCTGGCTTTTCACCCGGGTTTTGATTTTTTTCTCAACCTTCAGCACCGACATTTCGCCCTGCATCAGGCCATAAACCTTCTCCAGCCGCTCGGCCACATTGAGGGTTTCCAGCAATTCCTGCTTTTGCGCCACCTCAACACTAAGATGGCCGGCCACCAGATCGGCCAGTTTGTCGGCCTCATGGGTTTCCGAGATCGCCGCCAGCGCCTCTTCGGGGATGTTTTTCTTGGCCTTGGCATAGCGCTCAAACTCTTCGCTAACCGAACGTACCAGCGCAATTGAGCTGTCAGAATCGCCCGGCTCTTCCAGCAGCCATTCAGCCCGCGCCTCAAAGAAGTTATCATTTTCAAGGTATTCGACAATCTGCACCCGTGCCTGGCCTTCGACCAGAACCTTGACCGTGCCATCAGGCAGCTTTAGTAATTGCAGCACATTGGCCAGCACGCCGGTCTGATAAATGCCATCAATCTCCGGGTCATCAACATCCGGGTCGGTCTGGCTGGCCAGCAGGATCTGATTGTCATCCTTCATCACCTCCTCCAGCGCACGCACGCTTTTCTCGCGGCCAACAAAAAGTGGTACGATCATATGCGGGAACACCACGACATCACGCAGGGTCAGGACGGGGTAGGATTGGCTGAGTTGCTCGCTCATGGGCTTTCCTTGTTTTACGGCAAACGCTCCGGCCCCGATTTTGGCAGCGCGGATCGTCTCCTGTTCATGGTTTGTTAATTTGGGGCTTTGCCTACTCTTTTACAACCATTTGCCGGGACTGGCAGCACTTTGCCTGTTGTACCAC
>CAYNXK010000147.1:4459-5754 GCA_964401125.1 uncultured Aliiroseovarius sp.
GTGGCGAATTGCCGCCATTTGCGGCAGGCTCTAAAGCGGCTCAATGTCTCCTGCCGCTCGGTCAGCATGAAATTTGGCCTCGAAGTTACTGAATTCACCGGCAGAAATAGCCTTTCTCATATCAGACATAAGACTTTGATAATAATGCAAATTATGCCACGTAAGCAGCATAGATGAGATGATTTCCTGACTGCGAAAAACATGGTGCAGATAGGCGCGGCTATACCTGCGGCAGGCCGGGCAGGTGCAGGATTCATCCAAGGGGCGGGAATCATCGGCGTGGCGGGCATTTTTGATGTTCAGCACACCGTGATGGGTGAAAACCTGCCCGGTACGGCCCGAGCGTGAAGGCAGCACGCAATCCATCATATCAATGCCACGCTTCACCGCGCCTACAATATCATCAGGCTTGCCAACCCCCATCAGATAGCGCGGCTTGTCCTTGGGCAACATGTCGGGCGCGTAATCCAACACACCAAACATTGCCTCTTGGCCCTCGCCCACAGCAAGGCCGCCAACCGCATAACCATGAAAACCTATTCTCGTTAGTTTCTCGGCGCTTTCGGCACGCTGTTCAGAAAAAACACTGCCTTGCTGAATGCCAAACAACGCGTGGCCGGGACGTGTGCCAAACGCCTCGCGCGAGCGGGCCGCCCACCGCATGGAAAGCTGCATGCTCTCCAGCGCAGCCGCCTCGGTGGCCGGGTGCGGCGTGCATTCATCAAAAGCCATGACAATATCCGAGCCCAGCAAGCGCTGAATTTCCATGCTGCGCTCTGGCGTGACTTCATGCTTTGAGCCGTCGATATGACTTTTGAAGGTCACGCCCTCCTCGGTAAGCTTGCGCAACGCGGCCAGAGACATCACCTGAAAGCCGCCAGAATCAGTCAAGATAGGCTTTTGCCAGTTCATAAAGGCGTGCAAGCCCCCCAAACGGGCAATGCGCTCGGCCGTCGGGCGCAGCATCAAATGATAGGTATTGCCCAACAAAATGTCAGCACCGGTAGCGGCAACACTCTCAGGCAACATGGCCTTTACCGTCGCGGCCGTGCCCACGGGCATGAAGGCAGGCGTACGAATATCGCCGCGCGGGGTGCGGATGACACCGCTGCGGGCCTTGCCGTCCACGGCCTGTAGGTCAAAAGAAAATATGCTCATGCGCCCCTGTAATCCAGCCCTCTAGCGAAGGCAAACCCCTTCATCTTGGCAAAAATACTCCGGCATCTTGGCAAAAATACTCCGGGGGTCCGGGGGCTGGCCCCCGGCCGGGCCTGCGGCGCAAGCGGTATGAAACA
>CAYNXK010000148.1:0-5729 GCA_964401125.1 uncultured Aliiroseovarius sp.
TGTTTGTTTGGTGTGACAGCACTATGCCAAAGGTATGAAAACATCGAACCATATGCCACGCCTTCAGGGCTACCGCTAGGTTCTATCGCAAAGTTTCGCGTTGTTTCAGTATCGCTTTGAATCTGCCATATGTTTGTCCAAAAATCACAGACAGGACACCCCAAATATGAGCATTGATTTCAAAGGCCGCCAATCTGGCCGGTCTTGAGCGAATAAATGTAGGCCTGAAGTTCTCGCGGACCAAACAACGGGTTGAAAGACTGCGCATAAATACATCAAGAAAATCACCCGGCCAGCTTTGGGCTTCCCAACTTTGGACTTCAAGGCCTTCCATTCAGCCGCCGCCACGCTTGCGGGTATTGAAGCCGCCCACATGATCTGAAAACAACAATTCCAGACAAACCCCACTTCACCATTCAAACTGTTTGCCAGCTTGGCTGCATAAATTTGGTGAATACAGCCCGATTCATGCCTAAGAAAACTTTGCGGCAGAGCCTAATGAACCCAGCCGGATCAAGATGAGCCAGAGAAGAACCACCTACAGCCCCAACGTATCCCGCTGCCGTTTCAGTTTATCCATCACCCGCACCAAGGCGCTGGCGATACCTGGCTCACTCAGGGCATGACCGGCTTTGTTGATCATTTTCAGCTCGGATGTGGGCCAGCGTTTATGCAGGCTCCAGGCTGTGACCGGAGGGCAGATCATATCGTGGCGGCCTTGCACAATACAGCCGGGAATGTGGGCAATGCGCGGCATATTTTGCAGGATTTGCCCGTCAGTTTCCAAAAATGCGCCATGTGAGAAATAATGGTTTTCCAGCTTGGCGAAGGCCAGCGCATATTTGGCCGGGCTTTCAACATGAATGCCCGGGTTGTCGATGGTGGCCAATGCGTTCTCCCAGCCCGCCCAGGCTTTGGCATAGACCTCTTGTTCTGTTTTATCGCGAGAAAACAACCTCTTGTGGTAGGCTTTAATAAAATCACCCTGTTCGTCCTCGGGGATGATCCGGGAAAACCGCTCCCAAAGCTCAGGGAAGAACCGGCCGGCACCACCACCATAGAACCAGTCAAGCTCGGCCTTGGTGGCCAGAAAAACCCCGCGCAGGGTAAGGTATGCCACGTTGCGCGGATGGGTCTGGGCATAGATCAGCGCCAGCGTTGCCCCCCAAGAGCCACCAAAAACAATCCAACGATCAATTTCCAGAATCTCGCGGATAAACTCAATGTCCTTGATCAGGTGCCATGTTGTATTGTCACGTACAGTGGCATGTGGCTGCGACCGGCCACAACCACGCTGATCAAAAAGGATAATCCGGTAAGCTGCCGGGTCAAAAAAGCGCCGCATCGCCGGAGAGCAGCCGCCGCCAGGGCCGCCGTGAAACACCACCACGGGAATTCCGTCAGGGTTGCCACATTGCTCCATGTAAACAAGGTGCCCGTCACCTACATCCAACATGCGCTGGTCGTAGGGGTTGATTGGCGGATAGAGATTTCCGCCCGTATTGTTTTTTCCTGCTACCTTGTCCATATCTGACGTATATAACGGCTTGGCGCTTGCCGCCATGGAAAAGCTGCCAAAAGTATGAGGCACGAAATGCAAACAACTGTCGATCCCACCGAGATAGCCAAATTCGAGGCCATGGCTGCCGAGTGGTGGGACCCTGAGGGTAAGTTCAAGCCCTTGCACATGATGAATCCGTGCCGGCTTGATTATATCAATGGTCAAATTGCATCACGGTTTGCCCGGGATCTGGCGGTTTCGCAGCCCTTCGATGGTTTGCGCATTCTTGATATTGGCTGCGGTGGTGGCTTGCTTTGTGAGCCAATGGCCCGGCTGGGGGCTGAGATTATCGGGGCGGATGCGGCTGAGGGCAACCTACCGGTGGCGCGTATTCATGCCGAGCAGATGGGGTTGGAGATTGACTATCGCCACACAACAGCCGAAGCGCTGGCAGAGGCGGGCGAGCAGTTTGACGTGGTGCTGAACATGGAAGTGGTCGAGCATGTGGCCGACCCGTTGGCATACCTGACTGCCTGCCGGATGCTTCTGAAACCCGGCGGGTTGATGCTGACCTCAACTATAAACCGCAACCCCAAAAGTTTCATGGTTGCCATTGTCGGGGCAGAGCATGTGATGCGCTGGCTGCCCAAGGGAACCCATGAATATGCAAAGTTCATCACGCCGGATGAGCTTGATGGCCTGTTGAGGCAGGCCGGGCTGCTTGTGGTTGCCCGCAACGGGTTTGTATTCAATCCGATCAGCTGGAGCTGGTCCCTTTCAGAGCGTGATCTCTCGGTAAACTACGCGCTGGCAAGTGTGCGGCCTGAAAAAGAAACCTGACCGGATGGGCGGCATTTCGCAAAATTATTTGCGTCATTCTGGTGCCTTGCTCTGCAATTTCTGTGAAGTCATCCGCGCTGTTTTCTGGCCGGTATCCAACTGGCTACCCTCCAGCACCTTAATCTCTCTCTGAGGGAACGGGATCGAAATACCATGTTTTTGAAAGGCATCCCACAGCGCTAGAAAGACGTTGCCACGAATATTGGTCAGCCCGCCGGTCGGATCTTTGATCCAGAAACGCAGGATATAATCAACCGAGCTGTCACCAAAGCCGGTAATGTGGCAAACCGGGCGGCGCGGGGTTGCCAGAACGCGCTCAACAGACAGGGCCGCTTCAATGGCCGTTGCACGGACTTTGTGCGGGTTATCGCCATAGGCGGTGCCAAAATGCACATCCAGCCGCACCAATTCGTTACTATGCGACCAGTTGACCACCTGCCCGGTGATCAGGTCTTCATTGGGGATCAGCCATTCCTGACCATCACGGGTGACAACGCTGACATAGCGCGCGCCAAGGCTGTCGATCCAGCCAAAGGTGCCATCAAGCCCGCCCAAGCTGATCACATCGCCGGGTTTGATTGATTTATCCAGTAGGATGATCACCCCGGAAATCAGGTTTGACACCACCTTTTGCAGACCAAAGCCAATGCCCAGGCCAATGGCCCCGGACAGCACCGCAAGCCCGGTCAGGTCTAGCCCGATCACCCGTAGCCCAATAAAAAACGCCCCGGCATAGAGGCCGACTTGCAAAAATTTTATTGCCAGCACCTGCATTGATGGGCTGATATCCGGGTTGCGTTTTATCCCTGCTGACAGGGCGCGCGACGCCAGACGGGCAATGAAAAACAGCACGCCCAGAATAAACAGGGCCTGCACCAGCAGCCATAGGGAAAAGTGCGTTGCTCCAAGGTCAAAGGCGGCGCTGTCCAGCAGCGTCCGGGTTTCGTCCATCAGGCCAAGAATTGAGAGCGTTACCCAGGTCCAGCCGGCATAGCGCACCATTTGCCGCATGAACCGGTTGCTGATCTGGCGTGTTACCGTTGCGATGATCAGCCAGGAAAAGGTCAGTGTTCCGATAATTCCCAGCAGGTACGAGCGGCTGGGCCATGTTACTTCACGCATGACCCAGATGGTCATCCATAGCAATATTACGAAAAATATAAGCCACAATCGCCTCTGTACCGCCAGCAAAATGCGGAACCGCCATTTAGGCCAACCCGTGCGTTCGCGCATCCAAGCGCGTAACTTCGGGGCAAGAATGCGTGCCAGCAGATAGGCCGCCACTAAAATACCAAGCGTGATTGCTACCTGATAAGCGTTCCATGGCCTGAGTAGACCTATGAAAAAATCCTGCGCTTGCAGGGCCAGTGAAAATGCAACTTCCTGCGCCTCGGCAGCCGTGCCTTGTGTTGCCTGGTCAATAGCGATTGCCGCGTCCTCGGTCTTTGTTTCAAGCCCGGCCTGTGCGGTTTCACCCAGCGGCTGTGTTGTTTTCATTGCCATAGGTCAACATTTGCACCTTTTCGCATGTACCGCAAGAATCGCTGTGCTTGTGCAAGCTATGCGCGCCGTGTAAGCTTGAAGTTATGAAACGGATTTTTAATATACAAGATCGCGCCCGCCTGCGCGAACGTTTCCATGGCCAGACCTGCTCGGTTCTTGCCTGCCTGTAAGCGCACCCAGTTGCCCTTTCATATCAACCAAAAAAGCTGGGAGAGGACCATGTCCCCCAAAACGCTATATGATAAAATCTGGGATGCCCATGTGGTGTCTGAGGACGATGACGGCACCTGCCTGATCTATATTGACCGCCACCTGGTGCATGAAGTGACCAGCCCGCAAGCCTTTGAAGGGCTGCGCTTGGCTGGGCGCCCGGTGCATGCGCCCGACAAAACCATCGCCGTGCCGGACCATAACGTGCCCACCACCGAGGGCCGTGAAAAGGGCATCGAGAACGAAGAAAGCCGTATTCAGGTTGCTGCCCTTGATACCAATGCCCGGGCCACCGGCATTCACTATTATCCGGTTGATGATATCCGTCAGGGCATTGTTCATATCGTCGGGCCGGAGCAGGGCTGGACCTTGCCGGGCATGACCGTGGTTTGTGGTGATAGCCACACCGCCACCCATGGTGCCTTTGGGGCCATTGCCCATGGTATCGGCACCTCGGAGGTTGAACATGTGCTGGCAACGCAAACCCTGATCCAGCAGAAATCAAAGAACATGCGGGTGGAGATTACGGGGCGCCTTTCCCCCGGCGTCACAGCCAAGGACATCACCATGTCCGTAATCGGTGCGACGGGCACGGCGGGTGGCACTGGCCACGTGATTGAATATTGCGGCGAGGCTATTCGGGCGCTTTCCATGGAGGGCCGCATGACTGTTTGCAATATGGCCATTGAGGGCGGTGCGCGGGCCGGGCTGATTGCCCCGGATGAGGTGACCTTTGAGTATGTCAAAGGCCGCCCGCACGCCCCCAAGGGTGCCCAGTGGGAGGCAGCACTGAGCTGGTGGAAAACACTTTTCACCGACGAGGGCGCGCATTTTGACAAGAGATTGGTGCTGAAGGGCGAAGACATTGTGCCGATGGTCACCTGGGGCACCTCGCCCGAAGACGTGTTGCCGATCAGCGCTCATGTGCCCGCGCCCAATGATTTTTCCGGCGGCAAGGTTGAGGCGGTGCAGCGGGCGCTGGCCTATATGGGCCTGACGCCGGGCACGCCACTTTGCGAAGTGCCGATTGATGTGGTCTTTATCGGTTCCTGCACCAATGGCCGCATTGAAGACTTCCGCGAAGCCGCTGCCATCATGAAAGGCCGCAAAGTGGCCGATGGGGTGCGCATGCTGGTGGTGCCGGGCTCGGGGCTGGTGCGCCTGCAAGCTGAAGAGGAAGGCCTCGCCGACATTTTCACCGCCGCCGGCGCTGAGTGGCGACTGGCGGGCTGTTCCATGTGCTTGGCCATGAACCCCGACCAGCTGGCACCGGGCCAGCGCAGCGCCTCAACTTCCAATCGTAACTTTGAAGGCCGGCAAGGCCGTGACAGCCGTACCCACCTAGTCAGCCCCGGCATGGCGGCGGCGGCGGCGGTTACTGGGCGGCTGACTGATGTGCGAGAGTTGATGTGAGGCGGTGGAAATTCAAGCTCTGGTTTTAGGAAAGTCGTGAAAGGCACAACATATGGATAAGTTCAAAAAAGTAGTAGGCATCGCCGCCCCCATGCCTTTGATCAATATTGACACCGATATGATCATCCCGAAATTGTTTTTGAAGACCATCAAGCGCTCTGGCTTGGGAGGCAATTTGTTTGACGAGATGCGCTATAATCAGGATGGCTCGGAGAAGCCCGATTTTGTGCTGAACAAGCCGGCCTGGCGCAAGGCCGAGATC
>CAYNXK010000149.1:0-5724 GCA_964401125.1 uncultured Aliiroseovarius sp.
AATCGGGTCGCAAACTCACCCGCGAGCTGCGGTGCCCCACACCTGATATCCGGCCCACCAGCCCCAGCCCGTCCATTGCGGCCCAGCCATCAATGATACCGTCGCGCGCGCCGATATTAAGGATCAGAGATTGACGGAACGGCGAGCCTGAATCAGCCAGCACAACCCCGGTAACAAAGGACAGCCGCGCATCAAGGCGCACATTGTTGAGATCCAGCAGGCGGGCATTTTCCTGCTCCAGTTGCAGGGCGGCTTCTCTCCATGCCTTCATTTGTTGAAGTTCTCGGCGAAGCTCTTGGTTTTGTTCGTAAATTCTGTTGTAAGATTGGAAGTTTTCAAACATTCCGGCCAGCTTTGTCACGGGCACCAGCGCCCATTCAAAACTGGGCACTACCTGGTCAACCAACTGGGCACGAAAGCGCTCAACTCTTGGGTTGTCAATGCGCCAGAGCAAAAACACCGCCAGCAAAAGCACCACCAGAATGCCAATCAGGATGCGGCGAACCGGACGGGTATAGGTTTCACTTGTGCTTCGGTCTCTTGCCAAAACGGCCCCCATCTTGGTGGCGCCTCCAGGCTTGGGCGCACCCGTCCCAGCCTAGCTGTCGTAGTCGATAACGTGCCGCAACTGCTTTTCAAATTCCAGCGCTTTTCCGGTGCCCAGCGCCACGCAGTTCAATGGCTCATCGGCAACGGATATCGCCAGGCCAGTTTGTTCACGCAAGGCCAGATCAAGTTCACCCAGCAGGGCACCGCCGCCGGTCAGCATCACACCCCGATCAACAATGTCGGCGGCAAGGTCTGGCGGTGTTGCTTCCAGCGCCACCATCACTGCCTCGCATATCTGCTGCACCGGCTCGGCCAGAGCTTCGGCAATTTGCGCTTGGGTAATCTCGACTTCCTTGGGGATACCCTTCAACAGGTCACGCCCGCGCACCATCATGGCAGCGCCGCGCCCGTCATCAGGCATCCGCGCCGTGCCAATCGAGGTTTTCACCCGCTCAGCGGTGGTCTCTCCCACCAGCAGGTTTTGCTGGCGGCGCAGGTAGTTGACAATAGCCTCATCCATACGGTCGCCGCCCACCCTGATCGAGCGGGCATAGACGATGTCGCCAAGGCTCAGAACTGCCACTTCGGTAGTTCCGCCGCCGATATCCACAACCATATTTCCGGTTGGCTCGGTAATGGGCATGCCGGCCCCGATAGCAGCGGCAATCGGCTCGGCAATCAACCCGGCCCGGCGTGCGCCTGCGCTCAGAACCGATTGGCGGATGGCGCGTTTTTCAACCGGGGTGGCTCCGTAGGGCACACAAACAATGATCTTCGGCTTTGCCAACATGGTGCGCTTATGTACTTTGCGAATGAAATGTTTGATCATCTCTTCGGCAGTATCAAAATCAGCAATTACGCCTTCGCGCATGGGGCGGATTGCCTCGATGGAATCCGGTGTGCGGCCCAGCATCAGCTTGGCATCTTCGCCCACCGCCAGCACCTTTTTGACGCCGCCTTTCACATGATAGGCCACCACCGAAGGCTCGTTCAAGATCACGCCCTTGCCCTTGACATAGACCAGCGTATTCGCCGTTCCCAGATCAATCGCCATGTCTGAGGTGAACAACCCCGCGATATTCCACATATGCCATACTTCCCGTTGTCAAAGCCTTGTTTACCCGCGACTCTAGCAGGTGCAGATTATTGTTGTTTATAGGCGTTTCTGGCGGGGGCGGTAAAGAGGCATATTCAGACATTTCCGGCACAAATCCGCTGTAAAATACGCTGCTCACTTGCACTATTTCAACCATTGGTCGGCCAGACCCGGTGATCATCGTCAATTACAAAAGCGTGGGCGTGGCTCTGGGCCTGGCTGTGGTCTTGGCTTTCATGGTGGTGCAAATGTGGGTGGTTGGGCGCCAGTTCCGGGTGGCTATGGAGCAAAATACGCTCTGCATGGGCCGGCCAAAGCAGGTATGCGGCCAGCAATCCCACTAGGCCAACCGCCGCCAGAGCCGCCATTGCCGCCGCCATGCCCGCCCCCTGCCCGACCCAGCCTGCCACAGGATAGGTCAGCAGCCAGCAGGCATGCGACAAGGCAAACTGAGCGGTAAAAATTGCTGGGCGGTCAGCCCTGTTGGCAGAGATGCGCAAGAGCCGCCCAGCCGGGGTCAGAATGGCCGTGTAGCACAGGCCAAGAGCAGCCCACAGCGTTAAAAACATCGGCCATGCCGGCAGACCCACAAGCGCCAACCAGCCGGAAAACCCCAGTGCCAGCGCCACCAGAAGGGCAGCGGCTGGCATCATGATGCTGCGCTCCCGTAGGCGGCCCAAAACCGGCGGCAAAGCCAGAGCAGCTAGCATCGAGCCTGCCCCGAACGCCGCCAGAGCCTTGGCCAAGGCCCAGTCATCCAACCCGTAACCCACCTTGACCATGACCACGGAGTTGACCAGCACAAATGCACCGATAGAAGCCGCTGTCAGGTTCAGGGCCAGCAAGCCACGCAGGCGTGGCGTGGCCAGGTAGATGCGGCCGCCGCGCAGCAGGCGCGTGCGGAACGGCTGCACTCGGCGACTACTGGCCTGCCCGATACTGGCCTGCCCGATACTGGCCTGCCCGATACTGGCCTGCCCGAAACTAGCCTGCAATGGCACTCGTGAAGCCAAAACCAGCGCCGCCGAGGCCAAAAAACCGAATGTGGTGCCGGCAAACAGGTAGTGAAAACTCATGATACTCAGCATCACAGCAGCAAGGGCTGGGCTGAGCAGATTCTCCAGATCATAGGCCAAGCGCGATAGCGACAGGGCATTGGTGTAATCTTTCTCATCGGTCAGAATATCAGGAATCGCCGCCTGAAATACGGGGGTAAAGGTGGCCGAGGCCGCCTGCAAAAGCAAAATAAGCAAATATATTTGCCAAATCTCGCTGATAAATGGCAGGCTCAGCGCCACCGCCGCCCGCACCAGATCAGCCACGATCATCACGGTTTTGCGCGGCAATGCCGCAGTGAGCACGGCCATGACCGGCGACAAGACCACATAGGCCAGCATTTTGATGGCGAGTGCCGTGCCCAGCACTGCCCCGGCAGCATCCCCCGCCAACCCAAAGGCCAGCAGGCCCAGTGCCACACTCATCAAGCCGGTGCCCAGAAGGGCCACGATCTGGGCCGCGAACAGGGCAGCAAAAGTGCGGTTTCTCAGAATGGCAAACATGGCGCCAAGTCTATCGCCAGCGGCCTGCCCGTCAAGAAATCTATGCGACAGGCCTGCTCTTTTTGCGCCGCACCAGTAGGTTATTGAGCGCGTTCACATAGGCCTTGGCCGAGGCAACTACCGTATCGGTATCCGAGCTTTGGCCGGTAACGATCTTGCCCGCCTCCTCAAGGCGCACGCTGACGGTGGCTTGCGCATCGGTGCCCTCGGTAACCGCATGAACCTGATAAAGTTGCAGGCTGGCCTCGTGCGCAAACAGGGTTTTAATAGCGATAAAGCAGGCATCAACCGGCCCGTCACCTTTGGCCTTTACCTGATGCTCCTGCCCGTCAATCTCCAAGGTAAGGTCGGCGGTTTGCGGCCCTTCAGTACCACAGACCACGCGCAGGCTTTTCACCAAAATCCGGTCATTGACCGCGTCGGTGCCATCGCTCATCAGGGCAATCAGGTCTTGATCGAATATCTCTTTCTTGCGGTCTGCCAGCTCTTTGAAACGCACGAACACATCCTTAAGCTGGTTGTCACCCAGCTCATAGCCCAGATCGGCCAATTTGGCACGCAGGGCAGCCCGACCCGAGTGTTTGCCCATAACAATATTGGTCTCAGCAAGGCCGATATCTTCCGGGCGCATGATCTCAAAGGTTTCGGCGTTTTTCAACATACCGTCCTGATGAATGCCGCTTTCATGGGCAAAGGCATTTTTGCCGACAATGGCCTTGTTGAACTGTACTGCAAAGCCCGAAACCTGCGCCACCCGGCGGCTGAGGCCAATGATGCGGGTGGTATCAATTCGGGTTTTCCACGGCATGATATCCGGGCGCACCTTCAGGGCCATCACCACCTCTTCCAGTGCGGTGTTGCCAGCGCGCTCACCCAAGCCATTGATAGTACACTCAATTTGCCGCGCTCCGGCCTCAACAGCCGCCAGAGAATTGGCCGTCGCCATGC
The DNA here is from genome assembly GCA_964401125.1 of uncultured Aliiroseovarius sp. Lineage (GTDB taxonomy): Bacteria > Pseudomonadota > Alphaproteobacteria > Rhodobacterales > Rhodobacteraceae > JAAEUB01. Next base: position 4,153 of record CAYNXK010000149.1, read on the forward strand.
CCAGATCATTATGGCAATGGGTGGCAAAAATGATCTCGTCGGCACCGGGCACGCGCGCCAGAAGCATGGCAATCAGGGCGGCACTCTCAACCGGGGCCGTGTAGCCTACCGTGTCGGGAATATTGATGGTGGTGGCCCCAGCCTTGATGGCAATCTCAATCACCCGGCACAGATAATCATGCTCGGTGCGGGTCGCATCCATCGGCGACCATTGCACATTATCACACAGATTGCGGGCGTGGGTCACGCTTTCATGAATCACATCAGCCATGGCATCCTGCGTCAGCTTGGGAATATCGCGATGCAGGGGCGAGGTGCCAATAAAGGTGTGGATGCGGGGCTGCGCCGCATGTTTCACCGCCTCCCAGGCCCGGTCAATATCGCCAACCTTGGCCCGGGAAAGGCCGCATATTACTGCGTTTTTTGAGCGCGCGGCAATGTCGCGTACCGCCGCAAAATCGCCCTCCGAAGCAATGGGAAAACCGGCCTCGATGATGTCAACGCCCATATCATCAAGCATCTCGGCAATTTCCAGCTTTTCAGCATGGGTCATGGTGGCACCGGGGCTTTGCTCACCGTCGCGCAGGGTGGTGTCAAAAATCAATACCTGATCAGTGGTCGCTGGATTTGTCATGTCAGAGGTCTCTCATTTGTTCTTAGCTGGAAGGGTTCGTGGCGCGCTGTCACCTCTGAGCGGTCGCGCCATATGGCACGCTCAGAGGCGGCTAAGAAGCAATAGCGCGATCAGGCCCGCAAAATGCGGGGCGTTTGCATGTCTGATATGCCTGCGCTGTACCATAGTGGCAATCATAGAGAAAATGACACCAAGATAAAGAAGTTTTTAGCCGTGCCTGAAATATGGTCAAAATTCAACTTGCCAAAATTCAATGCCTGAAAGCCCTTTTCATCTTGGCTCAAATACTCCCGCCGGAGGCCTTAAAGTCAATCCGAGCGAAGCGAGGCCCGGCCCAACGGGAGGAAGCCCCCATCAGGGGCTGACGACAGGCGGGAGCGCGCCCTTGCCCAGCCAGGGGCCCAGCCAGATTTCCCTCAATTTTCATCTTCCGGGGCCACCTGAGACTCCAGCACACCACTTGCCCAGGCCCCGGATGCCTCGGTGCCATCCGCATAGCGCACGCTGCCCTGCCCGTGGCGCTTGCCAGCCTTGAACAGGCCCTCATAGACATCGCCATTGGCATAAGTTGCCACCCCTTGACCATGGAACAGCCCGGCCCGCCAACTGCCCGTATAGCTAAAGCCATCCGGCATGGTGATACTGCCGGCACCCTCGCGCAGACCATCAACAAAACCACCCTCATAAACCGTGCCATCGGCAAAGGTGGTCTTGCCCTGGCCGTGGCGCTTGCCGGCCTTCCAGCCACCTATATAGCTGTAGCCGTCGGCAAATGTCAGAGCTCCCTGCCCGTGATATTGCGCCTCTTTGAATTCGCCCTCATAGGTTGGCCCGTTCACATAATGCGCAATGCCAAAACCTTCGATCACCCCGGCCACCCACTCGCCGTCATAGGAGTTGCCGACCGCTGTGGTGATAGTGCCCTTGCCGTCGCGGTG
>CAYNXK010000150.1:0-5624 GCA_964401125.1 uncultured Aliiroseovarius sp.
CCATGGTTTATCTCCTTTGTGGCAGAATATGCTCTTAAAGGAGCGGAATAAATCCACGACAGGTCCATAAGACACTAAGGCAGCACTGACCCGGATCCTACGGTAACGGCCTCCGCATCCAGCTTTAACCGGGTCTTGAACGCCTTGGAAATATGCACCCGCAGTGCTGTGCGGGCGGCATCTCCATCGCGCGCCTCAATGGCCAAGACGATCGCGTCATGCTCATCCACCGCCATGGCGCTACGGCCTTCCGCAGCTAGTGAGGTTGTGGCCAGAAGCGCCATGGTCCGGTGTACCAAATCAAGCTGCTGCACCAGATAACGGTTATGCGAAGCCCGGTGTAGCTGTCGGTGAAAGCGCCGGTTGGCACGGGCCAGGGCACCAGGATCAGCAAGCAACCCTCGGTCACTCTCGACCATTTCGCGCAGCACACTGATTTCTTCCTCGGCGGCATGTTTCGCCGCCAGCCAAGCCGCCAACCCCTCAAGTTCGGCCCGCACCGCATAAAGTTCGGCCAGTTGGTTATGATCCAGCGCGGACACAATAAGGGAGCGGCCGTCGCGCTTCAGAAGGCTCTGAGTTTCCAACCGCTGCAATGCTTCACGAACCGGGGTGCGCGAAACACCAAAGCGCTCGGCTAGCTCGCTTTCCACCAAACGGTCACCGGGGCGGTAAAGGCCCGTATCAATTGCATCGAGCACCAGCTCATAGGCATCTTTCTGGCCTTGCTTCAACTCTGTCATTTCCGGCTCCCGTGTATTTTGCCAATAATGCCGCCCCGGCCCGGCACAATCAAGCACAGTTGCTTGCAACACAAGCGGTGCAACACTAATCTCGGGCCATGATTGCCAATGACTTTTCTCATGTTGCGTTCTGGGTCTTTGATCTGGACAATACCCTGTATCCCCCAGAAGCCCGGCTTTTTGATCAGATAGAGCAGCGCATGACTGCCTGGGTGATGCAGGCACTGAGCGTGGACTTGAGAAAGGCCGACTACCTGCGGCGCCATTACTGGGCCAAATATGGCACTACGCTGGCGGGGTTGATGGCCGAGCACGGCGTTGACCCCGGCCCCTACCTGAGCCATGTGCATGAGATTGACCTGAGCCAACTTGAGCCGGACCCGGAATTGGCTGCGCGCATAAATGCCCTGCCGGGGCGGCGCATTGTCTACACCAACGGCTCGGGGCCTTATGCCATGCGGGTGTTGGAAGCGCGCGGCCTTTCCGGGCAGTTTGACGCGGTCTACGGTGTGGAACATGCGGATTTCCATCCGAAACCCGAGCGCCGGGCCTTTGAAACGGTCTTTGCCACTGACGGGCTGGAGCCAGAGCGCGCGGCGATGTTTGAGGATGACATGCGCAATCTCAAAGCCCCGCACCAGATGGGCATGCGCACGGTGCACGTCGCCCCCGAGCGTAAAGCTGCACCGCATATCCATCACCACACCGATGATTTGACCGGCTTTCTGGCAAGTGCCATCTTTCTTTAAGCGGCGCCTGCAACAGCAACTTTACTGCTTGTTTACGAAGGGCGCATAGCAAAACCCCTCAAAACCCACCATCCATGTGATCTGGATAACGCTTTGTATCACAATGCCAGCAGGTCCGTGCTTGGCTGATTCGCCCTGAATGCCGCATAAACCTGATCCGATTGCCCGCCGCAATCCTTGCCTTCTTTCGTGAAGCCACCCTCAGGGGATGGCACAACTTCCGCGAAAACGTAGGCGGCTATTTTCGCATCATCTTACACCAGAATTTCCGGGTTTTGGAGTGAGATGGGTATAGTATTAATTTTTGGCCCCTGTGACATCATATCTATGGAAACTTCATGGGTTTTCCGCAATAATGGCTAAGAATATAAATGAACCGGAGAAATAAAATGAGCGATCATCCAGATGCCATCCCATATGTGGAAGTTTCTGCCGCCGTCGCAGCCGCAGAAACTAAACTATATGTGATCATTTTTGCGGTAATTGCATTGGCTGCTGCAATTTGGGCCGGTTTGACGGTGATGTTCGGCCTTGTCGGGTTTACCATGGTGGCGCTGGCGCTGGTGCCGGTCATTTATATTGCCATCATCATGATGACCCTCGGGAAATAGTGCCAAACACCTGATCCAGCACCGCTGTCAGGCGCGCTACTGAAGCCTCGACATCATAAAGTTTGTCGAGACCAAATAGCCCGAGGCGGAAGCTGGAATAATTCGCCCCTTCATCACACATCAGCGGCACCCCGGCGGCGATTTGAATGCCGTGGGAAGCAAATGCCTTGCCGGTCTTTATTTCCGCATCAGACGTGTAGCTGACCACCACTCCGGGGGCGGCAAAACCCTCGGCGGCCACTGATTTCACGCCGCGCTCCGCAAGGGCCGCCCGCACTGCTTCGCCCTGCTGCCACTGAGCTTTGCGCAGTTTTTCAAAACCGTATGCGCGGGCCTCCTGCATCACATCACGCAGGGCGTGCAGTGCATCCGTGGGCAAGGTGGCGTGATAGGCGTGGCCGCCCGCTTCATAGGCCTCCATGATCGCCAGCCATTTGCCAAGGTCAACCGCGAATGAAGTTGAGCTTGCGGCTTTGGCAATCTGCAAAGCCGTCTCATTCAGCATCACCATCCCCGCCGAAGGAGAAGCTGACCAGCCCTTTTGCGGGGCCGAGATCAGCACATCAACGCCGGTTTCCTGCATATCCACCCAGATCGCCCCGGAAGCGATGCAATCAAGCACAAAAAGCCCGCCCACCGCATGCACGGCCTCGGCCACTGCTTTCAGGTAATCATCCGGCAGGATAATGCCGCTGGCGGTTTCCACATGCGGCGCAAAAACCACCTCCGGGCGCTCGTCATGAATGCGCGCCACCACTTCGGCAATGGGTGCTGGGGCGAAGGGAGCGTCCGGCGCATTACCAATGCGACGCGCCAGCAAAACGGCTTCATCAGCCGGTATGCCGCCCATCTCAAAAATCTGGCTCCAGCGGTAGGAGAAAAAACCGTTGCGAATGACCAGAACGCGCTTGCCCGTGGCAAACTGGCGCGCCACGGCCTCCATGGCGTAAGTGCCGCCGCCGGGAATAAGTGCCACGGCATCGGCTTTGTACACCTCGCGCAGCAGGCCCGATATGTCACGCATAACACCCTGAAAAGCAGCCGACATGTGATTCAGTGAACGGTCCGTGAATACTACGGAGAATTCAAGCAGCCCGTCCTGGTCGGTATCATTGCGTAATGCCATGTCATCTCTCATTTTATTGCCAAAGAGCATTTGTTGTCTCAAAAAGTGACAGTAGATGCAACTGTGCAGTCCCCATATGGGAAAGATGCCAGAAAATGCTGGCCGGACGGGTTTGAATCAACCTATTGCCATATTTACATCTCCAGTTTTCTAGTTTTCTAGTTTTCTAGTTTTCTAGTTTTCTAGTTTTCTAGTTTTCCGGTTTTCCGGTGAAACACACCCCATGCCATAGTCACCCCCTACAACGGCCCCGGTCGCCGCTCTTCGCTCAGCAAAACATTGGCCTCCACATCCCCAACACCAGGCATAAGCAGGATGCGGCGGCGCAAAACCCGTTCAAAATCGGCCAAGTCGCGGGCCACAACACGCAGGCGGTAATCATAAAGCCCCAATACATGATGCACGCTCTGCACTTCGGGAATGGCGGTGACCGCGCGCTCAAAGTCCTCAAAACTGATACCACCACGGGTGGCCAGCTTAATGCCGAGAAAAACAGTGACGCCAAAACCCAGCGCCTCGCGGTTCAGATCAAGCCGCCGCCCATTGATGATGCCTTCGTCATGCAATCGGCGCACGCGGCGCCATGCGGCGGGTTGGCTGAGACCAAAGCGGCGGCCAAGCTCTCCGGCGCTGAGTGTGGCATCAGCAGCAAGAGCCACAAGTAACTTTCGGTCAAGGGCATCAAGGCTCATAGTGGCAGCGCCTCGCCTGCCTTGATCTCGGCCATTTGCACCAGCGCCTCAACCTCGGAGATATGCGGCAACGTCAGGATGTGTCTACGGTATATTTGCTGATAATGCGCCATGTCACGGGCCAGAATATGTAAGCGTACATCGACCCTACCAAGGAAAGTCTGAAGCTCCATCACCTCAGGCACCTCGCGCGCGCCGGCCAGAAACTCATCAAAAGCCCGAGGGTTTGTCTTGTCCAGCGTGATGCGCAGGGAAACCTCGACCTCATAGCCCAAAGCGGCCCAGTTAATCCGGGCATGCTGACCCCGGATAATACCGGCGCGCACAAGCTTTTCCAGCCGGCGTGAACAGGTGGCAGCGGTTAATCCGGCACGGCCGGCCAGCACGCTCACGGGTAGATCCGGGGCAAGTTGCAGGTGGCGCAATAAGCGACGGTCAGCCTCACCAATTTGCATGATTTTCATGACTTACTCAAAACTAAAGAATGATTTGTGCGTATTTCTATTCTATCATAAGCTTTTTGAAAAGCGTATTCCCTAAAAATAGATAATATATCTCTGAAACACACACCCGAAAGGACCGCCAAAATGCGCGTATATTATGACCGTGATTGCGATATCAACCTGATCAAAGACACCAAAGTAGCCATTCTAGGCTATGGCAGCCAGGGCCACGCGCACGCGCTGAACCTGCGTGATTCCGGCGCCAAGAACTTGGTTGTAGCCCTGCGTGAAGGCTCGGCCTCTGCCGCTAAGGCCGAGGCTGAAGGGCTGACAGTCATGGGTATTGCCGCCGCCGCCGCCTGGGCTGATCTGATCATGTTCACCATGCCCGACGAGCTTCAGGCCGAGACCTACAAGAAATATGTGCATGACAATATCCGTGAGGGCGCGGCCATTGCCTTTGCCCACGGGTTGAACATTCATTTCGGCCTGATTGACGCCAAAGATGGCATCGACGTCATCATGATGGCGCCAAAAGGCCCCGGCCATACGGTACGCGGCGAATATGTCAAAGGCGGCGGCGTGCCTTGCCTTGTGGCGGTGGACACCGATGCAACAGGCAGAGCGCTGGAGCTGGGCCTGTCCTATTGCTCAGCCATTGGTGGTGGTCGCTCAGGCATTATTGAAACCAATTTCCGCGAGGAATGCGAGACCGATCTGTTTGGCGAACAAGCGGTGCTGTGCGGTGGTCTGGTCGAGCTGATCCGCGCTGGCTTTGAAACCCTTGTGGAAGCCGGGTATGCCCCTGAAATGGCTTACTTTGAGTGCCTGCACGAGGTGAAGCTGATTGTTGATCTGATCTATGAAGGCGGCATTGCCAACATGAATTATTCGATCAGCAACACGGCGGAATATGGTGAATATGTTTCTGGCCCGCGCGTGCTGCCCTATGATGAAACCAAGGCTCGAATGAAAGCGATTCTGACAGATATTCAGAACGGTAAATTTGTGCGTGATTTCATGCTGGAAAACGCCGTTGGTCAGCCTTCCTTCAAGGCAACACGGCGGCTCAACGATGCCCACCAGATCGAAGAAGTGGGCGAAAAGCTGCGCGCCATGATGCCATGGATTTCTGCCGGAAAACTGGTGGATCACGATAAGAACTAAGCAAAATAGGCTGCTCTGCTTGAGTCGGAGCAGCCATTGCCGCCCGGGGGGGGGGGGGGGGGGGGGGGGGGGGGGGGGGGGGGGGGGGGGGGG
>CAYNXK010000151.1:0-2013 GCA_964401125.1 uncultured Aliiroseovarius sp.
TCACCCGGCCAACTTTGGGCTTCAGGGCCTTCCATTCAGCCGCCGCCACGATCAAGGGTATTGAAGTCGCCCACATGATCCGAAAACAACAATTCCAGACAAGCCACACTTCGCCATTCAAACAGTTTGCAGCCAAAGCTTCACCCCCGCCGGCAGGTTCAGGCAAAAATCCGCGCAAAAACCCAACTGTGGCAAAGCTGCATCATCTTTTGACAGCGTTTCACCCAAATCCCGGCTCCGCTTGCAATAAAACGGCTGACAGGTGAGAGAAGGCCATACTCAATTCGGATTCCCTGAATTGAGGTGAACCTTTTGAAAGAAAATAAGGGAAAACGAAATGAAAAAGATTCTTCTTGCTTCGACAATTCTGGTAGGCTCTGCCGGTATCGCAGCCGCAGACATCGCCATATCCGGCGACGCCGAGTTTGGTATCACTGATGCTGGCGCTGGCTTTGCATTCAGCTACGATGCTGGCATTGACTTCACCATGACTGGTGAAACTGATGGCGGCCTGGGCTTTGGCGCCAAGTTTGGCATTGACGCCCGTGACGCTGCCGTAGACGACGCTACAGTCTGGGTCGAAGGCGAATGGGGCAAACTGACTGTTGGTGATGTTGACACCGCAGTTGAAGCCGTTGTTGGCGGCATTGCCGATATTGGCTGGGATGGCTTGGGCGTTGACGATGTTGCCGAAGCTCTGCGTGGCGATGGAACTGCTGACATCCTGTACACCCACACATTCGGTGATATTTCTCTGGGTGCATCGTTTGACACTGGTGATACCGGTGGCACAGCTGATGACTGGGCCGTAGCTGCTGGCTACACGCTTGGTGATTATAAAGTTGCACTGGGTTTCCTTAATGACAACGGTACCGAATCATATTTCGTCAGTGCCGGTGCTACCTTTGGTGACTTTGGCGTAAACGCGCTGTATTCTGACACCACAGCAGGTAGCAACGCAGCCTTTGGTGTTGATGTTTCCTACACAATGGGTGCGATCAAGATCACAGCTGCTGGAGCCCGCGATTCGGCCGGAGCTGGGCAAGATGCTTTCGGCATCGGTGCTTCCTATGACCTTGGTGGCGGCATGAGCGTTTCCGGCGGCGTTGCAGACGTTGCTGGCACCACAGTTATGGACCTGGGCGTCAAAATGAAATTCTGATCCAACCGGACCAGTTTTGTATAGAGAGAGCGGGCCTTCGGGCTCGCTCTTTTCTTTTGGGCGCGCCTGTGGCCTAACGGGGCAACCGTTACAGCGAGACCATGATGCCTCTTTCCCAAATCCAAAGCCGCATTACCGGCAGCACGCGGCTGATTGCCGTCTCCAAACGCCAACCTCTTGAGCGTGTTGTTGCAGTGCTCAAGCAAGGCCAGCGCATATTCGGTGAAAATAAGGTGCAGGAAGCGGCTGGCAAGTGGCCTGCCCTGCGCCAGAAATTCCCAGATGTGGAGCTACACCTGATTGGTCCCTTGCAAACCAACAAGGCCCGCCTTGCCATGGGCCTGTTTGATATGATCCACACACTTGACCGCCCGAAACTGGCCCGCAGCATCGCCAGGCTGGCGGATGAGCTTGGCCAATGCCCGCGCCTGCTCATTCAGGTCAATACCGGAGCCGAGCCGCAAAAGGCTGGGGTGCTTCCGGCCGATGCCGATGCTTTCATTGCGGAATGCCGCGCACTGGGCCTGAATATTGAAGGCCTCATGTGCCTGCCGCCGCAGGGCCAGGATTCCAGCCTGCACTTTGCCCTGCTGGCTAAAATCGCCGCCCGCAACAACTTGACTGAGCTATCCATGGGCATGAGTGAAGATTATGAGCGCGCCATTGCCCAGGGGGCAACTTATGTGCGGGTTGGCTCGGCTATATTTGGCGACAGGGCACCATTGCATTAACTTGAAGGCGACGCGATCAAGCCTGGCACCGCGTTCAGACAGCATGTTGCGCAGATCCCAGTGGAAAGCGGCGGCGCTTGACCGAATCAGGGCGTGGCAGGGGAAACCTCGAAACAAATA
>CAYNXK010000151.1:2113-5607 GCA_964401125.1 uncultured Aliiroseovarius sp.
ACTGACGGAGCGACTGACGGAGCGGCCTATCCGCCGCTACAGGTTAGCCGGGCCTTTATCAACGCCTGATCGCCCCTCAATGTGCCTGCACGCACTTTGCAGCCGGTGGCCTGTTTGATGGCCAGCTCAGCCCGCCTTAAAACCTGCGCCCGCGGCGGCAGGATCTCGAACGAGGTGCGGTAAACCTCGACCCGGTCTTCGCGCCTATGTACGGAAAAGGTGCTACCTTCGATTACCACCACGGTTTTCGGCGCACCCATGAAAGCCACACTGGGGCTATCGCAGGCGGCGAAAACCATTAGTAAAATAACCGGATAAAACCTGACAAACCGCTTCATCCTCCCCCCAATCTATCAAGGAGGTTAAGAAGTCTTGGTTAATAAAGTATTACCGTCGGCTTTCGAGCTGCACCACCTTGCTATTGCAGCCTACACCACGCAAAATGATTTGGCGAATAAGGAGCCTGAAAATGACAGAAGATCATAGCCGCCATGCGATGAAGATGGCCAAGAAAAAGGTGGCGCGTGATAAGATCATGGCCACCAAGACCGGCGAGAAAGGCCTGATCATTGTTCATACCGGCAAGGGCAAGGGTAAAAGCTCGGCTGCTTTTGGCATGATTTTTCGGGCTATTGCCCATGGCATGCAAAGTGCAGTGGTGCAGTTCATCAAGGGCGGCATGGAATGTGGCGAGCGTAATTTACTCCGCGACCGGTTTGCCACTGAATGTGCCTTTCACACCATGGGTGAGGGCTTTACCTGGGAAACTCAGGATAAGGCGCGCGACATTGAAATGGCGGCGGCGGCCTGGGAAAAGTCAAAAGAGCTGATCCGTGATCCGGATAACAAAATGGTGCTGCTGGATGAAATCAACATTGCGCTCAGATACGGCTACATCGACATTGCCGATGTGGTGGCTTTTCTGAGCACGGAAAAACCCGAGATGACCCATGTGATCCTGACCGGGCGCAACGCCCATGCCGACCTGATAGAGGCGGCGGATCTGGTCACTGAAATGGAGTTGGTGAAACATCCGTTCCGCTCAGGCGTCAAGGCGCAGGCGGGCGTGGAGTTTTAGGGGTTTGGGGTGGCGGAGGGCCCTCCCGCCCATCGCAGTCACATCAAAGATGTGCCACCTCTGGTTGGTCTGGGCCTCGCCACGCTCGGAGATTTCAAGCCTCCGGCGGGAGTATTTAAGCCAAGATGAAGAAATACTAAAGGCTTGCCGCGGTGTGAAAGGATTCGGGGATGCTATCGACCCGGTTCAGCACAAGATCCGCCATCACCTCGGCCACTTTCGGGGCCATGCCAAGGCCTATTTTGAAGCCGCCATTGGCGATGAAGTGGCCCTTTCGCCCCGGCCATGGTCCCAACATAGGTGCGCGCGAGCGGGTACGCGGGCGCAGGCCGGCCCAGCGTTCCAGAACCGGTGCCGCGCGCAAGGCAGGGCAGGCAGTATAGGCACGCTCCAGCACGGCCTCAAGCTGAGCATCGATGGTATCTGGCGCGGTGAATTCTCGTTCGCTGGTTGAGCCGATGGCGATTGTGCCGTCTAGATGTGGAATGATATGCACGCTGTCTGCAAAAATTTGTGGCAGGTCGCGCGCATCATATTTCAGCAAGGCAGACTGGCCTTTGACCGCAGACCCCACGGGTTTGTCAAATGCCTGAGAAAGCTCGGCCAATCCAGCCACGCCGGTGGCCCAGATTACAGCGCCCTGATCCTCGGCCTCGCGTCGGATATTTCCGCCATTCGCCACAATCGCGCCTGCCAGGGAAGCACCCGCCAAGCGCGGCGACATGCGTGCGCTAAGCGTGTCATGAACCCAAAATCCTGATGGGCTATCAGGTGCCCAACCGGGGTGGGGGTTGGTGTTAAGAACCTGCCACGTGGCGAGGCCTTGCCACAGCATGCGCGCGCTTTCAATGCGGTGCTGGGCCAGATTGGCAGCGCGCGCATCGGCTAGTGGTTGCAGGCGGCCTGAGCGTCTGTAGCCCGATTGCAGACCGGAGGCCATATCAACTTTGCGCAAGAAATCAGCGGCCATAATCAGGCTTTCAAACTGGAACTGCTTCTTAGGGTTCCAGTTTTCCGGTACATGCGGGGCCAGTGCACCCACGAGGCCCCCCGAAGCCCCGCTGCCTGGCCCGGTAGGGTCGATCACCTGCACATATGCGCCACGTTGAAGGCAAGCCCAGGCAATGGATAGGCCAAAAATACCAGCGCCGCGTATGGTTACATCAGCAATTGCCAAACCGAAGACCTTTCCCCATTGTCGTTCTGTTGAGCTTCTTCTAGGCGAAAGCATGCATAACAACCAGACAGCAGAAATAATTTGGCGCAACGGCATTGTGCCCGTATCAAAGCGCTTTGATGACCCGTATTTCTCGCTGGAAAACGGACTAGCGGAGGCGCGTCATGTGTTTCTGGCTGGCAATGGCTTGCCTGAGCGCCTGCAAGCGGGGTTTCATGTGGCCGAGCTGGGCTTTGGGGCCGGGCTGAATATGCTGGCTCTGGCGCAGGTCTGGGGTGGGCAAAAGCCGGTAAAATTCACCAGCTTTGAGGCCTTTCCCATGGCACATAAAGACATTGCGGCGGCGTTGGCAGCCTTTCCAGAGTTACATGATCTGGCAGAGCCTTTTCTGAAAGCATGGGGGATGGAGCAGCAGCGGTTTCAGGTGGCAGGGCTGGATGTGGAAATCATCATTGGCGATGCGCCTGCCAGTTTGAACGCGTGGCAGGGCCAGGCGGATGCATGGTTTTTGGATGGATTTTCGCCAGCCAAAAACCCTGATCTGTGGACACCTGATCTGATGGCAGAGGTGGCAGCCCATACAGCCACAGACGGCACCTTCGCAACCTACACGGCGGCCGGACATGTGCGCCGCTCTCTTGCAGCGGCAGGGTTTTTGGTAGAGCGCTGCCAAGGCTTTGGTCGCAAGCGCCATATGAGCGCAGGTCGATTGAGAAAGACCACTGAATGAGCCGCAAAAATTCTGACACTACTACATAATAGCCGGAAACCACTCACTTTAGTTGTTTAGCGATTGTATGTTTACAAGCCCGCCCTTGACTGGGCTTGAATGATTGCCTGAGCTGTTATTATGGCTACTTTCGCCTCGACCATTCCCACGATGAATTCGTTCGCGGCAAGGCCGATACCAATGCGCTGACGGGCAGGCATTGTAAAATGCCCGAGAGGTGCATCGAAGGGTTTGAGGGATAAGCCAAGGTCAGGTTGGTGCCGTTTATCAGGTGGGTGAAGGCGGATGTTTTCTATAAAATATTCAAGATGTTAGCCTCAGGTTCCGACTTCTAATACACCATCATCCCCTCTCGGCGGCGTGAACGTCGCCTGTCGTCAATGGGCCAGGCCCGCGACCTGCGCGAGACCCGCGCCCTGCTTCAGGGTTTGAAGGCCGACCGGCATTGCCAAGCTGTTTGTTTGGTGTGACAGCACTATGCCAAAGGTATGAAAACATCGAACCATATG
>CAYNXK010000152.1:0-5600 GCA_964401125.1 uncultured Aliiroseovarius sp.
CCCGTAATTGTTCATATCAACCAAATTGTCAGGCCTTGCCCGGATGTCAAAAACCCCGGGTCCGTGCCGGTTTTTTGCGATGGATCAATGCTGAAAATTGAATGTGTGATCACACTTTTTTTGCTGTGATCACAAACCTTAAAAACTTCGGCAAAACCCCTGTTATTTCTAAAAAAACCATTTCTTTACTATAATCTGTTGTGCATGGTCCGAACGAATGTACTCGGACGGGAAAATGCGATGAATATCCATGAATATCAAGCTAAGGCGCTTTTGCGCCATGTGGGCGTGCCGGTCAGCGACGGGCGCGTGGTTTTGCGTGCTGAAGAGGCCAAAACCGCCGCTGGCACTCTTGATGGCCCCCTTTGGGTCGTCAAGGCTCAGATCCATGCGGGCGGGCGCGGCATGGGCTCGTTTATCGAGGCCGATGCCGGCGAAGCGGGTGGTGTGCGCCTGACCAGATCGGTTGAAGAAGCCGCTGAGGAAGCCAGGCGCATGTTGGGGCGCACTCTGGTTACCAAGCAAACCGGCCCGGCCGGCAAACAGGTGAGCCGCGTCTATATCGAAGACGGGGCCGCCATTGACCGTGAGCTGTATCTGGCGCTGTTGGTTGACCGCGAGACCAGCCGTGTTTCCTTTGTTTGCTCTACCGAGGGCGGCATGGATATTGAGGAAGTGGCCGAGAACACGCCGGACAGCATTATCAGCTTCAGTATTGACCCGGCCACCGGCTATCAGGGCTTTCATGGCCGCAAAATTGCCTTTGCGCTGGGGCTGGCGGGTAAGCAGGTGCGCGAATGCGTTACCCTGATGGGCCAGCTTTACAATCTGTTTCTGGCTAAGGATGTGGAGATGCTGGAGATCAACCCGCTGATCGTCACCAGTGATGGGCATTTGCATTGCCTTGATGCCAAGATGAGCTTTGATGGCAACGCATTGGCCCGCCACCCGGACATCATGGAGCTGCGCGACACGTCTGAGGAAGATGCCCGCGAGCTTGAAGCCTCAAAATATGACCTCAGCTATATTTCTCTGGAAGGCGAGATTGGCTGCATGGTCAATGGGGCCGGTCTTGCTATGGCAACGATGGACATCATCAAGCTCTATGGCTCTGAGCCGGCCAATTTTCTTGATGTGGGCGGCGGTGCCACCCGAGAAAAGGTAACGGAAGCCTTCAAGATCATCACCTCTGATCCACAGGTCAAGGGCATCCTTGTCAACATCTTCGGCGGCATCATGCGCTGTGATGTGATCGCCGAGGGCGTGCTGGCGGCGGTGAAAGAAGTGGGGCTGAAAGTGCCGCTGGTGGTGCGCCTTGAGGGCACCAATGTTGAAGAGGGCAAGCGCATCATCAACGAAAGTGATGTTGATGTGATTGCAGCGGATGACCTCAGGGATGGTGCCGAGCGCATTGTCGCAGCGGTGAAAGGATAATTTGATGGCAATTCTTGTAGACAAAGACACCCGTGTAATCTGTCAGGGCTTTACCGGATCACAGGGCACATTTCACTCGGAACAGGCCATTGCTTACGGCACCAAAATGGTCGGCGGGGTGACGCCAGGAAAGGGCGGGCAAAGCCACTTGGAACTGCCGGTTTACAACTCGGTGCCCGAGGCCATGCAGATGACCGGCGCAAATGCCTCCGTCATCTACGTGCCGCCGCCCTTTGCAGCTGATTCTATTTTGGAAGCAATTGATGCCGAAATGCCGCTGGTGATCTGTATCACCGAGGGCATCCCGGTGCTTGATATGATGATGGTAAAACGGGCGCTGGAAGGCTCAAAAACCCGCTTGATTGGCCCCAATTGCCCCGGTGTGATCACGCCTGACGAATGCAAGATCGGCATCATGCCCGGCCATATCCACCAACGCGGCTCCTGCGGGGTTGTCTCGCGCTCCGGCACGCTGACTTACGAGGCGGTGAAGCAGACCTCCGATAACGGCCTTGGCCAGTCAACGGCCGTGGGCATTGGCGGAGATCCTATCAAGGGCACCGAATTTATCGACATGCTGGAGATGTTTCTGGCGGATGATGAAACCCAAAGTATCATCATGATCGGTGAAATCGGCGGCGCGGCTGAAGAGGACGCAGCGCAGTTTTTGGCCGATGAACGCAAGCGTGGCCGCTGGAAGCCCACCGCTGGCTTCATCGCGGGGCGCACAGCACCGCCGGGCCGCCGCATGGGCCATGCCGGGGCGATTGTGGCCGGTGGCAAAGGTGGCGCCGACGACAAGATAGAAGCCATGCGCGCAGCTGGCATCACCGTGGCCGAAAGCCCGGCTAGTCTGGGTGAGGCGGTGTTGGAGGCGATTGGTTGAGCAATGGCTGGATTAACCGCATCAATACTGAGAGCACTGCCCGGCGGGGCCGCCGGGCGGGGATGGTTGATGTTTATCCAGTTCATTCTTCGCTCTTTGCCGGCCGGTAATAGCGCTACGATACCCAACTTGCATGAGGCAACAAAATGACCGAACAATCCGCCAACGACCAGTTCAGGGCCTCATCGTTCCTGCAAGGCCATAATGCGGCCTATATGGAGCAACTGCACGCGCAATATGCCAATGATCCCGGCGCGGTCGATGCTGCCTGGCAGGCGTTTTTCGCCTCCATGGGCGATGCCGAGACCGATGTGGCGGCCGAGGCGCGCGGGCCTTCCTGGGCGCGCGCCGATTGGCCACCGCAGCCTTCGGATGAGCTGACCCACGCGCTTGATGGCATGTGGCCCGATGAGAAGGTGCCGGAAGAAGCACCGCAAAAACTGGCCAAAAAGATTAGCGAGAAGGCTGGGGAAAAAGGCGTTGAGGTTTCCGAAGAGCAAATCAAGCGCGCTGTGCTGGATTCAATCCGTGCGATCATGATTATCCGCGCCTACCGTATCCGTGGCCACCGGATTGCCGACCTTGACCCGCTGGGCATGCACGACATCAAGGTTTTGCCTGAGCTTGACCCTGTTTCCTACGGCTTCACCGAGGCCGATATGGATCGGCCAATTTTTATCGACAATGTGCTGGGCTTGCAAACTGCCAGCATGCGCCAGATCATCGAAATTGTGCGCCGCACCTATTGCGGCACGTTCGCGCTGCAATATATGCATATTTCCAACCCGGAACAATCGGGCTGGCTGAAAGAACGCATCGAGGGGCTGGGCAAGGAAATCGCCTTCACGCGGATGGGCCGCAAAGCCATTCTCAACAAGCTGGTCGAGGCCGAGGGCTTTGAGAAGTTCCTGCATGTAAAATACATGGGTACCAAGCGTTTCGGGCTGGATGGTGCCGAGAGCCTGATCCCGGCCATGGAGCAGATCATCAAGCGCGGTGGCGCGCTTGGGGTCAAGGAAATCATCATTGGCATGCCCCATAGAGGCCGGCTTTCAGTGCTGGCCAACGTGATGAGAAAGTCTTATGCGGCAATTTTTCATGAGTTTCAGGGGGGTAGCTCCAAGCCTGAAGATGTGGATGGCTCGGGTGATGTGAAATACCACCTCGGGGCCAGCTCGGACCGTGAGTTTGATGGTAATACGGTGCACCTTTCCCTCACCGCCAACCCCAGCCACCTTGAAGCGGTCAATCCAGTGGTTCTGGGCAAGGTGCGGGCCAAGCAAAACCAGCGGGGTGATGCGGCGCGCGGCTCGGTCATGCCGATTTTGTTGCATGGTGATGCGGCGTTTGCCGGTCAGGGCGTCGTAGCCGAGGGCTTTGGCCTGTCGGGTCTGGTGGGGCACCGCACTGGTGGCACCATGCACATCATCGTCAATAACCAGATTGGCTTCACCACAGCGCCACATTTCTCACGTTCATCGCCCTACCCGACAGACATCGCCCTTATGGTTGAGGCGCCTATTTTTCACGTCAACGGTGACGACCCTGAGGCGGTGGTGCATGCCGCAAAAGTGGCCACCGAATTTCGCCAGAAATTCCACAAAGACGTGGTGCTTGATATTTTCTGCTACCGTCGTTTTGGCCATAACGAGGGCGACGAGCCCATGTTTACCAACCCCTTGATGTATAAAAATATCAAACGGCATAAAACCACGCTACAGCTTTATACCGAGCGGCTGATTGCCGATGGCCTGATGCCTGAGGGCGAGATTGAGGACATGAAAACCACGTTTCAGGCGTATCTGAACCAAGAGTTCGAAGCCGGCAAGGCGTATAGCCCCAACAAGGCCGATTGGCTGGACGGCCGTTGGTCAAAGATGAACCGTAAGGGCCAGGAATATCAGCGTGGCGAGACCGCCATTGTGCCCGATACCTATGATGAGGCGGCCGCCGCCTTGACGCGGGTGCCTGAGGGCTTCCCCCTGCATAAAACCGTAGGCCGGATGCTTGAGACCAAACGCGCGGCGCTGGAAAGTGGAACAGGGATTGACTGGGCCACGGCTGAAGCTTTGGCATTTGGCTCGCTTTTATGCGAGGGCTACCCGGTGCGCCTGTCTGGGCAGGATTGTACCCGGGGCACTTTCAGCCACCGCCACTCGGCCTTGGTCAGTCAGGATACTGAAGAGCGGTACTATCCACTCAACCACATCCGTGAAGGTCAGGCACAATACGAAGTTATTGATTCCATGTTGTCGGAATACGCGGTGCTGGGCTTTGAATATGGCTATTCTCTGGCCGAGCCGAACGCGTTGGTGATGTGGGAGGCGCAGTTTGGCGATTTTGCCAATGGTGCCCAGATCATGTTTGATCAGTTCATATCATCGGGCGAGTCCAAGTGGCTGCGTATGTCTGGTCTTGTGGTGCTGCTGCCGCATGGCCATGAAGGGCAGGGGCCAGAGCATTCTTCAGCCCGGCTTGAGCGGTTTTTGCAAATGTGCGGCGGGGATAACTGGATTGTTGCCAATTGCACGACACCAGCAAATTACTTCCACATCCTGCGCCGCCAGATCCACCGCACCTTCCGTAAACCACTAATTCTTATGACGCCAAAATCGCTACTACGCCACAAGCTTGCCGTATCAAACAAGGCAGATTTCACCAGCGGCAGCTCCTTTCATCGGGTGTTATGGGATGATGCGCAGAAAGGCTCCTCGAAGACCAAACTACTTGCCGACAAACGCATCCGCCGCGTGGTGATGTGCTCTGGTAAGGTCTATTATGACCTGCTGGAAGAACGTGATGCGCGCGGGCTAAAAGACATCTATCTGATGCGTATTGAGCAGTTCTACCCGTTCCCAGCCCTGAGCTTGGTGAGCGAACTTGACCGCTTCAAAAACGCTGATTTCGTCTGGTGTCAGGAAGAGCCGAAAAACCAGGGTGCCTGGACTTTCATGGAGCCGAATATCGAGTGGGTGCTGGAGCGGATCGGCGCCAAATTAACCCGCGCGACCTATGCCGGCCGTCCCACCGCCGCCTCGCCCGCTACCGGGCTTGCAAGCACGCATAAAACACAACAGGCCGCGCTAATTGATGATGCGCTGACCATGAGAGGAACAACATCATGAGCATTGAGGTAAAGGTTCCCACTCTGGGTGAAAGCGTTACCGAGGCCACCATTGCCACCTGGTTCAAAAAACCCGGTGATAATGTTGCGGTGGATGAGATGCTCTGTGAGCTTGAGACTGACAAGGTAACGGTTGAGGTGCCATCGCCGGTGGCT
>CAYNXK010000153.1:0-5596 GCA_964401125.1 uncultured Aliiroseovarius sp.
CAGAAAAAACATGCCGCTTGATTACAGCGTCACCAACTTTCGGGCATAGCCCCACGCACCGCTCTGAAAGATTTTTCAATCCACCCATTCAACGGCTTTCGCAGAGGCCTCTTAAAAGTAACTCCGCACCAACGCTTCTGAAATCATACTCCATCCATCTGCTACTACGAAGAATGCAAGCTTGAAGGGAAGGGAAACAATTGCAGGTGGAACCATCATCATTCCCATCGACATCAAAATTGCAGCAACAACTAGGTCGATAATCAAGAAAGGTAAAAAAACTAAAAATCCGATTTGGAAAGCTCGGGTGATTTCACTGAGCAAGAACGAAGGAACCAACAAAGAAAGCGGAGCATCGGGACCAGGCTGGGAGTAAGCCAGCTCGTCACGTAAACTTGCCATGTTCAGGAATGTTTCAGGGTCTACGCGGTTCGCCATGAATACCCGGAATGGCTTTAATGCCTCAGCAAAGGCGGCCTCGAGGCCCAGACTACCAGCGGCAAACGGCTCGGCACCCTTTATCCAAGCTTCGGTAAATACAGGCTCCATAATAAAGTAAGTCAGAAATAGAGCGAGGCTAACGATCAGCATATTTGGCGGCGATTGTTGCAACCCGATAGCTTGGCGTAAAATGGCCAAAACAGTCACAATAAAAGGAAAACTGGTGATCATGATTGCTAAGCCTGGCACGAGGCTGAGTACGGTTATCAACACAATTAGTTGGATTGATCGGGTTGCTATTGATCCACCTTCACCAAGGTCGATAGAAATTTCCTGTGAGAGTCCTGGCTCTGCTACCAACAGAAAAATCATGGTTAACAAAATTAGGCCAAATCGCCGTGTATGGATTGCATCATAAATTTGGCGCATGATTAGAGGCCTGATTTTAGGTCAAGGACCTCGATTAACCGAACCGCCAGCTGCCCTGACACATCATCGTCAATTTCTTCAAGCAGACCACGAGCTATCAGCTTATCGCCAATATAGAGATCAACGGGGTCTTCGATGCACTTGTCCAGCGGCAGGATAGAATCGCTCTTTAAACGCAATAGGTCGCGCACCAATGGGCGGGCCTTTCCTACGGATATGGTTATCTCAATTGGAACCTGTGTGAACGGGTTTGGGGAGCTATCGGCATCTTCATGGCGGTTCTGGTCATCCATTCTTGAATACCTTTTCGTTTATTGTGAATAAATCGTTGATTGCGTATCCAATTTTTTCTACCGTCCCGGTGAGGTCAATTTGTTTTTCAGCTTCTCCCGAGCGCAAGAAAGCCTGCCCTTCAGCCAGCGTGGGTTCTTCAATCAAAATAAATGGAACGACGGAAGCAGCCAGCATCGGCTCCAGGATGGCCCGGCTGGTGGGGGCCACCACGACTTCAATCGGTGTATCTGCTGCAATCGATGCTAGTGGTAATAGCTCTTCAATGATTGCCTGCCCCATTGTCTCCGACACCAGCCTTGGAAGAACTTTTTCCACTATTCCAGATAAAAGGGGTTCAAGCGCATGCATGATATGAGATCTTGCTTCATGAAAGGTAAAGCCAAGGTCTTGAAGGTTTCTGGCAAACTCAGCACCAATTCGCTCTTGCTCATCTGCTTCTGAGCGTACGGCATCATCCCAACCGGCCTGGTAGCCAGACTCGTAGCCAACTAATCTGGACTTCTCTAAAGCTTCTGCGCTAGCAGGCCCGGCTGATCCGCCCCCTGCATTTTTTGCTGAGAGCCGCTCCATAGGCGTAGCCTTGAATTCTTCAAGTATAAAAATTGGCGACATCAGGCGGTTTTATCCTCCATCCAGCCACGTAGAATCTCAACTGTTTCTGTTTGACGTTCTTCGATTAAGGCACGCAACCGTTCAACCGGGTCAGTGGTCCCTCCTCCCAATGCAGGCAGGCTGCTGCCCCCGGGATCCCCGAAGTCAAAATCTGACATAACAGCCATTTCCGGGAACCCAGGTGGTCCACCGTCGATTTCTCCGGTTAAAGCCGGTAGGGTTGGCAAATCGTTTCCAGAATCTCCGGCAAGCCCCGTGCCCAGTTCCGCTCCAGGCGGTAACGCACTAGGTGTTGCAGCCACAAGGCGGGGTTGTACGCCCTCTCCATGGGCAGAACTCAAAATTGGCCGCAGTACAAAAAACCCGAGAACTAATGCGACAATGGCAAGAACTGCGAGTTGAAGAAGTGACATGATGTCCAGGTGCAGGTTTTGCATAACCCCTGGGGCCGCCATAGTCCCGATTTGGGCAATCGGCTTAAATTCCAATGTCTTCAAAGTGATCGTATCGCCTCGTGCCTCATCAAACCCTACGGCCGAAGCTACAAGTTCTCGCAATGAAGCCATTTCTTCTTCAGGTCGAGGAGACCACACTTCTTGCCCGCCCGCATCTGTCCCGCGGATACCATCGACCAAAACAGCAACTGATATTCGCCGAATGGCACCCGGTATGCGTATGATTTCACGGGTTGTTTCGGATACTTCAAAGTTAGTTCTTTCACGGGTTTCACTGTTGTTTGTCGACGATTGCCCATCGCTTGATGCGCCGTCACCAGTCGGCAAATTTGAGGCAACAGATACACCAGAATTTCGGCTATCTATGCTTGAATTTGTGCTTTCCTCAATTTCATTAGAAATTGCAACACGGCTTTCCGGGTCAATCAGGCGTTCCATAATTGTTTCGTGTTCAGCCACAGTATCAATACTTATTTCTACGACAGCATTGCCGTGCCCCACACGCGCCTCAAGCAAGCGCTCGACATTGCGGCGCAACTCCATTGTCCGGTTTGCTGTAGTTACAGCACCGAAGTTGGAATCCTCGCCAGAGATTATCAAGCCGCCCTGACTGTCAATAACCGAAACATTCTCAGGCAGTAGCCCTGATACAGCAGATGATACCATGTACTTCAAAGCCCTCGCATGTTTAGCAGAAAGCGTGCTATTTGAAGTGGTTACCGTAACGGAAGCCGTCGGGGCAGGTGATCGCCGAAGCCCGAGAGAACTTGGGTTTCCAAGGTGTACGCGGGCATTATGAATAGCTGGGTTGGCAATGATCGTGCGTGCAAGCTCGCCCTCTTTTGCACGCCAATATGCGGCATTAAACATTTGTGACGTTGTGCTGAAGCCAGAAAGATTATCAAGAATTTCGTATCCCAGGTTTGAATTTGCAGGCAAACCTTCACTAGCCAATGTCATGCGCAAAGTATCCCGCATCCCGCTTTCTACAAAGATAGAGCCGCTGCGAACCTCGAATCTGGCACCACGTGCCTCGAGTGCCGTAATGACATCACCCGCAACACCCGACTCCAACCCGGCATACAACAGCGACATGGACGGCTGTGTTGCCATTCTAGACAGGCCAAGCACAGCGGCAAACATGATGGCGGTTGCAAGAATCACCACAACTCTCTTGCGCATGTCCAGCACGGCCCAAACAGATAGCAATTGCTGCAAGACGAAACTCCTTCTCTGAGTGGGCTTCTGCCCCCGTCACAGACCATTCTTCGCCGAAGGCTATTAACAATCGGTTAGCTCTCGTCGGTTAATAACGATTCGACGAAAACTTTCTGGTGAAAGAATGACAAACACCGAAGAAACAGCTTCAGGCGAGGAAGATTCGCCAAAAAAGAAATCAAAAAAGCCTCTGCTTATCGGGCTTATTCTGGCGTTTATATTGGGCGGCGGTGGGTTTTACGCCGTCTACTCCGGCATGATTCTGGGAAGTTCGGATGAATCGGAGGTCAAAGAAGTGGAAGTTGGTGAAAAAATAGAACCACTACCCCTAATTGCCTTTGTCCCAATTGATCCTCTGGTGATTTCACTTGGTCCGGGAGGTAGTAGCCGACACCTCCGGTTTCGTGCCCAGTTGGAGGTTGAACCACAGTTCCAGGAGGATGTCGAAATCTTGGTTCCACGGGTTCTTGATGTGCTTAATTCATACCTAAGGGCAGTCGATATTCGGGATATTGAGAATCCTTCGGCCCTGATTAATTTGCGCGCCCAAATGTTGCGACGTATTCAATTAGTAACTGGAGAGGGCCGGGTGCGCGACCTTCTGGTTATGGAGTTTGTCCTTAACTAGGATCAAAATGGAGACTGATAAATGGACATGATCGCAGATATTCTCCTGGTTGCCGGAGCCCTTGGGGCTGCCGTATATTGTATAGTTCTGGCTGGCCGTTTAAAACGTTTTAACAATTTGCAAAACGGAGTTGGTGGTGCAGTGGCTGTCTTATCCGCGCAGGTCGATGATATGACTAGGACTCTGCAAAATGCACAAAAAGCAGCAATTACTTCATCGGTCACCCTGACTTCACTGACTGAGCGCGCCGAAGATGTCTCTAAACGTTTGGAGCTGATGTTGGCATCAATGCATGATCTGCCAGATCAAGAAAAAGATACCATAGCCTCAACGAACACAGAAACTGTGGATAAAAAGGCAAAAAAAGCACCCGGCGCACCTGATGTCGCCCCATCTGGAGAAACGCTATTTATGAGCAGGCGAGACCGGATCATGGAGGCTGCAGAATGAACACAACCAAGAACCAGATCTCAAAAAAAGAGAGCAGACGCAAGAACCCTGCCCGTGGCGTTTTATGGGTTATTGCCTTGTTGCTCGTGACTTCCGGGGCAGTCCGCTTAAGCGGTGAGACCGGCCAAGCTATCGCGCGGGAGGTTAGCCAACTCGCCAGCCAGGGCAATTTCCCGGGTAATGCTGTGGAAGCAGAACCGCAAACCCATGCGACTGAAAATGACATTGCTGAAGTTCTTACCCAGCTTCAGGAGCGTGAAATTCTCCTGGAAGTTCGTGAAAGCGCCATGGCCGACCGGATGCAAGCATTGGCAGTTGCAGAGGCCCGGGTGGAAGATAACCTTTCAGCGCTTATTCTTGCTGAGAATGAATTAAAATCGACAATGGCTTTGGCCGATACCGCCGCTGAAGATGATCTTGTCCGGCTAACGGCAGTTTATGAGAGTATGAAGGGTAAAGAAGCTTCCGCATTATTTGAAACAATGAATCCGCAATTTGCAGCCGGATTTTTAGGCCGGATGCGTGCTGATTCTGCTGCCGTGATCATGGCAGGCTTGGACCCTCAAACCGCGTATGCAATTAGTGTTATACTTGCGGGCCGAAACGCGAATGTACCCACTCAATTAGGGTTGCCGCCTGTGGGCGATTAGCGAAGCGTAATGATTGTCGCCGCGATGTACCAAGTGGCCCGGCAACTTGTGCCGGCCTTTTCAAGGTAGTTCTTGATAAAATGACGCCCGTTATAAGCACCTTCATCATGGGGGTATTATCCCCGCAAGGTTTGACATGGCCGACGCCCCGCAGGCAACGACATCGCTTGATGCACAGTGAAACTGTTTGATGAAACACTTGTAATTACAAATCATTATGCGTGGTAGGAAGGTGATTGCGACCACTCTTGGTACAGCCAGCCATGCCACCCTCTCGCGTATGTAAACCTGCGCTGCCGGGTGATAGGTTTCCGATTTCACTTAAGGGCACCTCTAAAAATTGCACCTGACCCTAGCGCATTATAGAATCGGGCCATGATGCAGCGGAGGGATGGCAGTCATGGCACAGATGGGTTTCT
>CAYNXK010000154.1:0-5515 GCA_964401125.1 uncultured Aliiroseovarius sp.
GTGATGGTGAATACGCAATCGAGTTCATGGATGATCTGCGCGCGCGCCTGTCGAACCGCGCTCAACTGACCACAGACGGCCACAAAGCCTATCTGGAAGCTGTAGAGGGCGCTTTCGGCGGTGATGTGGACTATGCCCAGCTTATCAAGCTGTATGGCAATGCCACAGGCAACAAGGGCCACGAAAAGAAGTATTCGCCAGCGGAATGCACGGGAACAAAGAAGCGCACCGTTGAAGGCAACCCCGACAAGCGGCTGATCTCGACTTCGTATGTTGAGCGCCAAAACCTGACAATGCGGATGCATATGCGTCGTTTTACCCGCCTGACCAATGGTTTTTCCAAGAAGGTTGAAAATCACGCCCATGCCGTTGCGTTGCATTTCATGTATTATAACTTTGTGCGAGTTCACCAGACTTTGAAGGTTACCCCCGCAATGGAAGCTGGCCTGACTGCCCGTCTTTGGGATATAAGCGACTTGGTTGCGTTGATTGATGCAAACCAGGAAGCGCCAAAGAAACGCGGGCCCTATAAGAAGCAAATTTCAAAGTGACCCACTACCCAAACAGTTTGCGAGCTTGGCTGCATAAATTTGGTGAATACAGCCCGATTCATGTCTAAGAAAACTTTGCGGCAGAGCCCTCCGGCGAGGAGAGAGCGTTGGGGAAAAAGGCTCTGGGGAAAGTCTTTCAGGCGCGCGCACGCCCAGCGCGGAGAAACGTCAATGGCGGGTCATTTGCGCCAATGGGTCGGCACAATGACCAATGCGCCGACCGAGGCAAGAATGGCGTTCAGCCCTTGTGAGGCAAAGCCAAGCCCAAACATCAGGCTGACAAAGAAGAACAGGAATGCCCCGCCAATGCAGATGATGATGCTTTGCAATATGCCATTATGGGTAAAGCCCTTTTTCTCGGACAAGTAGCCGATGATACCGGCGATCACCACAGTTCCTATCAGGGTTGGAAACATCTTAACCTCCGAGAATGTGGCCGGGTTCAAGCGGTGTGCCGCGCAGAAAATCTTCGGCCTCCAGCGCTTGTTTACCTTGCCTTTGTGCGCGCCGGATGTCCACAGCCCCTTGCCGACAAGCGACCGTAAAGCCATGTAATACCTCGCCGGGCGCGCCTTTGCCTTCAACGGGGTGGCTTATCAGCAGCTTCACCCTTTCACCGCCGATCATACTCCAGGCACCGGGAAATGGTGACAGGGCGCGGATCTGGCGATCAATCTCCAGCGCTGTCCGGGACCAGTCTATCTGCGCTTCATCCTTGGATATCTTGGCGGCATAGGTCACCCCCATATCCGGCTGTTTTATCGCGGTCAGGTCCGGCAGGCGCTCCAGGGCTTCAACAATCAGCCCGGCACCCATGGCCGACAGGCGGTCATGTAGGGTGGCGGTGGTATCCTCGGGCAGGATTTGTGTCGCTTCTCGCAACAGCACGGGGCCGGTATCCAGCCCCGCCTCCATCTGCATGATGCAAATACCGGTTTCAACATCACCTGCCATGATCGCCCGATGAATGGGTGCGGCTCCACGCCAGCGCGGCAACAGGCTGGCGTGAATGTTCAGGCAGCCCTGTACCGGCGCATCCAACACCATCTGCGGCAGGATCAGGCCATAAGCAACCACCACCGCCACATCGACGTTGAGGGCAGCAAATGCAGTCTGTGCCTCCGGGTTTTTCAGCGAGACCGGAGCGTGCACTTCAAGGCCCAGCGCGCGTGCGCGCGTCTCAACCGGCGAGGGCCGAGGCTTCTTGCCGCGACCGGCAGGCCGTGGCGGTTGGCAGTAAACGGCAGCTATTTCGTGCCCGGCGGCAACCAGTGCTTCAAGCACCGGCACCGAGAAATCCGGCGTACCCATGAAAACCAGCCTCATTGCATTGCCTTTCCGGCCTTTCGCGCCTTCTTTAGCAACATATCGCGCCTGACCTTGCTGAGTCGGTCAAAATACATGCGCCCGTTAAGGTGATCAATTTGATGCTGTACCGAAGTGGCCCAGAGACTGACAAAATCACGTTCCTCGGCCTCGCCCTGTTGATTCAGAAACCGCACAGTCACAGCTCGCGGACGCTTGATATTGGCAGACAGGCCGGGCAGGTTTGGGCTGGCCTCAACATGGTCGTGGTACTTGGTGGAAGCGTGCAATATTTCGGGGTTAGCCATGCGCACGGCCTGACCACGTGCCTCGGAGGCATCCACCACCGCCAGCCTTTGCATGATACCAAGTTGCACAGCTGCAAGGCCAACGCCGGGCATGGCATCCATGGCAAAAACCATCTCGTCCCAGATAGCGTGGGTTTCATCAGTTATGGTCTCTACCGGCGCTGCTGGAGTTCTGAGCCGCCTGTCAGGCCAGATAACAAAAGACCGGTGCGTCACGCCCGCGCCTTTTCACGCTTCAACTTAACCATTTTTCGGGTGATCAACTGGCGTTTGAGCGGCCCCAGATAGTCGATGAACAGCTTACCTTCAAGGTGGTCGATCTCGTGTTGCACGGCCGTTGCCCATAACCCGTTGAAATCTGCTGCCTGCTCATTGCCTTTCCCGTCAACCCAGCGCACTGAAACCTCGGCCGGGCGGGTGACATCGGCATAGTGTTCCGGGATCGACAAACAGCCTTCCTCATAGGTGTTCAGTTCGTCCGAGGCGGCGGTAATTTCGGGGTTGAACATGATGGTCGGGCGCGGTGCAACGCCCTCTTCCTTGACGCAGTCAAGCACGATCAGGCGTTGCAGAATACCCACCTGCGGCGCAGCAAGGCCAACCCCCGGCGCATCATACATGGTTTCCAGCATATCATCGGCCAGCGCGCGCAAGTCATCCGTAAGGTCAGGCACGGGGGCGCAGACCTTTTTCAGGCGCGGGTCGGGGTGGATAAGGATCGAACGCAGGCTCATGCGCTTCATTTAGGCTATGATACACCGCTTCGCAACGCCTCTTGTACTTAGTCTGACTTACGTTAGCCTGCACAAAACTGAAACATGGATTATCAACATGGATTTTGACAAGATCATTGAGCGCCGAGGCACCCGTTCGGCCAAGTGGGACATGATGGAGCAGGTATATGGCGTGCCTGCCAGTGATGGCATTGCCATGTGGGTGGCTGACATGGATTTCACACCGCCCGCTTGTGTACAAAAGGCCCTGCAAGGCATGCTGGATCACGGCATCTATGGCTATTATGGCGATGATAGCACCTACCGCGAGGCGATTTGTTGGTGGATGGATACCCGCCATGGCTGGCAGGTTGACCCAAGCGCAATTTTCACCACGCACGGGCTGGTTAACGGCACCGCCCTATGCGTTGATACCTATACCAAGCCGGGCGATGGCGTGGTTTTGTTTACCCCAGTTTACCACTCCTTCGCCAAGGTGATAAATGCCGCCGGGCGCCGTGTGGTGGAGTGCCCTCTTGTAAACAATTCTGGCCGCTATGAGATGGATTTCACCGCCTATGACGCCCTGATGACCGGGGGTGAGAAAATGCTGATCCTGTGTTCGCCACACAACCCCGGTGGTCGGGTCTGGAGCCGCAATGAGTTGCAGGATGTGGCTGATTTTGCCCGCCGCCACGACCTTGTGCTGGTCTCCGACGAGATCCACCATGACCTTGTCATGCCCGGCCACAGGCACATTCCCATGCCCGCCATTGAGGGCATTGCAGACCGGCTCATCATGTTAACCGCCACCACAAAAACCTTCAACATCGCCGGTGGTCATACCGGCAATGTCATCATCGCCGATGAGGTCTTGCGCGCCCGTTTCGCCACGCGGGCGGCCGCCCTTGGCATGTCAGTAAATTCGTTTGGTATTGTCATGGCCGAGGCCGCTTATTCACCAGAGGGGGCCGCTTGGGTCGATGAATTGGTAACCTATCTTGATGGCAACCGGCGGCTGTTTGACGCGGCAATCAACGCCATTCCCGGCTTGAAATCCATGCCGCTTGAGGCCACCTATCTGGCCTGGGTAGATTTCTCCGCCACCGGCATGGATAAGGCCGAGTTCACCTGCCGCGTTGAAAAAACTGCCCGTATCGCAGTGAACCACGGGCCGACTTTTGGCAAGGGCGGCGGAAACTTCCTGCGCTTCAACATCGCCACGCCACGGGTACGGATCGAAGAGGCCATAGAGCGTATGCAGGCGGCATTTGGTGACTTGCAATAGGCCGCGCCCCATCCGGTTAATATAGCGGGCAAGCGAGTTTCAGCCGCTTTCCCCAATCAACGCCACCGGTGCATTTTCTTCAGGCGCAAAATCCAGCGGCACCCGGTTACGTACTTCGGTCACGCGCTTGAACTCATAATGCATCCGCCCGACCTCTTCATCGCACGCGATAATCAGGCACTGATACAGGTGGCGTGAGCCGTCATAAAGGTCCACCAAACCGCGCAGATGTGGCGCATCTTTGCTATCAAGGGCAAAACCACCATCCCACAGCTTCAGCACCGCAAAAACCTCGTCTTCCACGTGAACGCGCAGGCGACTTTTCTTGCGTATCGCGCGTTTGCGGGCCAGCTCAAGGCCCTCGCGCACTTCTTTGGGCAGGTAATCAGACATGTTTCATTTCCACGAACAGAAGATTTCCTCAGATTTCATCAGGGGGAAGTTAATATTTAGTGACTGTATAGGTTCATCTTTTGGAGACTCGCACAACCTCATCTTGAATGATTCGAAGGTACTCGAGTGAGGTTTATCCTTTCAAGGCGTGATGCGGTCTGTATGCGTTGTGTTAAGTTATGCTCAAAAGCTGGTGATGTCCTAATTAGGCGGCGTTTTGAAGTTTCTTGATTCCGTCTTTGAACTCAACCCCTTGAATGATCTCGGGCAGTCGGTCTGTGTAAATCAGGCGCTTGGCGAAGGCTTCTGGCGGTTCGTATTATAGCCATGTGCCCAGTCACGAATTACGATACGGGCAGTGGGCAGTGGGGAGTGGGGAGTATCCGAAAGTCTGTCTATGGGGTTTGGCTCATGCGGCTAAAACGGCTCATCTGTTGAACCGTTCGGAGTATAGGATAGCGAAGTGGTTTCTGGCCGCATCCTGTTAGACGACAGGCGATGCTTGCATCGCTGAGAGGCCATTTTCTGACGCACCGTCCGGCCTTTTGAAATTGCGGATTGCCAGATAGATCAGCTTGGTGGCGGCATCGTCCGCTGCACGGCAGGGCATGTTTACATGCCTGAGAGTGAGTTAGAAAGCTGCCACGGGTTTTGGTTGTTTTGCGGATCACCGGGTGAGGCTTTCAATCGCATTCGCCATCGCCATCGCATTCGCATTCAATGATCTGAGGAGATTTTAATGAAAAAACCACGACATAGCGACACGTAAATCATGCGCTGCCCGGCAGGCGATTGGAACAATCGCTGAGAGGGGGTATTTGAAGCAGGCTCAGAGCGGTGTTCCAGTATCCGAACTGTGCCGCGAGCATGGGATGAGTTCTGCCAGCTTTTACAAGCGGCGAGCGAAGGTGGCCCTATCGCGCTTTAGTTCCGCTCCGTGAACTCATTTAGGCGGCT
>CAYNXK010000155.1:0-5491 GCA_964401125.1 uncultured Aliiroseovarius sp.
GCCAAGTACATCATAAGGGTCCGGCATAGCATCCGGCACAAAACGCGCCCGCAGCGCGCGGAACCGGCGCTCGTCAAAGCCCAGAATTTTGGCCACGCGCGACAGAAAATCATCTTCGGACGGGTGATATTGCCCGTCAGCAAGAGCGATGAAAAACAACCCCTCCATCAGGTCACACAGGGCGGCGTCATCCTCGCCGAACATCGCGGAAATCCGGGCAGCATATATCTCAAACCCGGCCACATCCTGACGCGCCAGGTTAAACAGCTTCGCCGCGCTTTTCTCGTCACTCGGCGGAATGCTGAATACCTCGCGGAAGGCTGAAACCTCATCGCGCGTCACCTGTCCGTCGGCCTTGGCCATTTTGGCCCCCAGCGCGATCACCGCAATGGCAAAGCCAACCCGCTTTTCAGGCGGGGTGCGCAGATGGGCAAACACCTCGGACAGGCTTTCACCGGAAGTCAGCGCCGCCAGCGCTTCAGAGATGCGGGTCCAAAGTGACATATGGCCTTCTAGCGCCAAACGCGCGCCCTGTCAGGTATAAGTTCAAGCCAGGTGCCGAACACCGTCCGGCGTCATAATTTCAGCGCGCATGGCAAAGCCCGGCCCTGATCGGTACACAACCTTTTCATCTTGCACGAAAGGGTCAAGCGCACGCCGCAAATCAGCCACTTCCGGGTGGGTGATCTCAAACAATTGCAACCGGCACCCCATATCGGGCAAAAGTGGCGCTGGGCGCATTCCTAATTGCAGTACTTATACTTTCCGTACCTATTGCCCAGTCACTAAGCTTTGATTCCGGTAGATAATTACCCAAATTATACATTCTAGCTGTTATGGGTGCCAAACCGGGTATGCACCCCGCCACCTGACATGGTAACACCCAAGGCGGCTTCAACCCATGCAGCCCCTTGCGCAAGGTCGGGTGCGGTAACAACCAGATGATCGAGCTGGCCCATGCTACACCCGCACCGCCCGCACCAAGCGCAGAATATCCTTCGCCGCTTCAGGGATATTGGTGCCGGGGCCAAAAATTGCCTTCACCCCGTGTTCATACAAAAAAGCATAATCCTGCTGCGGAATCACCCCGCCGCAGATCACCACCACATTGCCGGCGCCGGCCGCCTGCAAAGCTTCTACCAGCTTGGGCGCAAGGGTTTTGTGCCCCGCCGCCTGGCTGGAAATGCCGACCACATGCACATCATTATCCACCGCGTCGCGCGCGGCTTCTTCCGGCGTCTGAAACAAGGGGCCCACATCCACATCAAAGCCAATATCCGCAAAGGCGGTGGCGATAACCTTGGCACCGCGATCATGGCCATACTGACCCATTTTCACCACCAGCATGCGCGGGCGGCGGCCTTCTTCAGTGGCGAATGCCTCCACATCACGCTGGATGGCGGCAAAATCCTCGTCGCCCTCATAGGCCGCGCCGTAAACGCCGCTCAGGGTTTTCACTTCTGCCCGGTGCCGCCCGAATACCTTTTCCATTGCCATTGAAATTTCTCCCAGAGTGGCCCGCGCCCGGGCCGCATCAATTGCCAGCTCCAGCAGGTTACCTTTGCCGGATTTTGCAGCGTTTTCCAGCGCATCCAGCGTGGCCACGCAGTGTTTCTGATCCCGTGTCCTGCGAATTTCAGCCAGCCGCGCCACCTGCGTCTCACGCACCGCTGAATTGTCGATCTGGCGCACCTCAAGCGCGTCTTCCTTATCAAGCCGGAACTTGTTGACCCCGACGATCACCTCTTTGCCACGGTCCACCGCCGCCTGTCTGCGGGCAGCGGCTTCCTCAATGCGCAACTTTGGCATGCCCGAGGCCACGGCTTTGGTCATGCCCCCCAGAGCTTCTACCTCCTCGATCAGCTTCCAGGCTTCCTCGATCATATCGGCAGTCAATTTTTCAACGTAATAAGACCCGGCCAGTGGATCAACCACATTTGTCACCCCAGTCTCGTTTTGCAAAATCAGCTGGGTGTTGCGGGCAATGCGGGCGGAAAATTCGGTTGGCAGGGCGATGGCCTCATCAAACGAGTTTGTGTGCAGGCTTTGAGTGCCACCAAGGGCAGCAGACATCGCCTCAAAGGCCGTGCGCACCACATTGTTATAAGGGTCTTGCTCCTGCAAGGAGACGCCCGATGTCTGGCAATGGGTGCGCAGCATCAGCGAGCCAGGTTTCTGCGGGTTGAACTCCGACATGATCCGGTGCCACAGGTAGCGCGCGGCACGCAGTTTTGCCGCTTCCATAAAAAAGTTCATGCCGATGGCAAAGAAAAAGCTCAGCCGCCCGGCAAAGGCATCCACATCCAGGCCGCGCGCCAGCGCCGTGCGCACATATTCGCGGCCATCGGCAAGGGTAAAGGCCAGCTCTTGCACCAGCGTCGCGCCGGCCTCCTGCATGTGGTAGCCGGAAATGGAAATCGAGTTGAATTTTGGCATTTCGCTCGAGGTGAACGCGATGATATCGGCCACAATGCGCATACTTGGATCCGGCGGGTAAATATAGGTGTTGCGCACCATGAATTCCTTCAAAACATCATTTTGGATAGTGCCCGAAAGATCCGCCCGCGCCACGCCCTGCTCCTCACCCGCCACGATGAACGAAGCCAGCACCGGAATGACGGCCCCATTCATGGTCATGCTGACGCTGACCTTATCCAGCGGAATACCGGCAAACAGGATTTTCATATCCTCAACCGAAGCAATGGACACCCAGGCCTTGCCCACATCGCCAATAACGCGGGCGTGATCACTGTCATAGCCCCGGTGGGTAGCCAGATCGAAGGCCACTGAGACGCCCTGCTGACCAGCAGCCAGCCCCTTGCGGTAAAAGGCGTTGCTTTCTTCGGCAGTGGAGAAGCCGGCATATTGCCGGATGGTCCAGGGGCGGCCGGTATACATGGTGGCGCGCGGGCCGCGCGTGAACGGTGCCAGGCCGGGCATGCCGCCCATATGCTCAAGCCCCACCAAGTCATCAGCAGTATAAACCGGTTTTATATCAATACCTTCCGGGGTGTGCCATGTTAGCTCATCCAGCTTGCGCCCACGCAATTCCCGTTGCGCCAAATCAACCCAATCGCTCTGGTCACTCATCTCATTATCTCCTGATTTTCTGCAATCATGCCAGAATTATACGGGAAAACCAAAACAACCGGCCTGAACTTTACAAAAGCCGGCATATGAAAACCTGTCTCTTGTCCCTGCCGGACACAGCCTTTATCTATGGGAAAAGGGGAACCCATGTTTCGATTTATTTCACTGCTTATTCTGACCTTGCATTTGAGCCTTCCAGCCCACGGCCAAGAGCAGGTATCTACGGCCGCTGACAGCGCCGATACTGAAGCCCCGGTATCTGCGGAGCCAGAAACTGCGGAGTCAGAATTTACGGAGCCAGAATTTGCTCCCATTAGCACCACGGATCTCACGCTTGATACATTTCTCTGGACAAAGCGACCGCTGGTGATCTTTGCGGATAACCCCAATGACCCACGCTTTATACAGCAAATGGAGTTTCTGGCCGAGCGCCATGAAGACCTCACTGCCCGTGATGTCATTGTCATCAGCGATACAGACCCCGCCGCCAACAGCGCCATTCGCGAGCGCCTGCGCCCGCGTGGCTTCATGCTGGTTTTGATGGGCAAGGACGGGGCCATACACCTGCGCAAACCAGCGCCTTGGCGGGTGCGCGAACTGACCCGATCGATCGAGAAAATGCCGATCCGGTTGCAGGAACTTAAAGATCTGCGGCTCGTCAGATAGCTCATCGGTAAACGCCGCTGGCCAGAACAAGGCGTTCATTCTCCGAATCCAGTATAATCAGAGTTTTCTCTTCCGGCACCCAGACCAACAGGGATTGGGCGCCGGAAACAGCGGCATGAAAGGCTCCTTCCGTATCCGCATCCATGCAATTGCGCCCAAATAAGGCGGTATTCATGATTGGAGAGCCAATAGACCGGTTAGAATTGATGAGCGTAAGAAGAACCTGCTCCGGGCTTTGCCCCGGCAGGGCCAAGGCCAGAACGCCGGTGCGCTCCAGCGTGAACAGCCCACGCCTGATCTCGGTTTCCACCCGCAGGGCTGATTTTACATCACTGATGCGCGTCTCAAAAACCGCTGCCGTGCAGCGCATCTGTGACTGAAAATACACCGTATCCCCCAGCCAAAACCAGCGGTCCAGCATTTGCCGCAGCTGATCCTCACCATGGCGCGAGCAGGCAGAAAGGGCAGAAAGGGCAGCAAGGCACATCACCGCAATCAGCAAAAACCGCAAGCGGCTCATAATGTATTGGCGGGCCTTGGCTAAAATTACTCAAACTCCATTATTACATCATCCACCGCCAGATTATCACCTGCTGTTGCGTTGATTTTTATCACCACCGATTTTTTCTCGGCACGCAGAATGTTCTCCATCTTCATCGCCTCCACCGTGCAAAGTGCTTGCCCTTCCTGCACCTCCTGGCCTTCCTCTACATCGAGTTTGACAATCAGGCCCGGCATTGGGCAAAGCAACAGCTTTGAGGTATCAGGCGGAAGTTTATCCGGCATTAACCGGGCCAGCTCGGCATGGCGCGAGGTGCGTATATGCACCCTCATGTCAGCCCCACGGCTGCGGATGTGAAAACCGCCGGTGATTTTGCCAACCTTCAGTATCAGCCGGGTTGCATCTTCGGCCCCATCTTCAACTCTGCCCACCATCAGGCGCGCCAAAGGCTTGCCCGGCGTCCAGTCCGAGGTGACGCGCAGCTTACCGCCTTCAGCAAAGGTAATTGTCGAGCCTTCCGGGTCAGCCTCAATTTTCAGATCAAACACCTCGCCTGCCAGCGTTACCACCCAGTCACTCCCAACTCGGCGCTCGTGATTGTCCATGCGTCCCGAAACCCGCGTACGCCTGATTTCCACTATTCTATACATTGCCGCCACCGCCGCTGCGACCCTCTTAAGGGCGGTGTAATCCATGGTAACACCCTCAAATCCCTCAGGATATTCTTCCTCAATGAAGGCAGTTGTGATATCGCCAGAGGCAAAGCGCGCATGGCCCATTACCGCTGAAAGAAACGGCAGATTGTGGCCAATACCCTCCAGCTCAAAACTGTCCAGCGCCACAAGCATATGCTCAATCGCGCCCGCCCGCTCTGGGGCCCAAGTGCAAAGCTTGGCGATCATCGGGTCATAATACATCGAGATTTCGCCACCCTCAAAAACCCCGGTATCATTGCGCACCACACGGGTTTTCTCTGCCACTTCCTCCGGCGGGCGATAGCGGGTCAAGCGGCCAATCGAGGGCAGAAAATTACGGTAAGGGTCTTCCGCATAAATCCGGCTTTCCATGGCCCAGCCAGTCAGTTTCACATCTTCCTGCCTCAAGCTCAGCTTTTCACCATTGGCCACCCGAATCATCTGCTCCACCAGGTCAATGCCGGTGACAAGCTCGGTCACCGGATGCTCCACCTGCAAGCGCGTGTTCATCTCAAGAAAGTAGAATTTGCGCGCGCTA
>CAYNXK010000156.1:0-5487 GCA_964401125.1 uncultured Aliiroseovarius sp.
TTCCGGTTTTCCGGTTTTCCGGTTTTCCGGTTTTCCGGTTTTCCGGTTTTCCGGTGAAGGCGGGCGATTCCTCAGGATATGTCAACAAAAAACCACTCAAACCACCACATTTTGCACGTTGGCAAACCACTCCCTTGACAAGCCCCCCGATCAGCACCCATCTAACGCCCCCAATACCGCCCGTGTTTTTTGCTTTTTAGCCGAGAGGATTTTCATGCCCGTTGTTGTTGTCGAAAGCCCGGCCAAAGCCAAAACTATCAATAAGTATCTTGGTGATGATTACATCGTGCTGGCCTCTTATGGCCACGTGCGCGACCTACCGCCAAAGGATGGCTCGGTTGATACCGAGAACGGCTTTGAGATGAAATGGGAGGTCGGCTATGACAGCCGCAAACACATTAAGGCCATTGCCGACGCCCTGAAGGACGACAACAATCTGATCCTCGCCACCGACCCGGACCGTGAAGGCGAGGCGATTTCATGGCATCTTGAGGAAGCCCTGCGCAAACGCAAAGCAATCAAAAAGGATACACCGGTCAGCCGCGTTGTGTTCAACGCCATCACCAAGGCCGCCGTCACCGAGGCTATGGCCAACCCGCGTCAAGTGGACGCACCTTTGGTCGAGGCCTATCTTGCCCGCCGCGCTCTGGATTATCTGGTAGGCTTCAACCTCAGCCCGGTCTTGTGGCGCAAGCTGCCGGGTGCCAAGTCTGCCGGTCGGGTGCAGTCGGTCACCCTGCGTCTGATTGTCGAGCGTGAAATGGAGATCGAAGCCTTCACTGCCCGCGAATACTGGAGCGTGAAAGCCCTGCTCACCACGCCGCGCGGTCAGGAGTTCGAGGCCCGTCTTACGCAGTTGGGCGGCGCAAAGCTTGACAAGTTCAGCCTTGAAAATGCCACCGCCGCCGAATTGGCCGTGCAGGCGGTAAACTCCCGCGACCTTACGGTCAAATCGGTTGAGGCCAAGCCCGCCTCACGCAACCCCTCTGCACCCTTCATGACATCGACGCTGCAACAGGAAGCCAGCCGCAAGTTTGGCTTCGGGGCGCGGCAAACCATGTCCACCGCCCAGCGCCTCTATGAGGCCGGCTACATCACCTATATGCGGACCGATGGCATTGATATGGCCCCCGAGGCGATCACTGCCGCCCGCTCTGAGATTGCCAGCCGTTATGGCGACAGCTACGTACCCAAAAGCCCCCGCATCTACAAAAACAAAGCCAAAAACGCGCAAGAGGCCCATGAATGTATCCGCCCTACTGAAATGGGCCAAGATGCCGCCAGCCTCACCCGCCTTGAGGCTGATCAGCGCAAGCTTTATGATCTGATTTGGAAGCGCACACTGGCCAGTCAGATGGAAGCTGCAAGGCTAGAGCGCAGTGTGGTTGATGTCTCCAGTGCCGATAGCCAAGTGACCTTGCGTGCCACCGGACAGGTAGTGTTGTTTGATGGCTTCATGCGCGTCTATGAGGAGGGCCGGGATGATGCGGCTCAGGGCGATAATGACAAGCGCCTGCCCCAGATCATGCAAAATGAGCCGGCCAAAAAACAAAACGTCACGCCTGAGCAACATTTCACCCAGCCACCACCGCGCTATACCGAGGCCACCTTGGTAAAACGCATGGAAGAGCTGGGCATCGGCAGGCCAAGCACCTATGCCAGCATTGTCACCACGATTCAGGACCGTGAATATGTTCGCAAGGACAAGAACCGCCTGTTTCCCGAAGACAAGGGCCGCATTGTCACGATCTTTTTGCTGAATTTCTTCCGCAAATATGTCGGCTATGAATTTACTGCCGAGCTTGAAGGCGAGCTTGACAGCGTCTCGGCCGGTGAGATGAATTATAAAGACGTGCTGAGCCGCTTTTGGCGCGATTTTTCCGCCGCCATTGCTGAAACCAGCGAGCTGCGCATTTCCGAAGTGCTGGACAAGCTTGACGCCGCCTTGGCACCACAACTTTACCCGCCCCGCGAGGATGGCAGCGACCCGCGCAGCTGCCCGCTTTGCGGCGAGGGAAGCCTGCATTTGAAAACCTCGCGCACCGGTGGTTTTGTCGGCTGTGGCAACTACCCGGAATGCCGCTATACGAGGCCGATAAATGGTGGAGAAGAGGCCAGTGATGACCGGGTGCTGGGCGAGGATCAGGGCGATGAGATCAGCCTGAAATCCGGGCGTTTCGGCCCCTATGTGCAACGCGGCGTGCCCAGTGAAGAGGTGCCAAAGCCGCCCCGGGCCTCACTGCCCAAAGGCTGGCAAGCCGAAGATATGAACCTTGAAAAGGCACTGACGCTGCTCAGCCTGCCGCGCTTTGTTGGCCCCCACCCGGAAGGCGGTGATGTGCATACGAATATTGGCCGCTACGGCCCCTACGTGATGCACACGACCCTTGCCGAGGATGGCAAGGAAGCAAAGCTTTACGCCAATATTTCCGATGTTGAGGAGGTCTTCACCATCGGTATGAACCGCGCGGTTGAGGTCATTGCCGAAAAGCGCACCAAGGGTGGCGGGCGCGGGCGCGCTGCTGCCAAACCCCTGTTTGAGCTGGGTGAGCACCCGGAAAGTGGCGGGCCGGTCAATGTGATGGATGGGCGCTATGGGCCATATGTGAAATGGGACAAGATCAACGCCACCATCCCCAAGGATGTGAAGCCCGAAGATGTGACCATGGCGATGGCGGTGGATCTGATCACAGAGCGCGCGGCCAAGAAAGGCGGAGGTAAAAAAACCCGCAAAAAACCAGCTGCAAAAAAACCAGCCACCAAGAAGAAACCGGCCGTAAAAAAACCAGCCGCCAAGAAGAAACCAGCGGCCAGTAAGAAAGCTTAACAGCCGCGCTGCCGCAGCGCAGCATAAGCGCGGCATAGGCATTGACTAAACATTGACTCTGCCGCAAGCGCAGACCAAAATCATGCATACCGGCCAGCGAAAGGCGCTTCCATGAGTAAAATATACCCAAATGCGTCCCAAGCCCTGCAAGGGCTGCTGAACGATGGCATGAGTATTGCCGCGGGGGGCTTTGGCCTTTGCGGTATTCCCGAGCTGCTGCTTGAAGCGATCCGTGAAAGTGGTGTCAAAGACCTGACTTTCGCCTCAAACAATGCCGGGGTTGATGATTTTGGCATCGGCATCCTGTTGCAAACAAGACAGGTAAAAAAAATGATCTCGTCCTATGTGGGCGAGAATGCCGAATTCATGAGGCAATATCTCTCCGGTGAGCTGGAGCTGGAATTTACTCCGCAAGGCACGCTGGCCGAACGTATGCGCGCGGCCGGTCACGGTATTCCCGGTTTCTACACCCGCACCGGGGTTGGCACCGTGATTGCCGAGGGCAAGGAGCACAAGGAATTCCGCGGTGAGACCTATATTCTTGAAGAAGGCCTGTTCATGGACCTTTCCATTATCAAAGCTTGGAAAGCTGATGAAACCGGCAACCTGATTTTCCGTAAAACCGCACGCAATTTCAACCCGCCTGCCGCCATGTGCGGCCGTATTTGCGTGGCTGAGGTCGAGGAAATTGTGCCGGTTGGCACGTTTGATCCTGATCACATCCACCTGCCCGGCATTTTTGTACACCGCATCGTGCAAGGCGAGCATGAAAAGCGCATTGAGCAACGTACTGTGAGGGAGGGCTGAATCATGGCTGAGAGCAAGGGCTGGGGTCGCAATCAAATGGCCAAACGCGCTGCACAGGAGCTGGAAGATGGCATGTATGTCAACCTTGGCATCGGTATTCCAACGCTGGTTTCAAACTACATTCCCGAAGGTATGCAGGTAACCTTGCAGTCGGAAAACGGCATGCTGGGCATGGGGCCATTTCCCACCGAAGACCAAGTGGATGCCGACCTGATTAATGCCGGCAAACAAACCATCACCGAGCTGGCACAAACCGCCTATTTCGATAGTGCCCTGAGCTTTGGCATGATCCGTGGTGGCAAAA
The DNA here is from genome assembly GCA_964401125.1 of uncultured Aliiroseovarius sp. Lineage (GTDB taxonomy): Bacteria > Pseudomonadota > Alphaproteobacteria > Rhodobacterales > Rhodobacteraceae > JAAEUB01. The sequence continues at coordinate 3,939 of CAYNXK010000156.1, forward strand.
TCGCCATGGCCATCCTTGGTGCCATGGAGGTCAGCGAGCAGGGCGATCTGGCAAACTGGATGATCCCCGGCAAGCTGGTCAAGGGCATGGGCGGCGCAATGGACCTGGTGGCCGGGGTTGGCCGCGTGGTCGTGGTGATGGACCACACCAACAAACACGGGGCAAGCAAAATTCTACACCAATGCTCGCTGCCACTGACCGGCAAGGGCGTGGTTGACCGTATAATAACCAATTTAGGCGTGCTTGACGTGACCAGTGGCGGCCTACATGTGGTCGAGCTGGCACCGGGCGTGAGCCGTTCCGAGATTGAGGCTGCTACCGAAGCCAATCTGGTCTGAACAGCGCCACGCCCGACTGGCTTCAGAAGCTCATAACTTGAGTGTTAGGGGCAACAACCCGCGCACCCATCACACCGGGCTTGGCCGGGGTTACACCCTCGATCAGGATCGAGGCATCAGCGCCTTTTCCAGGCAGATAAATCGCACAAACTTCAACGCTGGTGCCGCTATTTTCCATCAGTTTCTGCATCAAGCCTTGTGGGCTCATACCTTTGGGCGGCTGCGGAGCGGTGGCCGCTTCCGGAGCCTCCTTCAGCGCAATATCCGCCGCTGGGCCGCATAGTAGAATATGCGAATCCGCCCCGGCTTTAGCGGCATTCATTGTCAGAACCATCGCCATCAATTGTGTCTGGGCGTCGGGGGCAGTCAGGATTGTTACCAAGTTAATGGGTTCTCCGGCCTGCGCCGAACCGGCAATGGCCATACCTGCTGTCAGGCCAATAATTTTAAGGGATTTCAGCATACTTCTCTCCAGATGATTAAAGGTTAAAGAACGGCATATCTGGCGAAATCCGGATACTCTGTTTGCCGTACACCTCAATAGGGGCAAATCATGCGCATATGACCATGGTCAATAATGCCACACCCTCCTGGACCTGCAATATTCCGCCGAATCTGAACCCCGTCCGAAACATCAAGGCCAGTTCATAAACTCGACCACTAGAGGCTATTGATGTTCCGGTTTCACAAACGGGTTGATATATAATTCGTAACTTACAAACAACAATATCTCAGCCTTGGTTAGAAGAGTTGTGAGCGTGGCGCGGTGGGCGATGGTCCGCTGCTCGGCAAACGATGCTTGCATCATCAAGAGGGGGTATATTCTCAGTGGTATTATCCATGTGCTGAAGCGCGGGATTCAATGGCGGGATGCACCAAGTGAATATGGCCTCATAAAACCCTGTATAATCGGTTCATCCGTTGGAGAGAGATTGCCTATCAACGGCAGAGTAAAAACCTGCCATATGGTGGCGTAAAAGAAGGCCACTTGGAGGCGGGGTAATTTGTTTCCGGAAAAGGCTTACATCTATTAACGGGTGGCCGGAGGCCGATTTAAGGCGTCATGCGTTTTGCGCGGCTCTGGTTGAGACGATAGCTTTCGCCGTTCATTTCCAAGATATTGACCTGGTGGGCCACCCGATCCAGTAATACGCCAGTCAAGCGTTCTGTGCCGAAGGTTTCGCTCCATTCCTCGAATGGCAGGTTGCTGG
>CAYNXK010000157.1:0-5480 GCA_964401125.1 uncultured Aliiroseovarius sp.
GGCAAGATCATGGCTGGCAAGCTCGGCGCGGGCCTGCTGGGCCTCGTTCAAAATAGCTTGTGCGCGCTGGCGAAACAAGACACCTGCCGGGGTTAGGGTAACAGGCCGGGACGAGCGGTTCAGCAATACTGCACCCAAGGCCGTTTCCAGATTCGTAAGTTGTTGGCTGACAGATGAGGCGCTGGCACCAAGCCCGCGCGCCGCCGCCGAGATTGAGCCTTCATCCGCAGTGGCGGCGAAAACCTCAATTCCCCAAAGACTTATACGCCCCTGTGTCTCGACCATATTAGCCCCCAAAGGTGGCGGATGTGACCCGGAGGCTTAGCCCAACCCGGAAAGTTTTGCCTGCAATTCCGCTAATTGCTTGCGAATATCATCAATATCACTGCTGCTTGCTCCGGTGGGCCTGCCCTTTGATTCCGGAGCAGATTCTGGCTGTTCACCGGCGGGCCAACTGCCCATCATGGCTTTTACAAATGCCTGTTGCTGCGCCTGCATTGCCTCAAATCCGGGCATTTGCGCCAAAGGGCCAGACGTGGGGCCAGGCACAGATCCAAGGTTGTTCATCACCTTGGATTGCCCCTCGCGCAGAATCTCGAACGACATGGCCAAAAACTGCGGCACAACGCTTTGTGCCTGCGTGGTATAGGAGCGCACAAGGTCTGTAAGCACCTCAACCGGCAACACATTTTCACCACGGCCTTCATGTTCAGCAATGATCTGAAGCAGGTATTGCCTTGTCAGATCATCGCCTGATTTCAGGTCGATTATCTCCACTTCCCGCCCCTCACGGATGAAGCCGGCAATATCATCCAGCGTCACATAATCCGAGGTTTCGGCGTTATACAACCGCCGGCTAGCGTAGCGTTTAATCAGCAGTTTTTCGGTTTTTTCGGTCAAGGTTGCCTCCCCTGTTGCGGTGCAGAAAAACTCTACGCACCTGCAGAATGAAAAGGCAAGCCTGCATAGCGCGTAAAAAAGCGGGCCTGTTGCCAGACCCGCTGTAGTTTCTCACCGGCTGAGGGAGGGTCAGCCGATTTGAAAGTAGTTTATTTGGCCGAAGCCGTGGCTTTTTTCGTGGCTTTTTTGACCTCATCAGTAGCGGTCTTGACCGCAGCCTGTGCTTCGTCGCCCATGTCTTTACCAGCGGCAAGCATCAGCTCAACGGTTTCCATCTGCACCTTTTTGGCAACCTCGGCAAAGGCAGCCATGTTTTCGCTGGCAAGCTCGGCCTGCAAGGATGCGAAATTGGTCATTGCTGTCGAGTAGTCAGCAGCTTCGTCTTTTACTGTGGTCACGTCACCAATTTTGGACAATGTGTCTTTGGTCCAGCGGGTTGAAATCTCGGCTGATTTGTCTGCGGCATCAAGAGCAACGCGGGCAAATTTCTCATTCATGGAATTCGAGTTTTTGAATACGTCCTGAAAGGCGGACATATCAACCGGGAATGCACCCATCATGTCTTGCATCAGCTTTGTGTAGTCTTGCGATTTGGCCATGGTAGCCTCCTGAATATGGTCCGGGAACACCGGGTTTTCTGCGTCTGGAAAATAGATATATGCTGCATCGCGGCATTTCAAGACTTTATTTCTGCATTGCAGCATATATTTCAGCTGACGGGCTTTCCAGAGACATAAGTACCTGGTGCTGCTGCTAAAATTTCGACCCCATTCTCACCGGGCACCCGTGCATCAACTTTACGCCCAGAATGCGTTGCAAGCCATTTTCCCCAGTTATCCCACCATGAACCCTTGTTGAAAGTTGCACTTTCCAACCATTTTTCAGCTGATTCAGGCCATCCCACCCCGGTATAATGGCCATATTTCAACTTTGAGGGTGGATTTACAATGCCCGCAATATGGCCACTTTCTGAAAGAATAAACGTCTTATCGCTGGCCCCCATGGCCCTTATGCCGTCATAGGAACTTTTCCATGGGGCAATATGATCGGTTTCACAAGCGATGGCACAAAGTGGGGTTTTGACATCTGCCAGCGTCACTTTTTCCCCAAGAATAGCGTAGCCGGCACCGGCAAAAGTGTTTTTCTGACAGAGATTGCGCAGATATTCCACCGCCATGCGGGCGGGCAGGTTGGTGCCATCGCCATTCCAGTGCAGCAAATCAAAGGCCGGAGGCGCCTGGCCCAGCAAGTAACGTTTCACCGCAGGCGCATAGACCAGATCATTGGCCCGCAGATAGGAAAATGTCCGCGCCATATAACGTGAATCGAGATAGCCGGTCTCACTCACCTCCTCTTCAATCCCCACAAGGAAGTCATCCTCAAGGAACACTCCAACCTCACCCGGCTCGGCAAAATCTGTCAATGTGGTGAAAAAAGTTGCTGACTTAACCGATTTATCACCGCGCTTTTGCAGCAATGCGAGGGTCAGCGCCAGAGTTGTGCCGCCAATGCAGTAACCAGTCACGTTAACCGCTTTCACCCGGCAAATCGCCTTCACTTCCTTGATAGCCGGAAGAAAACCCTGCTCCACATAGGTATCAACGCCAGTATCAGCCATACTGGCATCCGGGTTGACCCAGGACACGACAAACAAGGTAAACCCTTGCCCCGTAAGCCAACGGATAAGGCTGTTATTTTCTTTCATATCAAGGATGTAGTACTTATTTATCCATGGTGGAAAAATAATAAGAGGGGTTGAGTGAACCTTTTCACTGCGCGGCGCATACTGAATGAGTTCAAACAATTCGTTGCGAAAAACCACCGAACCTTCGCTGGTGGCAAGGTTTTTACCAACCTCAAACGCCTCCGGGTCACAAAGTGTCACCGAAAGCTCGCCACCATGCGCCTCAAGGTCGCGCACCATATTCTCCAACCCGTCTACCAGCGATTGCCCCTCGGTCTGCACCGCGCGGGCCATGGCCTCGGGATTTGTCGGCAGAAAGTTTGACGGGGCGAACATATCAATTATCTGGCGGGCAAAATAGCTGACCCGCTTTTTGTCGCGCTCATCCAGCCCTTCCAGATCATCAAGGGCAGTCTGGGTTGCGTCAGCCGCGGCCAGATACTGCGCTTTTACGAATTTGTAATAAGGGCTGGCCTCCCAAAGAGGGCTGGCAAAGCGCCTGTCGCCCTTGCTGTCGGCTTGCTCCGGCATTTCGGCAGCATAGCGCAAGGTGTCGCTCCAGAAAGTAATCTGATGCTGCATCATCTTTGCCGGGTCCGCCATCATCTGCTCCATCAAGGCGCGGGCGGCCTTCAGATAAAGCTCGTGGCCCGGTGATTCCAGGCTTTGGCGTGCTGATTGTTTTTGTGAAAGCGCCGCCACAAGCCGCGTCGAGAGCGCCTCGATTCGCGCCAGATTGGCATTCAGCTTCATGAGATCATCGGTGGTTTCATCTTGATCCATTGTCATTGCCCGGTACCCGCCCTATGCTTTGTGCAAGTGCAGCATAGCAAACGTTTGCATTTTGGGAAAGGTCCACGTGGCAAAATAGGCCGTGGCCAAGGGGTTTTGAAAGGCGAATATATGCGTTTTATGGTAGCTTATGACTTGATGGAGGCAACCCGCAACACCAGCCAATGGTTGGGCGCAACAGCGCGGTCTTTTGCCTCTTCTCCGATGGCGAGCATCTACCCGACCCCGGCTTTCCAGATGATGGCCGCTTGGGGTGAGGTAACAGAGCGCACTTTTTCCCGCATGGTGGTTAAGCCCGATTGGGACATCGGTTCAGTCCATTGTGAAGATGGGCCTGACCACCTTGTGCAGGTTGAAAAACTGGTCACAAAGCCGTTTGGCGACCTGATCCATTTTCATGTGGTCGGGCGGCCTGCAAAGGCCCGCCGGGTGCTGCTTGTGGCCCCCATGTCAGGGCATTATGCCACGCTCCTGCGCTCCACTGTTACCAGCCTTTTGCCGGATTGCGAAGTTTACATAACAGACTGGCATAATGCCCGCGATATTCCAGTTTCCCAAGGTAAGTTCGACATTGAGGATTACACTCTTTATCTGGTTGATTTTATACGCCATCTTGGCTCTGATATCAATGTTATCGCAGTCTGCCAGCCAGCCCCACTGACCCTTGCCGCCACCGCCTATCTGGCCGAGACCGACCCGGATGCGCAGCCCCGGACCCTGACCCTGATCGGCGGGCCAATCGACCCGGATGCAGCGCCTACAGATGTCACCGATTTTGGCGCTCGCGTTACCATGGGGCAGCTTGAAGAACTGGCGATTCAGCGTGTCGGATTCAAGCATCCTGGCGTTGGCCGCATGGTCTATCCCGGCCTACTACAGCTTAAATCTTTCATCGCAATGAACCGCGAAACTCATATTAAAGCCTTTTATGATCAGATACTTGCCACCTCTAAGGGCGAAAGCTCGGAGCATGACAAACATAATAAATTTTACGATGAATACCTTTCCGTGATGGATATGACGGCGGAATTCTACCTCTCAACGGTCGAACGTATTTTCAAAGGCCGCGAAATCGCGGACAACAATTTTGTGGTTGATGGCCACAAGGTTGATATTGGCAAAATTACCGATGTGGCGGTGAAAACGGTTGAGGGATCAAATGATGACATTTCCGCCCCCGGCCAATGCATCGCGGCGCTGGATCTCTGTACCGGACTGAGTGATGATAAAAAAGCCAGCCACCTTGAGGAAGGTGCTGGGCATTACGGCATTTTTGCCGGCCGTTCCTGGCGCGAAAACATCCGCCCATTAGTGTTGGATTTCATTGATGAAAATGCAGGGCGGCACATAGTGCAGATAAAGAGAAAAAAGCGCGCCTAACGCAGCATTAGCGGCCTTTCCATCCATAAACGCAGGGCATTTGTGGTAGCCTCCGGGGCTTCCAATGTCGGCAGGTGCCCGGCCTCTTCAACCACAACCAATTGGCTATGCGCCACTAATCCGGCCATGGCTATGTGGCGTTTTACCGGGGTCAGCCGGTCATAACTGCCACACAGAATCAGCGCCGTTGCCTTGGTGCCCAGAAGCACGTTTTGGGCCTCACGCCGCCGCTGTAAGGCCCGGGCCTGGCGCACAAAGGTTTCAGCACCCAAATCGCGCCCCATATGGCGCATCAGGCGCAAGATTTCCTGACGCTGCGGCCCCGGTGCCAAATTCTCTGGCGGCATCATTTCTTCCAGCGCCTCGTCAAGATAGCCGGCCCGCGCCCGCACGATCTGCGGTTCGCGCCAAGCCGCCTGCGCCGGGGTTTCGGCCAGTGGTGTCGTCGAAATCAACGCCACTCGGTTGACCCGCTCAGGAGCACGGCGCAGAATTTCCATAGCAATAATGCCACCCATGGAAATGCCCGCAAGAGCAAATCTTTCAGGCGCATTTTCCAGAATACAAAGCGCCATCGCTCTGATCGAATCCTCGCCCGAGAAGTTTGCAATGTGAATAGGGTAGTCGCCTGATAAGGCATTGATTTGAGGGGTGAATATGCGCGCGTCACACATCATTCCCGGCACCATAACCAGCGCTTCTCTCATGCCTCTACCGCCTTTTT
>CAYNXK010000158.1:0-5419 GCA_964401125.1 uncultured Aliiroseovarius sp.
AAACCGGAAAACCGGAAAACCGGAAAACCGGAAAACCGGAAAACCGGAAAACTGCTTGCTTTATGAATGCCCGGTACAACAAAGTGGCCGAGGCCAGCTCACGCCCCGCCTCTATGAAGCCTCCAACACATCCTCTAGCGTGCGCAGCCCGGTCATGGGTGCCTGCACCAGCACCGCCATATTTCCGGGCTTATGCTCATTACGCAGCATCTTCATATGTGCCGCTGGAATATCTCCCCAGGGAAATACTTCGCTCATGCAGGGGTCCAGCCGACGTTCGAGCATCAGTTTGTTGGCCGCAGCAGCTTGCTTGAGATGTGCGAAATGGCTGCCCTGAATGCGTTTTTGGTGCATCCAGAGATAGCGCGCGTCCATGGTTAGGTTAAAGCCGGTTGTGCCAGCACAGATTACCACCATGCCGCCCTTTTTCACTACGAAGGTTGATACCGGAAATGTCGCCTCGCCGGGGTGTTCAAACACCATGTCCACATTCACGCCCTTGCCGGTGATTTCCCAAATAGCCTTGCCAAACTTGCGTGCCTCGCCAAACCAGGCTTTGTACTCGCCGGTATTGACCACTGGCATCTGGCCCCAGCAGTTGAAATTCTTGCGGTTGATCACGCCTTTGGCACCCAGCCCCATGACAAAGTCGCGCTTGGCCTCATCGCTGATCACCCCAATAGCATTGGCGCCCGCTGTGTTGATCAACTGAATGGCAAACGAGCCTAACCCGCCGGAGGCTCCCCAGACCAACACATTCTGCCCCGGTTTCAGTTCGTGCGGGTGGTGGCCGAACAGCATCCGGTAGGCAGTGGCCAGCGTCAGGGTATAGCAGGCACTTTCTTCCCAGGTTAGGTGCTTGGGGCGTGGCATCAACTGCTGCGCCTGCACCCGGCTGAATTGCCCGAACGAGCCATCCGGGCTTTCATAGCCCCAGATGCGCTGGCTATCCGAGAACATTGGGTCACCGCCATTGCAAGATTCATCATCGCCGTCATCCTGGTTGCAATGGACCACAACTTCATCGCCAACCTTCCAGCGTTTGACTTTGTCACCCACAGCCCAGACAATCCCGGCAGCATCGGACCCGGTAATCTGATACTCGGCCCCATGTCTGTCAAACTGGCTGACTGGCTGGCCCAACGCGGCCCAGACGCCGTTGTAATTAACCCCGGCTGCCATTACCATGATCAGCACTTCGTAACTGTCTATTTCCGGCGTGTCCACCACCTCGGTCAGCATGGATTTGTCCGGCTCACCATGGCGCTCCCGGCGCACCACCCAGGCATGCATTCTGGCGGGAACATGGCCCATGGGTGGAATTTCCCCGATCTCGTAAAGATCTTTTTTGGGGGCATCGTAGGCGGCAATTTTGGCAGTTGGATCAGTGCCCATAAAGTGCTCCTGTCATTCAGGTTGCTGCGTCGCAGAATCAAAGTGTCTGGCATGCAGCATTATGCACGGTACAGCAAGAATGCAACCATATTTGCGCGCTCTTTGTAACTTTATGTCGTGGAGGATTCCTCAGAACTATTACTCAAAGCCGGAGTCTGGGGAATTTCGTCGGACAAATGCGCAATGGAATTGGCGTAAAACTCAAGCAGCGGCCGGTCTTCCGGACTTACCCGGTAACAGCCGTTATCCTCGCTAACCAAGCGACGCAGCAGCAGTAGGCGCAGCCCCACCTCAACCGCATAATCCAGGTTGTCGCGTGGCATATGCACATGCGCTCCCTGCGCTTCCATCTGGCTTACCAGCGTGGCAAAGCGCGCCGCAATGGTGGCGCGCTCCAGCCCGTCCTCTGCCAGCAATAGGGCCGAGACCACCGGCACCGGTAGCACCGGCACCACTTTGCGGATACGAGACATGATTTCGCGCGCCAGCGGTTTGGTGGCGTCACCGTCACTATTCCTTGCCGTATCGCCAAGAAACTCGGTCAGAGATAAGGGTGTTCCAAAGGAAACAGAGGCATAACCAAAACGGTGGAAGCGCCCGGTAATACGCTTCCACAGATGTTTTCCTGTGTGGCGCAGCATATCGCGGACCGGCATGCGGAACTTGCGATGGCCGCCAATATCAGCCGCCACCAGCACCCGGTCTTCAAACACCCGGTCATAATTAATTGCCACCGGAATGAACACCACATCGCGGCCCTTGCCGGGGGTGAACCCCTGCACAATATAACTCAGCAGTCCCATTTTGGCCGGCCCGACCACACCGTTCAGGCTCAGTCCGCCCTCAGGGAAAATCGCCTGTGTCACACCACCCTCGGTGGCCATTTGCACATAGCGCGCCAGCACCTTGCGATACAGCGCATTGCGGCTTTTGCGGCGGATAAAATAGGCGCCCATGGCCCGGATTAAAGCCTTGAGCGGCCAGCGTCTGGCCCATTCTCCCACGGCATAAGACAGGCTGGTGCGTTCTGCTGCCAGCCAGGTTACCAGCACATAATCCATGTTTGAGCGGTGGTTGATGACAAAAATTACTGTGGCCTTCTTATCAATCTTGTCCAACCCTGCTTCGTCAAACGCCCCCAGCCGCACCCGGTAGAAGGCCCGGCTGATCAGCTTGGCCAGCCGGATGGCAAAACCAAAATAGGCTGTAGCTGAAAACCTCGGCACAATTTCGCGCGCATAGCGGTGCGCCGCCTCAAAAGCCACATCCTGCGGAATGTCTTCGGTGCGGGCGTGTTCCTCAACTGCTTTGGCAATTTCCGGGTCATAGATCAGCCGCTGGATCATATCGTGCCGCCGCGCCAGCTTGAATGGCTCAATTGGCCGCGTCAGGCGGCTGTTCAGGCGCGTCACCACCTTCTCCATGCGGCGGCGAAAAAACCAGCGCACCGAGGGAAACAAAAAATGCGAGGCAAAGGTGACAGCGGCAAAAGCCAGAATCAACACCAGTGCCCAGATGGGGATTTCAACCATGTGGTTCATCTGCTCACTGTCTCAGGATTGCACGGCCGCGTCCAGCGTTATGCAAGGTTGAAAGCTATGGGCACTGGATGCATCCTCATGGTTTGTTGGCAAGAGATTGTCAGGCAGTTAACACGCCAAATACACGCGCCTTTCCCGCCCCGCCCTGCTGACCGACAGGGCATGAAATGCCCGCGAGATGCGTTCGCCCTTTCGTTTACCACCAAAATAATTCTCATCGGTCATCAGGCAGGCCAACGGCCACCCTGTTTTTGTTGTCGCGGTGCGTTTTGATTGGCAGGCGCACGGCCCCTTGATATTCGCGGCTTGTTGAGGTCTTTCGGCTGTAAAGCAATAATATTCCACTAAATTTCTGACTTGCGAAATATTGTTACGCCTGCGAAAATGCTGCGGCGCAATAACTCAGGCGAGTTCACTATGACATTTCCCAAAAAACCCAACCCCGAAAACGGGCAGCAAAACCAGCCCAAAAGCCGGCCCTGGCTGATGCGCACTTATGCCGGTCACTCCTCGGCGGATGCCTCCAACGCGCTTTTTCGTGAGAACCTCGCCAAGGGTCAGACGGGGCTTTCCGTGGCCTTCGATCTGCCTACCCAGACCGGTTATGATTCAGATCACCGCCTGGCGCGCGGCGAGGTTGGTAAGGTTGGCGTGCCCATCGGCCACCTGGGTGATATGCGCGCCCTGTTCAAGGATATTCCGCTGGATGCGATGAACACGTCGATGACCATCAATGCCACCGCCCCGTGGCTTCTGGCGCTCTATATTGCGCTGGCCGAGGAACAAGGCGTCGATGTAGCGGCTCTGCAAGGCACCGTGCAAAACGACATCATCAAGGAATATCTCAGTCGCGGCACCTATATCTGCCCACCTGCGCCCTCCTTGCGCATGATTACTGATTTGGCCGCCTATACGCGCGAATATTTGCCAAAATGGAACCCGATGAATGTCTGTTCTTACCATTTACAAGAGGCCGGTGCGACGCCGGAAGAAGAGCTGGCCTTTGCGCTGGCCACGGCAACGGCGGTGCTGGATGACCTGCGTGAAAAGGTGCCAGCAGAGAATTTTCCGGCCATGGTCGGGCGCATTTCCTTCTTCGTTAACGCCGGCATCCGCTTTGTTACCGAGATGTGCAAAATGCGCGCCTTTGTCGAGTTGTGGGATGAGATTACCCGTGAGAGATATGGTGTTACCGAGGAGAAATTTCGCCGCTTTCGCTATGGTGTGCAAGTCAACTCTCTTGGCTTGACCGAGCAACAGCCGGAGAACAACGTCTACCGTATCCTGATTGAAATGCTGGCGGTGACCCTAAGCAAAAATGCCCGCGCTCGCGCCGTGCAACTTCCGGCCTGGAACGAAGCCCTTGGCCTGCCACGGCCGTGGGATCAGCAATGGTCGCTGCGTATGCAGCAAATTTTGGCCTACGAGACCGACCTATTGGAATATGGTGATCTGTTTGAGGGTAGTCCGGTTATCGCAGCCAAGGTCGAGGCGCTAAAGCAGGGAGCCCGGGCCGAACTGAGGCAGATTGATGCCATGGGTGGGGCGGTGGCGGCGATTGAGTACATGAAATCCCGGCTGGTGGAGAGCAACGCTGCCCGTATTGGGCGCATAGAATCGGGCGAGACCACGTTGGTTGGCGTTAACCGTTGGTGCGAGGCCGCTCCCAGCCCGCTTACGGCTGGTGACAGGGCTATTATGGAGGTTGATGAAGCCGCTGAGGCTGAGCAAATTGCCCGGCTGACTGCCTGGAAATCAAGCCGCGATGACAAGGCAGTAAACGCTGCTCTGGAGGAGCTGCGCCATGCTGCCACAACCGGGGCCAACATCATGCCCCCATCTATCAAGGCCGCGCGTGCCGGGGTCACTACTGGCGAATGGGGCGATATGGTGCGTGCAGTTTTTGGCCAGTACCGTGCCCCCACGGGGGTCAGCGCCAGCCCCTCGAACCGCACCGAGGGACTTGAGGAGATTCGTGCCAGAGTTGATGCCGTGTCTGACCTCTTGGGGAGAAGACTAAAATTTCTTGTTGGAAAACCAGGGCTTGATGGCCACTCAAACGGTGCCGAACAGATTGCCGCCCGCGCCCGCGATTGTGGCATGGATATTACTTATGAAGGCATCCGCCTTACTCCGGAGGAACTGGTGGAGGCAGCAAGCAAGGGTGCCGATGTGATTGGGTTTTCAATTCTTTCCGGCTCGCACCTGCTGTTGGTTGAAGAATTACTGCAAAGGATGCAGGAAGCGGGGCTTGGCAAAGTACCGGTGGTGGTTGGCGGCATCATTCCGGAGGACGATGCGGATGCATTGCGTGAAATGGGTGTTGCTCGTGTCTATACCCCGAAAGATTTTGAGCTGAACACGATCATGAATGATATTGTTGCACTGGTTGAGGAAAAAAAGGGTTTTCAATAGATTTTATGTGTGTAAAATTTCCGGTTTTCCGGTTTTCCGGTTTTCCGGTTTTCCGGTTTTCCGGTTTT
>CAYNXK010000159.1:0-5391 GCA_964401125.1 uncultured Aliiroseovarius sp.
ATCGGAGTCACTCACCTAACTGGCCTTCCCTGCTGCATTCTGTACGCATTCTGTACGCGATTTTCCTTCTTTTGCCTGAAACAAACCAGAATGCCAAGGCTTGCCTGTGCATCTTGCCTGTGCATCTTAAAAGCTTATGCTTTGCGCATCTTAAAAGCCTATGCCCCATAAGGTAGTTTTGGTAATTTCCAGTAAAAAGAACGTCAAAAGGCACTGAGCATGCTATAACCCTTGTTAAAAAACGCCTTTAATCCTATCTCAAATCCCAGTGGACTATATATAAAGATAAAAAACGTCAGGGCTAAATATGCGCGTCACCCCCATTATCACCGCAATTATAGTAACAGCGGGCTTGTATCTGATCATTTTTGAGCGTGATCGGGTGCTGAATTTTGCGCGCGGCACTGATGCCGAAATATCCACTGAAACAAACGGCACCGAGATGGCGGGCGATACCAGCTATGCGGCAGAAGCCAGCCCGCCTGATAATGCCCAGGGTATCAGCCGGGTTTCGGTTACTGCCCTGAAAAGCACAGCGCAGGAAATTGACAGTGCAGTTTTACTGCGGGGCCGCACTGAAGCCTCGCGGCAGGTTGTTTTAAAGGCCGAAATATCAGGGCTGGTTGTGTCAGAGCCGATCCGCAAGGGCGCGGCCGTAGCCATGGGGGATTTGCTGTGCCAGCTTGATCCGGGCACCAGCGAGGCCAACCTTGCCGAAGCCCGCGCCCGGCTGGAAGAAGCCCGCGCCCGGAAGCCGGAAAGCGAAGCCCGCGTCAGCGAAGCGCAAGCCCGTGTGGCGGAGGCCGAAATCAATCTGAATGCTGCTGAAAAGCTCCGTATTGGCGGCTTTGCTTCGCAGACCCGTGTTGCCAGTGCCCATGCCGCTGTGCAATCAGCGCGGGCGGCTCTGGTTGCCAGCAAGTCCGGCGCGGCCTCTTCGGCAGCGGCAATCCAGTCGGCGACAGCGGGCGTGGCAGCCGCCGAGCGAACAATTGAGCGGCTGAAAATCACCGCGCCGTTCTCCGGGCTTCTGGAGACCGATACGGCCGAAATCGGCAGCCTGCTGCAACCCGGCTCCGCCTGTGCCACCATTGTTCAAATCGACCCGATCATGCTGGTGGGCTTTGTGCCCGAAACCACCCTTGACAGGGTTTCACCCGGTGTGCCGGCTGGTGGCCGCCTGACTAATGGCCTCGAATTGATGGGCGTTGTCACCTTCTTGTCACGCGCGGCCGACCCACTGACCCGCACCTTTCGGGTGGAGGTTGAGGTGGCCAACCCGGATCAGCGGGTATCAGACGGGCTGAGCGTTGAAATTCTGATTTCCTCGGGTGGCAGGCGGGCCCATTTGCTGCCTGGCTCATCGCTGACACTTGATGAGGCCGGCAACCTTGGTGTGCGGCTGGTTGGCGCCGGTGACATTACCCGCTTTCATCCGGTTGAGCTTATCCGTGACAGCATAGAAGGCGTTTGGGTTGCCGGGCTTGAGGATAATGTCTCGGTCATCATCGTTGGGCAGGAATATGTTTTGGACGGCGCGCCGCTTACAGTGACCTATCGGGACCCTGACGCATGATACGCATCGTCGATATTGCCGCGGCACGGGCGCGCATGGTGATGGCCTTCATCATTTTGTCGGTGCTGGCCGGGGTGTTTTCCTATGTGAACCTGCCAAAAGAGGGCGAGCCGGACATTGAAATTCCCATGTTGTTCGTATCGGTGCCGTTTCCCGGTATCTCGGCCATTGATTCCGAGCGCATATTGGTCAAGCCCATGGAAATCGGCCTGGCAGATGTGGAAGGCCTGAAGCAAATGAGCGGCACGGCGGCGCAAAATTACGCTGGCATGTTGCTGGAGTTTGATTTTGGCTGGGACAAGACCTCGGTTATTGCCGATGTGCGCGATGCGATGAATTCCGCCAGCGCCGATTTTCCTGACGGGGCCAAAAACTATTCTGTCAACGAGATCAACTTCTCGGAATTCCCCATTATTGTGGTCAACCTGTCGGGCCATGTACCAGAACGCACCCTAACCCGGCTGGCTCGGCAAATGCAGGACCGGCTGGAAAGCATTGATGCGGTGCTTGAGGCCTCGCTGACCGGCGTGCGCGAAGAAATGCTTGAGGTGGTGATAGACCCGCTCAAGCTTGAAGCCTACAACGTCACGGCGGGCGAGCTTATCAGCGTGGTGCGTAACAATAACCAGCTTATTGCCGCCGGTCAGGTCACCACGCCGGGGGGGGCCATTTCAGTCAAAATTCCCTCGTCCTTTGATGAGGTGACGGATATTTACAACCTGCCGGTCAAAGTGAACGGCGACAGCGTTGTGACACTGGGGGATCTGGCAGAGATCCGGCTGACCTTTCAGGACCGCCTGGGCACTGCCCGCTTCAATAATGAAACCACGCTGGCCCTGCAGGTTTCCAAGCGCAAGGGTTTCAACCTGATCGACACCGCCGCCTTGATCCGCGAGACGGTTGAGGCCGAACGCCTGACATGGTCGCCGGAAATGCAGCAGGCGGTGCACCTGGACACCTCGAATGACCAGTCTCATGTGGTTGGCTCCATGGTGCGCCAGCTTGAAGGCTCGGTAATTACCGCCATTGCACTGGTGATGATCGTGGTGCTGGCCAGTCTTGGCATGCGCTCGGCACTGCTGGTAGGCTTTGCCATTCCCACCTCGTTCCTGCTTACTTTCGCGTTGTTTGCCGCCCTTGGCGTGAGTATCTCGAATATTGTCATGTTTGGCCTCATTCTGGCGGTGGGCATGTTGGTGGATGGGGCCATTGTGGTGGTGGAATATGCCGACAAGCGCATCAGGGCCGGCATTGGGCCGATGCAGGCCTATGTAGCCGCCGCCAAGCGCATGTTCTGGCCCATTGTCAGCTCGACCGCCACCACGCTCTGCGCCTTTCTGCCCATGCTGTTCTGGCCGGGCATTCCCGGCGAATTCATGGGTATGTTGCCAAAAACCATGATCTATGTGCTTTCTGCCAGCCTGTTGGTAGCGTTGGTTTTTCTGCCGGTGATGGGCGGACTTTCAGGCCGGATCAGCCGCAGCTTTGAGCAGCTATCAGACCTTTTGCGGCCGCTGCCATGGCTAATGCGGGCAGCTTTTGTGCTGCCGGCGGGCTACTTTTTGTTCATCTCAGGCATGCAGCTTTTGAACCCGCAATACATGTTTGCGCTGTTTGGTGGCCAAAACCCGCTCAGCGGCGCTCTGGCCATGCTGCCCGGCATAGCCATGTTCATTGCCGCAACCTCGGCTTTCACCATCGCGCTGGGGGCGGCGAAAATTCACTGGCGTAAAAAGCGGGTGGAATCGGGCTACAAGCGCACGCCTTTCGGCTGGATGATCTACTTCATTTCCGGCAACCCGGTGATGCCGGTCGTTGCCATTGCCGCGGTGCTGGGCTTTGTCGGGCTGGTCTTTGTGACCTTCAGCCAAAACAACCATGGTGTCGAGTTTTTTGCCGAAACCGAGCCGGAACAGGCGCTTATTTATGTACAGGCGCGCGGCAACCTGTCGATTCAGGAAAAAGACGCGCTGGTGCATCAAGTGGAGAAAATTGCCATTGCCACGCAGGGCATTGAAACCACCTTTGCCTTTGCCGGCGATGGCGGGCTAAACCAAAATACCGGCGGTGCATCGGGGCCGCGCGACACTATCGGGCAAGTGCAGATCGAAATGATAGCCTGGGACGAGCGGCCGCGCATTAGCAAAGAGATCAAGCTGCTGGGCATTATCCCCTTCCAGCACACGGTCGTTGACCCGGAATATGACGGCGATGTGGTCATGGAGCGGCTGGAAGAGCGCCTTGCCGCCCTGCCCGGCATTCGCTTTGAGATACTCAACCTGACGCGCGGCCCGGCAGCCGCCAAGCCCGTGCATCTGCGCTTGAAGGGCGACAATTGGGAGGATCTGCTGGCGGCAACTGCGCATGCGGCCAGCCATTTCGAGACAATTCCGGGGCTGGTGGACATTGAAGACAGCCTGCCGCTTCCCGGTATCGACTGGGAAATTCAGGTTGATGTGCAAAAAGCCGGGCGTTATGGCACCGATGTGGCAACGGTTGGCGGTATGGTGCAACTGGTGACCACCGGCATTTTGCTTGATACCATGCGCGTTGACACCTCGGACGAAGAAATTGAAATCCGCGTGCGCCTGCCCGAGAAAGACCGGGTTTTGTCAACTCTCGACACCCTGAAGCTGCGCACACAAGCCGGGCTGGTGCCACTGACAAATTTCGTCAGCCGCCAACCGGTGCCAACTCTGGGCCAAATCAACCGCATTGATCAACAGCGCTATTTCAACGTCAAAGCCGGGGTGGCGTCAGGTTTGATCCGGCTTGACCATCTGGCCAGCGGTGAAAGCCGGGTTGTCAGCAGCGCTGAGGCTGACCTTGTGATGCAAGGCGAAGGTGCCTCTGAATACAGGCGCGTTCCGGTTACGGCAAATGAGCGCATAGAGCTGCTGAGCGCCTGGCTGGCAACCTCTCCCCTGCCCGATGGTGTCTCGTTCGAGTGGACAGGAGACAGCCAGGAGCAGGCCGAAAGCATGGCCTTTCTTGGTCAGGCATTCATCGGCGCGCTGTTCCTCATGTTCATCATCCTGCTGGCGCAGTTCAACTCGGTATATAATGCGGTTCTGGTGCTGCTGGCAGTGGTGCTTTCAACAACCGGCGTGCTGGTGGGCATGCTGGTGATGGGCCAGCCATTCTCGATCATCATGACCGGCACCGGGGTTGTGGCACTGGCCGGGATTGTGGTGAACAATAACATTGTGTTGATTGATACTTATCAGAATTATGCGCGCTATATGCCGAGCCTTGAGGCCATTACGCGCACGGCAGAAGCGCGCATCCGCCCGGTTTTGCTTACCACCATCACCACCATGGCCGGGCTTTCACCAATGATGTTTGGCCTGTCGCTTGATTTTTTCAACGGGGGCTACAGCATCGACGCCCCCACAGCACTCTGGTGGAAACAACTGGCCACAGCCGTTGTCTTCGGGCTGGGTGTCGCCACGGTGCTGACGCTGGTCTTCACGCCTTCGATGCTGGCCCTCAGGATCTGGGTCTCGGCCGGAGCCTATAGCAGCTTTCGCGGCCTGACGGCGCTCTCAACCGGGCATGGCAGCCGGGCGGCGCGTGACATTGCTCTGGGGCGGGCGGCACGTAAGCTGGATGTATCAGAAATTATCTGGGATGATGGCAGCTCACAGGAGCCTGCGCAGGAAGTTGTAGCCAGCGATGCCTCGGAGCTGGTGGCAGATGAAGGCGACGCCGAGCCGGAGCCGGAGCCTGCCGGCATTCAGAAAGCTTTGGGTGCTGCCATGATTGCCGGGGAAGAATTTGAAGTCACCAATACGCCCAAACCTGCAGACCCAGCA
>CAYNXK010000160.1:0-3785 GCA_964401125.1 uncultured Aliiroseovarius sp.
TTCTGCGGCAACCGGCTGGGATACCGCCCCATGGCTGGCAAGGCTGGTGGCCAAGACTCCCAGCAAGGCGATCTTGCTTTGGTTGGAATAGGTGATGAAGCCGCCTTCATAGGCCTCCGATGCGCCGGGCAGGGCAGTCAGGGCTGCCCCCAACAGGCCGCCACTGCAACTTTCAGCCGTGGCAATGCGCCAGCCGCGTGCCCGGCATATATCCAGCAAGGCGGCGGCATCATCATCCCGGCCCAGATCTCGGCCCAGATCCCGGCTCACATCAGCACCAGATGCCAAAATGCCGCCAGTGCAGCCACGGCAAGGGCGGCAAAAATGCCGGCGATAATATCATCCAGCATCACGCCCAAAGAATCGCCGCGCCGGTCGGCCCAGCCCACCAGCCACGGCTTCCAGATGTCAAACAATCGAAATAACAGAAACCCGGCAACCCAGCCCGGATAAGGAAAAACATGCGCCGCCGCGCCAGCATGCCAAAGCCCGAAGGACAGGGGCATCAGGGTGATGAACATGCCCGCAACCTCGTCGATCACCACCTCGGACGGGTCATGATCTCCGCTGTCCTTTATATAGCCCGCCGTAGCCCACCAGCCGATCAGAAACAGCGCCAGAGCCACCAGCACAAAGCCCGGAAAGCCCAAGGTTGAGTGGACCAGCCAGGCCAGCGGAATAGCCGCCGCACTACCCCAGGTGCCCGGTGCCGGGCGCAACAGGCCAACGTAGAAGAAAGTTGCAATCGCCTTGTTCATGCCTTTACCAAAGTGGCCATGGCCTGCGCCGCAATGCCCTCGCGCCGCCCGGTAAAGCCCAGCCCCTCGGAGGTGGTGGCCTTGACGCTGACCCGGTCTGGCGCAAGCTTCAGGATACGGGCAAGTTCAGCCTGCATGGCCGGGGCATGGGGGCCAATTTTCGGGGCCTCGCAGATCAGGGTGACATCCACATTGCTGATAATATAGCCGCGCTGGCGGGCCAATTCCGCCGCATGGGTCAGAAAGATATGACTTTCAGCCCCCTTCCAAGCTGGCTCAGAGGGCGGAAAATGACGGCCAATATCGCCCTCGGCAAGGGCGCCGTAAATGGCATCACTCAGGGCGTGCATAGCAACATCCGCATCGGAATGGCCCAGCAATGCCGCCTCATGCGGGATGCGGATGCCGCACAGAATTACATGGTCTCCGGGGCAAAAGGCATGCACATCAAAACCGCTACCACAGCGAATATCCACATTCATATCCTTGTCTATAACATTGTTATTTCTCAGTAAAGTTTCGGCGCGGTCAAAGTCGTCCGGCAAGGTAATTTTCATGTTTGCCTCGTCACCGGCAACAATGGCCACCTCAAGGCCGGCAGCCCGCGCCACTTCCACATCATCGGCAGCATTACCCTTATGAACGCCGGCATAAATACGGTGTGCCGCCAGAATAGCCGCGAAGTGAAAGCCTTGCGGCGTCTGCGCCCGGTACAGGTGTTCGCGGTTCTGCCTGCCCGATACCAGCCCTGCGGTGCCGCGCCACAAAGCGTCACTCACAGCCAGCGCCGGGGCAGCGCCCTGATGGTTGGCAAGGGCGGCAATCACCCGGTCGATCAGAGCGGCACTGACCAGCGGGCGCGCCACATCATGGATCAGCACAAGGTCAGGCGCACCAGTGTTTTTGCCAGTGCTTTTGCCAGTGTTTTTATCAGCCGCTAGCGCCTCAAGCCCGGCACGTACCGAAGCATTGCGCGTGGCCCCGCCCTCTGTCAGCTCAATGTCGGCCAGCTCAATACCGGCCAGCCTCTCAGCCTGCGCCAGGTCATCCCGGTGCAGCACCAGCATTAGCTGGTTGATAGATGCATGGGCCTGAAACACGTTGCAGGTATGAGCCAGCACGCTTTGACCAGCCAAAAGCTGCCATTGCTTGGGTTGAGCTGTTTCGGCCCGCCTGCCGCGCCCGGCGGCCACTATGAGTACGGCAATTTTCATAGCATCTGTTTAGGATCATGAAGGCGCAAGGACAATGCTTCAGATATGCCCTGTAGCAATTGCATCTGCCGCCATACATGTCTAACAAACAGGCATATGCTCAAGGATCAGGCAAATATGCTGCAAATAGGTGACATTACCCTTGACCCTCCGGTCATTCTCGCCCCCATGGCCGGGATCAGCGACTTGCCCTTTCGTCAACTTGTGGCGGGGTTCGGCGCCGGGCTGGTGGTTAGCGAAATGGTGGCAAGCGAGGAAATGATTCAGGCCAAGCCGGGAATGCGCGCGCGCGCCGAGCTGGGTTTTGATCAGGGGCGCACAGCGGTGCAATTAGCGGCGCGAGACCCTTATTGGGCAGGCGAGGCGGCGCGTATGGTCGAGGCCAATGGCGCGCGGCTGATTGACATCAACATGGGCTGCCCGGCGCGCAAGGTTGTGGGCGGGCTGTCTGGCTCGGCCTTGCTGCGCGATCTTGGGCTGGCCCGGCAGATCATCCGGGCCATTATCGGCGCGGTGTCGGTGCCGGTCACGCTTAAAACCCGGCTGGGCTGGGATCAGGCGGCGCTGAATGCCCCCGAACTTGCCCGCATTGCCGAGGCCGAGGGTGTGCGCCTGATTACTGTGCATGGCCGCACCCGCTGCCAATTCTATAAGGGCCACGCCGATTGGGCCGCCATCGCTGCCGTGCGGGCAGCGGTGGATATTCCGATCATTGCCAATGGTGATATTACCTCAAGCGCCACGGCCCGCCGAGCTTTGGCGCAATCGGGCGCGCAGGGTGTCATGATAGGGCGGGCGGCGGGTGGCCAGCCTTGGCTGTTGGCAAATATTGCCCATGATATTTTTGCCGCGCCAAAGCCTGATGTGCCGCAAGGGGCGGCGCTGGTTGACATGGTGGCGGGGCATTTTGAGGCCAGTCTGACGTTTTATGGCTACGATCTGGGCCGTAAGGTGATTCGTAAACATCTTGGCTGGTATATGGACCATGCCGGCACCGGGCAGGCCTTGCGCCGCGAAGTGCTGACAGCGCCGGATGCCAAGACGGTTTTGGCGCTGCTGCCCGAGGCGGTTACAGGCCAGAGGCTGGCGGCATGAGCGCCATTGATGGTGAAAACCTATGGAATTCCTTGCCCTTGCCGGGCTTCATCAGCGATATGACCGGGCAAATTATCGAGACAAATAATGCAGCCGAGCTGTTTTTCAATATGGCCGCTCGCAGCCTGCGCGGGCGCGGCTTGCATCAGGTTTTGGGCCATGATTCTGCCCTTGAAAGGGCCTTGCAGCGCGCCGGACGAAACCGGGGGCCGGTTTATGTGAGCAATTTCCCCCTGACCGACCCGGCAGGCGAGGCAGATCTGCAAATTGTCACCCTTGCAGGGCCGCAGGACAGGCTTCTGGTCATGGTGCAGCCGCAGCGACCGGCAGGGTATCTTGGCGGCACGGATCAGGCAAAATCAGCCGCCCGCTCGGCCATTGGCATGGCTGAAATGCTGGTTCATGAGGTTAAAAACCCACTGGCGGGCATCACCGGAGCGGCGCAGCTTCTGGCCATGATTATTGGCCCTGAAGACCGCGAGCTTTGCGACCTGATCGTTGGTGAAAGCCATCGCATTGTTGCTCTGCTGGATCAGGTCGAGCAATTTGGTAATCTCAGCCCGCCGCAGCGCCGGGTGGAAAACATTCATGATTTGCTGGATCAGGCGAAAAAATCGGCCGAGGTCGGCTTTGCAGCACATATGAAATTCAGCACCGATTATGACCCCTCATTACCACCGACCCATGTTGATGGCGGCCAGATGTTGCAGGTGTTCTC
>CAYNXK010000160.1:3885-5365 GCA_964401125.1 uncultured Aliiroseovarius sp.
GAAGGCGGGCGGCAAAACCGGCGGCATGATTACCCTGCGCAGTTTTTATGACCATGGGCTAAGCGCGCGCAATCAGGATGGTGCCGACAGCCGCCTGCCGCTGCAGATCGAGATCATAGATGACGGCCCCGGCATTGCGCCGGACATTGCCCGCCAGATTTTCGAGCCCTTTATCTCAGGGCGCGAAAACGGCACCGGGCTGGGCTTGGCGCTGGTCAGTAAAATCATTTCTGACCACAAAAGCCTGATCAGCGTTGACAGCATGCCGGGCCGCACGATTTTTCGCATTTCACTGCCTTTGGCAACAAAAAAACATGGGGGAGAAGGCTGATGGATGGCACGGTTCTGATAGCTGACGACGACCGCACCATACGCACGGTTCTGACCCAAGCGCTGAGCCGGGCCGGTTGTCGGGTGCATGCCACCGGCTCTCTGGTCACGCTGAAACGCTGGGTCGAGGAGGGGCGCGGTGATCTGGTGATCTCGGATGTGGTGATGCCCGATGGCAACGGGCTGGAAGCGCTGCCAGAAATTGCCCGCCTGCGGCCGGGCCTGCCGGTAATTATCATTTCGGCGCAAAACAATATCATGACAGCTATTCAGGCCACTGAAGCCGAGGCATTTGACTATTTGCCAAAACCGTTTGATTTGCCTGACCTGATGAAGCGCACGGCCCGGGGGCTGGCCCGAAAGCGGCTGCGTCAGGTGGCTTCCACGCCTGAAAACCACGCAGAAGAGGCGCTGCCCATGGTCGGCCGAAGCCTGGCAATGCAGGCTCTTTACCGGCTGGTTGCGCGGGTGATGAACTCTGACCTTACGGTGCTTGTTACTGGGCCTAGTGGAACTGGTAAGTCACTGATAACACGTGCTTTACATGATCTTTCTGATAGGCGAAACCTACCTTATGTAGTTGTCAATGCTGACAGTTTTTCCAACCCGGATGGCCCAAAGGATTTGGTTGCAAAGGCCCGGCGCGGCACTATTGTTTTTGATGAAGTATCAGACCTTGATCTGGTGGCTCAGGGCCGCCTCACACGCTTGCTGGACGGGCTGGAAGTTGATGGCCCCCGCATTTTGGCCACGACGCAGGCTGACCTTGGCGGTGCCATGCGTGATGGAAAATTCCGCGAAGACTTGTATTTTCGGCTTTGTGCCGTTGCCATACCTGTGCCTGCCTTGCGCGACCGGGTTGACGATATTGATGATTTGGCAACGCATTTTTTGGGCCTTGGCAGCCAAAATGGCCAACCGCCGCGCCGCCTTACTCAAGAAGCCAACACGGCATTGCGCAGCTATCAATGGCCGGGCAATGTTCGGCAGTTTGAAAACATTATGCAACAGTTGTTACTGACCGGCTCTGACCCGGAAATAAGCCTGGCTGAGATTGAGGTAGTGCTTGGCGGCCCGAGCGGAGATGTTGGCGCCCAAGATATCAGCGCCGATACCTTGGGTGCGGCGGTGGGGCGTATTATCAAGCGTT
>CAYNXK010000161.1:0-5303 GCA_964401125.1 uncultured Aliiroseovarius sp.
CACGCAATGCTGCCCGTTCGGCTACCGTCTCGGAAAGCTCTGTTCGCAACTGCCTCCTCGCAGAACGCTCCAATGCCAATTCTTCCGTCAGATCACCAACTTCGCCTCTCAGCTCCCGTTTCAACCGGCGTTCATTCACTAGATCGTCGCCAATGTCAGCTATGTCAGCTGCGTGTTGCGTGGCGACCGACCTTAATCCCGTAACAGCATCAAAAACGGATGATGCGGCAGAGTATATCGTGCCCCCCATGAACATGGCCCCGTTCAATGTGATTGAGAGAACAAGGAGCAGGACTAATAAGAGTGACTTTAGAGTTTTCAGCATCCCCCAAAAGGTTCTGAATATGAAAGCGACCACGGATAGAATAGTCTTAGCTATTGAGGTAATATTTGAACTCATTGCGTCTTTTCCAATTCATCTGACACCGGACTACCCGTCGCCCAATCGCTGGCAAGGCCATTTAGGTGGGGTGCGGAATTGGTGTCAACGGTGGATTATTTGCAGTTCATAATAATCAGCCCTACTTTCATCCCTGGCTATTTTTTCAATCTTCCAACCACCCGCAATGCGGCAACTTGTCACATAATTCACCCCCTCACCGGCTTTGCCCCCGGTTTGCCCAAAGCCACCGCCAGCGCGCCTGAAGCAGCTGCTTCCCTGTTTCCATGCCCTGAACGATCCATGCAATTACCCCGGTATTGTCGACCTTCTTCCACAGTCTTGCCTGATTTCAGGCGGATACAGTCCTGACAAGGGGCCAAGATTGTAGAAAGAGAAAATATGGATCGACTGACAGAAATGGAAGCTTTTGCCACCGTAGTGGATCAGGGTGGCTTTACTGATGCGGCAAGGAAAATGGGCATCTCGAAATCTGCCGTTTCAAAGCACGTATCAAGCCTGGAAGCCCGCCTGGGTGCGCGCCTGCTCAACCGCACCACACGGCGGGTCAGCCCGACCGAAATAGGTCTGGCCTATTATGACCGTGCCCGCCGGGTATTGAATGATGCCGGCGAGGCCGACGCTCTTGTCAGCTCGATGCAGTCCGAACCTTCGGGGCTGTTGCGCATTTCCGTAGCAACCGATTTTGGCGTTAATCATCTTAGCCCGGTGCTAGGTGATTTCTTGACAGATTTCCCTGATGTCGCTGTTAATATGGTGCTGAACAACCGTTATGTTGAACTGATCAGCGAAGGTTTTGACATGGCGATCCGGGTGGGCGAGATGGAAGACAGCTCCATGCGCGCCCGCAAGTTGACCGAAACCACGCGGCGCATGATTGCCTCACCGGCATATTTTCAGAAATACGGCCGCCCCATGCGGATTGATGATCTCAATGAGCACAAGCTTTTGCATTATTCCAGCCAGTCCTCAGGCAATGTCTGGAAAATTCCGGCATCCTCAGGCGAGGTGCGTCAGGTGCGCACGGCTGGTTGGCTTTCGGTCAATGACGGACAATCCTTGCTGAATGCAGCTGTGGCCGGACTTGGCATCGCTTACCTGCCCAGCTTTCTTTACGCACAGGCAATGGAGCAAGGGCTGGTGGAAGACGCAATCCCAGATTTGCCGGTCGACCGTCAGGGCATTTATGCAGTCTACCCGCCCGGCCGGTTTACCCAGCCAAAAGTGCGTGCCTTCATTGATTTCCTTGTGCATGCGCTGGCCGATAAAGGGCCTGATGTTTGGTAAGGTAAGAATCTGCATTAAAAGTGTTAACGGGTTGAGGTGAGCACCACTTCAACCCGTCTGTTTTCGGCGCGCCCCTCTTCAGTCAGGTTGCTGGTCAATGGTGCAAGAAAGCCCACCCCTTCAGAGGCCATTTGCCCGGGAGCCACAGCGTAGCGGTCAATCAAGTGGCGGCGCACCGAGGCTGCCCGGCGTTTTGATAGCGCGATATTGCCATCAAGTGAGCCTTCCGCATCCGTATGGCCCACCAAGGCCACGCGCCTTTCCGGGTAGGTTGCCAGAAAGGCGGCAAGTTTTGTCAGGCTTTCATATGGTCGATCCCCCAACTCAGCCGAGCCAGTGGCAAACACCAAATCCGCCAGAACCGCATAGCCGTTTTGCTCAAGCTGTTCGGCAAGAGGTGCATCAGATATGGCAGCAAACCCGCTCTGGGCCGTAATTGTTGAAGCCACGGTTTCCAGCGGCACGGCAGCCTCGCCCGCAGGCCCCATGCGGGCAATTTGCACAAATCCGGCCCCCGGTGAGCGGCTGCCCAAAAGCGTAGCATAGCTGCCGCCGCCGCCCGCATTGTCACCGGGCCTGTGGCCCGCATTGTCACTGGGCCTGTGGGCAGACAGGAATTGAAAATCACCAAGATCCACCCGCATATGCGGCTCAGACACCACTTTGATGCCAAAGCGAAAATCAAAGCCGCCGCACTGGTCGTCGGCGCATTGAAACAGCACCTCATAGCCAGCCTCAGCCAACTGAGCGGCAAGATTTTCCATAAGCACATTGCTGTTGCCTCCGCCGCCACCAAGTCGCCAGGATTCCAAGCTGAAAGCACCAGACAGATGCCGGGTTGGCACGCGACCTTCGGAAAACCGGGCGATTGGCAGGGCGTAGGAGCCGTGCGCCTCAACCCGCTCAAAGGTGCGCTGAGCCGGAGCAGGAAGCTCCAGGCTTTGCGCCAGTACAGCCCCGGCCAGCATTGCCGAGCCTAAAAGCCCTGCGCATATAGACATGAAATATTTCATCTGGCCTCGGCGTTTGATGCTTGCTTCTTACGGTAATGATAATGCCCCACGAGCTGCATTCCAAGGGCGGCATAAAGCGGGTTGGCCGCCTGATTGCCTCGTGTCACAATCAGCGAGAATATTTCAGCGCCATTATCTGCGGCCCATTCGGCAGCTTTGGCCAACAAGTTGCGGGCTGTACCAAGGCGGCGCAGGGTCGGCGCAACCTCAAGCGCGTGTAGCATGGCAACACCCTCATGAATGGCCACGAAGGCAACCCCGGCCGGGTGGTCTTGGGCGCGGCCCAGCAGGGCAGTTTTTGGCCCGCAAGCGCGCTGCATCACCGCCAAACGCCCCGGCCCGATACCCGCCGCACCCCACAGCTCGTTCATGATGGCCAGCGGAGGCCAGATGGTGAAGGCCGAGACCGGTGGCGCTTTGTGGACCAGCATCTCAGGCAAGTGAATGGCCCAGATATTAACCGGATCAACCAGCGCATAGCCATGCGCGGCCAGCATTATGTCCAGAGCCTTTTCGCCCTCGCGCACCTGAAACAACGGGCTTTGCCCCAAGGCCTGCATGGCGGCCTCGGCTACGGGCAAGTCAGCCTCGGTTGTGGGCCAGTTCCCGGTGGCGGCAGACACGCGCTGGCCACCGCCCTGCCCTTCACGGATATTCCATGCTCCGTGCTGTCTGACTTCCACTGGTGGCCATGTGGCCTCGCAGACCTGCATCAGCTTTGCCGCGCTGGGCAAAGAGGCGGGGGCGGTCATAAGGCACCTGCAAACAGGTGGCGCAGCTTTCGCATGGCCTCCTCAACCACGGTATTTTCTGGTCCCCGGATCACAATATTCGCGCCGTAGATGCCGTTATTCCAGAACGGGTAGCAACCGATACTGAGTGCTGGAAATTCAGCGGCAAGTGCGCCAAGTGGGGCGGCAATATCACCCTCGCCACGCTCAATGCGCAGACTTTGCGAGACCAGAGGCGCGCCGCCCGCAAGACTGGGCAGAAGCCCGGCCAGCATGGCCTGAAAAACCTGCGGCACCCCGGCCATCACATGCACATTGCCCAGACTAAAGCCCGGTGCAACAGAGGCCGGGTTATCAATCAGCGTGGCCCCTTCGGGAATGCGCGCCATGCGCTGGCGGGCGGCGTTGAAATTCAGCCCCTGTGCTGCGTAATGCGCCGCCAGCAGCGCGTGGGCGTCATCTCGGATGCCAATACTTGCGCCCATGGCGCGAGCCACACATTCGGCGGTTATATCATCATGGGTTGGGCCAATGCCGCCAGAGGTGAACAGGTGGTCATGACCGGCCGAGAGCGCGCGCACGGCCTTGATAATCGCGGCCTCATTGTCGGCCACGACGCGCATCTCGCAAAGCTCAATGCCGGCCTCGCTCAACGCCCCGGCCAGATGGTGGGTATTGGCGTCACGAGTGCGGCCTGACAGGATTTCATCGCCAATCACCAGCATTGCGGCTGTGGGGCGGGGGGGCGGATATTCTGCCATGCCTTGCTCCTTTACTGCCCCCGGTATAGGCCCGCAATCATGTACTTTCAAACCCCCCTTATGCCCGCCCGCCTGTTACGCCGCTACAAGCGCTTTCTGGCAGATGCCGTGCTGGAGAAAGACGGCCGCGAAATCACCGCGCATATTGCCAATCCCGGCTCGATGCTGGGTTTGGCTGAGCCGGGCACGCGTATCTGGCTAGAGCCAAATGATGACCCTGCAAAAAAGCTGAAATTCGGCTGGCGGCTGGTAGATCATGAGAATGGCCACTTTACCGGGGTTGACACGTCGGTGCCCAACCGCGCCCTGCGCGCCGCGTTGATGGCGGGCAGGGTTGCGCCGCTGGCCGAATATGGGATGGTGCGGCCAGAGGTGAAATACGGCGAGAACAGCCGCATTGATTTCCTGTTGAGCGGGCCGGGGCTGCGGAACGCCTATCTGGAGGTGAAATCGGTGACGTTATCGCGCCAGCCCGGTTTGGCAGAATTTCCTGACAGTGTTACCGCGCGAGGGGCGAAGCATCTGGCGGAGCTGACCGAAATGCTGCATCAAGGCCATCGCGCTATCATGCTCTACCTCGTGCAGCGCAGCGATTGCAGTCGCTTTGACCTTGCTCGCGACATTGACCCGGCCTACGCTGCCGCCTTTGCTCTGGCCCGCGAGGCCGGGGTTGAGGTTTTGTGCTATGATACCCAGATATCGCCCGCAGGTGTGGAATTGGGCGCGCCTCTGCTAGGCTCTGCCGCAAAGTTTTCTTAGGCATGAATTCGGGCTGTATTCACCAAATTTATGCAGCCAAGCTGGCAAACTGCTTGAATGATGAAGTGTGGTTTGTCTGGAATTGTTGTTTTCGGATCATGTGGGCGACTTCGAGACCTTTGATCCTGGCGGCGGCTGAATGGAAGGCCTTGAAGCCCAAAGTTGGCCGGGTGATTTTCTTGAGGTATTTATGCGTAAGATTTCAATCCGTTGTTAGGTCCGCGAGAACTTCAGGCCTACATTTATTCGCAAAAGACCTGCTAGATTGGTTGCCTTTGAAATCAATGCTCATATTTAGGGTGTCCTGCCTGTGGTTTTTTGACAAACATATGGTAGATTCAAAGCGATACTG
>CAYNXK010000162.1:0-5275 GCA_964401125.1 uncultured Aliiroseovarius sp.
CCCCGCCCCCCCCCCGCCCGGCCCCCCCCCCCCGGGGGGGGATTGAGAAAATCGCCCGCTTTACCGCCGAGCGCCTGCGCGAAGATACCCGCATCGCCTCATTCTCAATTAACGGCTGGGACACCCATTCTGGTCAGCGCGGCGCACTCAGTAGAGCGCTGGAATCGTTGCAAAAAAGCATTCTGATTCTGCGTCAAGAACTGGGCCAGGTCTGGCAAAACACCGCTGTTCTTGCCATGACGGAATTTGGCCGAACGGCGCGCGAAAATGGCTCTGGCGGCACAGATCACGGCACGGGAGGAGCAATGATCATGGCCGGGGGCGCAATCAAAGGCGGCAAAGTTTATGGCGAATGGCCGGGCTTGGGCGAGCTTGATCTCTATCAGGCACGTGACCTGATGCCGACGGCTGACGTGCGCGCCTATGCGGGCGCCGCCTTGGCCGGATTATTTGGTATTAGTCAGAGCAAGCTGGAAGCGCAGGTATTTCCGGGGTTAGATATGGCTACCCCACCCAAAATCATCCTGTAATTTCTGATGATCGTGATCACGGCGGCAATCACCAATAAGAGGCAATTTTGGCCTGGTTCCGGGTTTACTTGCGAGGTTGCACGCGCCACTCTTGGAATGCCGCATTAACCGGGTGAGAGCTGATGGAAGCTGGATTTGAGCAGGGCCTTGATTTGTCACAGTGGAAAGCCCCGCGCTTTCCGGACGCGGCAACAATGGAAGGCTCCTTCGCCCGGCTCGCGCTTTTATCGGCTGATGACCACGCCGCCTCCTTGTTCAGGGCCAACAGCCTGTGCGATAATATTTGGCAGTATCTGCCTTATGGTCCCTTCGCTTCATCCGCCTCTTATCATCGCTGGGTTCGTGGCATAACGGCTGAAAATGACCCGCGGTTTTATGCCATTTTCAACAAAGATTCGGCGGCATGGGAGGGCGTGGCCAGCTACTTGCGCATCAATTGTGAGATGGGGTTGATCGAAATCGGGGGTATCAACCTGTCACCGGCCTTGCAAAAAACCCCTGCTGCGACCGAGGCGATTTTTTTAATGATGAAATGGGCGTTTGAAGCCGGCTACCGCCGACTTGAATGGAAATGTGATGCTGCCAACATGGCTTCACGCCGGGCCGCGCAACGGTTCGGGTTTAGTTTTGAGGGCGTGTTTCGCCAGGCTGCCATCGTCAAGGGGTGCAACCGCGACACAGCCTGGTTTGCCGCCACCGACCAGGATTGGCCTGCCCTGCGCGAAGCATACTTGGTCTGGCTATCAGCGACAAATTTTAGCCCCCGCGGGAAGCAGAAGGAAAGCCTTACAGACCTCACACGCCTGGTTCGGGTGGCAAATGACCCGGCAATAGATAAATAAGCCCACGCTTCGCCGCATCAGGCTGGCCTCAAACCAATGCCCCGCTCTCCAGACGTTCGTGCAACACACCGGCAACACGTGCCAGATCCACGTTGGTTTTGCGCCCGCCTGCCCGCGCCTGAGCAAGCCCTGTTGCCGCCGCCTCAAGATCACCATCGCGTGCAGAGCGTGCGACTCCCGCAAGAAACTGCGCGATATAATCCAGAGTTTCGCCCCGTGGTGAGGTATTGATGACTTCGGCCATATGTTCCAGATCATCCTGAAGCGCCATGCGGTCTGGCATAACTATCTCTGAGGGCACGATTCTCGGGCCTACCGGGCCTTCCCCTTGCGGCAGTTTTTCAAGGATTGCTTGCTGAAATGCCCCAAGGCTTTCAATCGGCTTGCTGAAAAAACCATCCGCCCCGGCTTTCATTGCTTTCTCGCGGCAATCCATATCACCACTGATGCCAAACAGGGCAGTAACCCGCGGGCGGGCCTGATCAAGCTCGCGTATCAAATCGGCCCCGTTGCCATCAGGCAGGCCAAGGTCAGCAATAACAATTGAAGGGCGGTACACGCTCAGATGCCGCCGGGCTGCTGCCAGACAATCGGCCCGGCGAATACGCGCCCCGGAACGCAGGCATAAAAGCCGAATTGCCTCCGAGGCAAACCTGCTGTCTTCCACCACCAGAACAGTCAAGCCCTGCAATGGGCGATCCGGGTCAGGCGGGCGGTTCAAATTGAAAATTTCAAGGTCGTCGCTCATCTCAAATCTCCTTTCCATAAATCAACTAGAAACCAAAATATCTAAACACCCCGTTAACAGCGCGTCACAAAGCTGCCTCTTGCCCATTTTGTTGCATACTTGCATAAGCGGGCCAACTAAAGCGTCCCGCCCAAAACCTGAGGCACGGGTTTTGGGCGGGGCGCGCGAAACGCTGATACGGCGTGCTGCGTCCCGCCTCATCCCTGTATCAGCCTCTCATGGATTGCCGTGCAATCCATGAGAGGCCAACGGGTATAAGGCGGGACGCTTTAAATGGGGCTGAAAATGATCGGACGTCTGAACCACATAGCCATCGCCGTGCCGGACCTGCCAGCGGCAATCGCACTTTACCGCAACACATTGGGGGCCGATGTGGGCCAGCCTCAGGACGAGGTGGCGCATGGCGTTACGGTCGTCTTCATCACCCTGCCCAACACCAAAATTGAACTTCTGCATCCGCTGGGAGAGGCCAGCCCGATCACTGTCTTTCTTGAAAAAAACCCCTCTGGCGGCATTCACCATATCTGTTATGAAGTTGATGACATTCTGGCCGCCCGTGATAAACTCACGGCAAGTGGGGCGCGCATACTAGGTGATGGCACCCCGAAAATTGGTGCCCATGGCAAGCCCGTGCTGTTTTTGCACCCGAAGGATTTTACCGGAACACTTATTGAGCTGGAGCAAGCCTGATGACCATCACTTCCGCCCTCGTGGTTTTCGCCGTTTTGTGGTTTCTGGTGATGTTCATCACCTTACAGATCACTGCCCATAGTCAGAGTGACGCTGGCGAAGTGGTGCCCGGCACGCCACCCGGGGCACCGGCCAATTTCAACTTGAAGCGCACCATGGTCATTGTCACTCTCATTACCTTCGTGCTCTGGGCCGTGATTTCTGCGATCATCATCAGCGGCGTGATCTCGGTGCGGGATCTCGATTTTTTCGGGCGCATGGACATGCCTTAATGAGCGTAAAGAAACGCCTCCATGCTCTCTTGAAATACCATGTCAAATATATCTGTGTCCAAGGTGTTGGTCAATAAAACGAAGATGACACCGACCTCTGGCATGAACAACATTTCACCCTGAAAGCCGGAGGAGCCGCCGCTATGGCCCCAGGCTTCGCCGTATTTAGTCATGCGTCGTTCCAGACCCAGGCCATAATCTTCGATTGGGTGAAAAGCCCGCATCTGGTCAAGCGAGCCAGTATTCAACAAGGTCTTGTCAACGAACAGGGCCTGGAGAAATCCCGCCACCCCTTGAGCATTGGAGATCAGGCCACCATCGCCCAACCCCAACCCATCCTGAATTTCCGTAATATCCTCGCCGTCTTCTTCATATCCGCGGACCAGTAAGCCGCCAAACCCGGCCTGACCTGGTTCCTGAATTTCCATGGAAATACCAGACAGGCCCCCAGACAGCCCCAATGGCACATGGATAATACGCCGCATTTCAGCAGCCAATGACCTGCCACTGACCGCTTTTACAATCATATCAAGCAGGATATAATTGGTATTCGAGTAATCAAAACCCTCTCCCGGCGCAAAGACCGCCTCTTGCAAAGAGACCGTTTCCAGTATCTCCGCAGGAGTCCAGGGGCTACGATAGGGCTGCCTTTCCACCGCATCATTATAGGCATCGCTTTGGGTGTAGTTGTAAATGCCGCTGGTCATGTTCAGAAGCTGGCGAATAGTGATCTCTGAGCCATGGGCAATACGCCCGACAAATCTGGCCGGAAGGTGGTTTTTGATTTTGCTGTCCAGATCCAGCGCTCCCTCTTGGCTCAACCTCAGAAAAACTGCGGCGACAAAGGTTTTTGTCATGCTGGCAATCCGAAGCCTGTCCTCAGGCCGCATTGCTGTGTTTGCCTTTACATTGGCAAGGCCGCTTGAGCCAACCCACTGGACAGAGGCGGACTGAATGAGCAGAACCGCACCGGCAGCACCTGCATCAAGGCGGGCATCATCCAGCACTTCCTGAAGCTGTTTTTGTTCCTCCGGCAGCAACTGAAGCCAGGGGGAAGCACTGGCACCCCCACTTGATAATGCAACAATCAGTGCTGTGAAGCCGGCTAAAATCAGCTTTTTCCAACGTGTCATGATACGCTCCTGTAAAAAGTCTATTCCCGGTTCAGCCGGTGAAACAAATGGGTAAAGGTCGCGGCCCCAAGGATCGGGATCACTAGGTTTAGAAGCGGCACCGACAAAGGCACCGTCATCAGCACCCCAGCCAGCCAGATCTTTCCCGCATGGCGCCGCCTGAGTTTTACAGCGCCAGCGCGCCCCAGCCGGCGCATGGCAACCATCTGAAAATATTCCCGCCCCAGCAAATAGCCATTCACCGCCCAGAACAGGATGGGCGCAAACGGCCCGACGAAAAAAAACAACAGCAGAGCCACCATGTTCACGGCCACCAGCACGCCAAAAAAGCCTGCCGAATCGCGCAGGGTTTCAAGAAATCCCGGTGGAGTGACCTCCGGCAGGTTTGGATAATGCATGTCTTCCACCGCATCCGCCACGCCCTCCAGAAAGAAGCCAGTGAAGGCCGAGGCCACGGGGACCATCAGGAAAATTGACAAAAGCATCATCAGCCCGACCGCTGCCCATGACAGAAAACCACCAACCCAGGTGATCTCGCCAATCCACGGAATTGTGGTGCTGTCAGGCACCAGCCAGCCAATCAGCCATGCAAAGGCGATTGTCACCGCAACCAGAAGTAAAAGTGTCAGCCCAACCCCCAGCAGCAAAATTCGCCGAAAACGGCGGTCGCCCAGTTGGGCAACAGAGCGGATAAAGTCAGCAATGATCATGTGGCCATCCATTGGGTAATACGCTCAAGGTCCGGGCGCGGGCGCTCTGGCGGCGCACAGGTTTCACTGCCAATGGCAATAAACCCGGCGACGTTTTCATGTGCTGCCAGCCCTAGCCCCCCGGCAATGAAATCCCGGTCATGTAAGGCCCAGCCGGACAGCCAGTTTGCCCCCCAGCCCGAGGCCAGTGCCCCATTCAGAAGTGCCAGACAGACGGCCCCGGCAGAATAGACCTGCTCAATTTGAGGCACCTTCTCTGAGGTTACCGGGCTTGAGACCACGATAACCGCCAGATGGGCATCGGCAAACTGGCTGATCAGTTTGGTGGCCTTATCCAAGTCCATTCTTAC
>CAYNXK010000163.1:0-5259 GCA_964401125.1 uncultured Aliiroseovarius sp.
TTTTGATTTCAGCATCAATATCAGCGCTACAGCCATTTGCCAAAAGCGCATTTATGGTCAACTGATATGTCGGCGGGTGAGGTATCACATTCTCCCAAGTTGATTGCTGTTGTTAGGCGCCTGTTCCATTCATCATGGGCAATAACGGCAGCCCCAATTTCTTTGTCAAGCTCGGCATGGTTCATCAGGTTAAGTTCTCCGTGTTCAAACGTTGCGGCACGGTTGTTGCATGGAAAAGAAAATACCTTGTTAAGCTCAGCATGATTTTTAGTTGGATTTTAACGAAACGAGCGCCCCTTCAAAATTGCCTCCCTGCCAAAACGGGCGCGTATCTTGTCTGCGGCGCGCTCGGCGGCCTGTCTTTGGTTGGCGTCTGGGTCAAGTAAATCTCCTTCAAAGTCGGGTCTGGCAAGGTCGGGCCTCGAATTTAGCCCCATATCCGGCCCAAGGCCACTGATTCCGACCCCGATCAGGCGGAACGGCCCCTGATCTGCCACAAGGTCAAACAGCGCGCGCGCCGTGCGGTAGATGCGGTCTGCCGATTGCGTGCTGCCGGGCAGGCTGATCCTGCGTGACAGGGCCGAATGGTTGGCGCGCTTCAATTTAAGTGTCACTATGCGCCCGGAAATACTGCCTGCCTTGGCCCGCTCCGATACCTTTTCAGACAGCCGCCAGAGGTGACCATCGAGAATCTGCGCATTGGCAGTATCTGCATGAAAGGTGGTTTCATTCGAGATGGATTTCATGGGAGTGCTGGCCGAGATACGGCGTACATCCTGTCCGCGCGCTAAATGCCAAAGCCGCTCGCCCATGGAGCCAAAACGCGCTGACAGGTCTTTGCGCTCCCACCTGAGCAGGTCGGTGAAAGTTCTGATTCCAGCCCTCTCAAGGGCTGCCTGAGTCACGGCACCAACTCCCCAGATCAGGCGCACGGGTTTTTTGGCAAGAAAATCTGGGGTTTCTGTCTTACCAATGATGGAAAAGCCGCGCGGCTTGTTGAGGTCCGAGGCAATCTTGGCGAGAAATTTGTTGTGCGAAAGGCCGATGGAGCCAGACAAGCCCAACTCATCTTCCATGCGCTTGACCAGCCGTGCCAGCATGACTGCCGGCGGGGCGTGGTGCAGCCGCTCCGTACCAGTCATGTCCAGAAATGCTTCGTCCAGCGAAAGCGGCTCGATAGCCGGTGTCAGGTCGTTCATCAGAGCGCGGATTTCTTTGGAAGCTTTGGCATAATGGCTGCCACGCGGGCTGATAACCACCGCATCAGGGCACAGGGCAAGGGCTTGAAACATCGGCATGGCGGATTTTACGCCACGAATGCGTGCTATATAGCAGGCGGTGGCAACCACACCACGCTTGCCACCCCCAATGATCACCGGCTTGTCGGCCAGGCTAGGGTTGTCGCGCTTTTCCACCGAGGCAAAAAAGGCGTCGCAATCCATATGGGCGATGGTGAGTTTGAAAAGTTCAGGATGCGACAGCAGGCGCGGGCTGCGGCAATTTGGGCAGCGGGCAGCATTATCAAAGGTCTCAAAGCAGTCACGGCAGAGGGCGGGCATGGTGGTATTTTAACCTATACGGTAGGACAACTGAAGCAAAAACTCATGCCTGTGGCCGGTATGCGGCTGGTACATCATGCATGGCAGGCTTGTACATATCTCAAACAGGGATTGAAAAGGCGGGCCTGACAGATCATATACTCACGTTGAAGCGGTAGGATTTTGGAGGAAAAATGAATAATCAGGATATCCTGGCCCAGCTAATCGGGCCAAACATCGTGCCACTTTTGCTGGCAGCTCTGCTTATTATTGTCATTTATTTGGCTGTTCGCATCGTGCCGCAATCAGAAAAACATGTGGTGGAACGCTTTGGCCGCCTGCAAAAGGTGCTGGGACCGGGGATTAACTTCATCGTGCCGTTTCTTGACAGGGTGCGCCACAAGGTTTCCATCCTTGAGCGGCAATTGCCCAGCGCCAGCCAGGATGCGATTACCGCCGATAACGTGCTGGTGCAGGTGGAAACCTCGGTGTTCTATCGCATTATAGAGCCGGAAAAGACGGTTTACCGGATCCGCGATGTGGATGCCGCCATTGCCACTACGGTAGCAG
This sequence comes from uncultured Aliiroseovarius sp., assembly GCA_964401125.1. Lineage (GTDB taxonomy): Bacteria > Pseudomonadota > Alphaproteobacteria > Rhodobacterales > Rhodobacteraceae > JAAEUB01. The sequence continues at coordinate 2,109 of CAYNXK010000163.1, forward strand.
GGATCGTACGGGCGGGCATTGGCGAAATGGAGCTGGACGAGGTCCAGTCGAACCGTGAGGAGTTGATCGTCAAGATTAAACAACAGGTCGCCCAATCAGTGGACGACTGGGGCGTTGAGGTGACGCGCGCCGAAATTCTTGATGTCAATCTCGATCAGGCCACCCGTGAGGCCATGTTGCAGCAGTTGAATGCCGAACGGGCGCGGCGTGCTGCCGTAACCGAAGCCGAGGGCCATAAGCGCGCGGTTGAGCTGAATGCGGATGCCGAGCTTTATGAGGCCGAGCAGTTGGCCAAAGCCCGCCGGATTACCGCTGACGCCGAGGCCTATGCCACCGGAGTTGTGGCCAAGGCCATCAATGAAAACGGCCTTGAGGCGGCGCAATATCAGGTGGCCCTGAAGCAGGTCGAGGCGCTTACGGCAGTTGGTGCAGGCGAGGGCAAACAAACGATCCTGTTGCCGACCCAGGCGCTGGATGCCTTCAGCAATGCCTTTGCCATGTTCAAAGGTAAAGCCTCATGATCTGGGAAATCTGGTGGGTCTGGATTACGGCGGCGCTGGGGCTGGCAATTCTTGAAGTGCTGGCCCCCGGCTTCATCTTTCTTGGTTTTGCAATTGGCGTGGGGCTGGTCGGGCTGCTGATCGGGCTGGGCTTTGCTGTTGCCTGGCCGTGGCTTCTGGTGATCGCGGCCGTCGTGGCGTTATTGTCATGGGTCCTGATGCGCCGGTTCTTTGGCATCCGCAAAGGTCAGGTCAAGTATTTCGATTCGGACATAAACGAGAACTGAGAGCAGCTGGGTTCAGTGACACGGTACGCCCTGATCAATCTCCAATGCTCACATCTCCCGACCCGGCATCGGCCGCGCCACCACAGGATATGCCATCGCCAACTCTCCCGGCGGGCTTGCCGTTGACAAACACCGTGCCCGAGCCGCCGCTTAGGCTGCGGGGGTGCGGGGGTTGCGGGCAAGGTGCACAGGCATGTGGCGCATAGGCATCGCCCTGACGCACCAGTGGAATATTGTTGACATAAACATCGGGTGAGCCACCTATGGACGGGCTTGGCGGAAAGTGACAATCATGGCCTGATCCGATGTCACCCAGACGGGTTGCTTTGGGCATTTTGAAGCCTTTCTTCCGGTTTATCCAACACAAGTATAGCGCATGGAAGCGAGTTTTGATACCAAAATTTGCGAAGCATGCGCGTAGAATCAAAGACTTATAGCCAAACAACTGAAACGAAAATAAATTCGCTTGGCTATATCTGTAAGCGTTAGCATGTTATGGCCCGCCAATGCACCGGGCGCCCCCCGTTTACCAGAGGCCCCCGTTTACCAGAGGCCAAGGTTTGTATGTGGTGAGGTCAGAGATCAGGTTGCAGAAAGTTCGCTTAAAATGGCCTGTGCCGCTGCGCGCGGATTGCTGGCATTGCAAACCGGACGGCCGATAACGATATGGTCAGCGCCGCTCTCAATGGCCTCAACAGGTGTTGCCACGCGCTTCTGGTCGCCCATGGCGGCACCAGAGGGGCGCACGCCGGGGGTAACAATAATTCTGCCTTTCGCCTGTGGCAGCGCCCGAATGGCCGCCGCTTCATGGGGGGATGAGATAACCCCGTCTGCGCCCGCCTCAAAAGCCAGTGCTGCGCGCTCCAACACCAGGTCATGCACTTCACCTGCCTTTATCAGGCCGGCATCAAGGTCAGCCCGATCAAGCGAAGTCAGGATTGTCACCGCCAGAATTTTCATATCCGCGCCGCCTTTGCCTTCACTGGCGGCACGCACCACATGCGGGTCTCCGTGTACCGTAAGAAAATCAAGCTGTTGCGCCGCCAGCCCGCGCACTGCGGCCTCGATGGTATTGCCGATGTCAAACAGCTTCATGTCAAGAAAAATGCGCTTGCCCAGCTCGTCTTTTAGTTCGCGCGCCAATGCTAACCCGCCGCCGGTGAGCATGCCCAATCCGATTTTATAAAATGATACTGCGTCGCCAAGTTGTTCGGCCATTGCCAGCCCGGCAAGGGCATCGGGCATGTCGAGGGCAACAATTAGGCGGTCGGTGGGCAGGTGTTTAGGGGGCATGGCGTGATTCCTTTATGGGTCGCGCCTCTTTTGGGTTGGTGCCGGGCATTCGTCAAGCAGCGGTGATCGTGACCTGCTCCAGATCAAGCTTAATGGTATTTTCCGACCCTCGAAAGGCCGGTAGTACGCGCGCCTGTTCGGTCGCGTGTTTGATCAGCCCGTAAAGCACAAGGGTTGACGGGCAGTCGGCCGGCTGCACCGTGTGGCAGGAAAAGCTGAGGTTAAACGTGGTCCCACTTGGCCCAGTCATATTCATCGTGATATTCGCCATATGGCGTGAAGTATCTGCATCAAAGAAGGCCTCACTTAGGTCAAGGCTGTTAACAATCATCGGGTTATCCTTTTATTGACCCGACCCCCCTGATAGCATTTCATGTATTGGTAAATAAAAGCCTACCTTATTTTGGCTTTTTTGTCAAAATCAGGCACCGGAATATTGGTGTCACTTTACTCGACAAGTGGGAAGTGCTGCCGCCTTCCAGCCCTTGTCATGGCCTGGTCTGATCCCCATCTGTTTGTACAAGGCCCAGGGGAAATGTGCCGCAAAGCGGGCATTCCAAGCAGGGCGCTTATGAGAAGGAGATAAACATGAACCTGGAAAAGTTCACCGAGCGGTCACGCGGTTTTGTGCTGGCGGCCCAAACGATTGCAACGCGTGAAAACCATCAGCGCCTTGCCCCCGAGCATCTGCTCAAAGCTCTTATGGACGATGATGAAGGCATGGCCGCCAACCTGATCCGCAAGGCAGGCGGCGCACCTGAACGTGTGCTTGAGGCGGTTGATTCCGAGCTTGGCAAAATGGCCAAGGTTACCGGTGACGCCAGCCAGATTTATATGGATAGACAGACCGGCCGTGTGCTGGATGAGGCCGAGAAACTGGCCAAAAAGGCTGGTGATAGTTTTGTGCCAGTTGAGCGCCTGCTGACGGCGCTGGCGGTGGTAAAGTCAAAGGCGCGCGAAGCGCTGGAGGCGGGGGCGGTTTCGGCTCAGAACCTCAATGCTGCCATCAATGATGTGCGCAAGGGGCGCACGGCCGATAGTGCCAGCGCTGAGGATACCTATTAGGCATTG
>CAYNXK010000164.1:0-5218 GCA_964401125.1 uncultured Aliiroseovarius sp.
GACATTTATAGCCCAGGCATTACCAGCGCAAACCATGGCCCGGTGCGGCTTGATCTGTTTGGCGATGTGCTGGACGGGGCGCGCCGCTTTGATCCCGCAACACAGCGCACCATTGAGAAGCTCAGCCGGATCGAGCTGGCGCCGGTCAGCGAGGTGCAGCTTGATCCGGCTTCCATACAGCGCTTCCGGCAGAATTACCGCACGGAATTTGGCACAGCCGGCGCCGATGATGCGCTCTATCAGGCGATCTCGGCTGGCCGCAAGCATCAGGGGCTGGAGCATTGGCTGCCGTTCTTCCATGAGAAACTTGAAACTCTGTTTGATTACCTGCCCAATGCCCCGGTGATGCTGGATGACCAGTTTGCCCAGGCCCGAGCGGCACGTTGGCAGGCGATCAGCGAGCAATACAACGCCCGCACAGAGGCGCTAAGCGCCAAAAACTCCATGGATTCGGTCTATAAACCCTGTCCGCCCGAGCTGTTATACTTGGATGATACGGCTTGGGATAGGGCCACCAAAAGCCGCCGGGTGATCTCACTTGCCGCCTTACCACAAGCCACCGGGGCCGGTGTTCTGGATGCTTCCGGCCGCATCGGGCGCAATTTTTCCCCGGAACGTCAACATGAAAATCTAAGCCTTTTCAGTGCGTTATCAGATCACATTAAAGCAAAAAATAAAACCTCTCCGGTGGTCATCGCCTCTTATTCAGAAGGTGCCCGCGCGCGGCTTTCTGGCCTGCTGGCAGATGAAGGCCTGAGCACTATAAGCAATATTGCCGATTTTCGCGATGTTTCAGACAAGCCCGGCACCTATCTGGCTGTCTGGCCCCTTGAGCAGGGCTTTGAGGCCCCCGGATTGACAGTGATTTCCGAAACCGATGTGCTGGGTGAACGTCTGATCCGGCCGGCCCGCCGCCGCCGGGCCGAAAACTTTTTGACCGAGGCGCAGGCACTGGCCAAGGGTGATCTTGTGGTGCATGTGGATCACGGAATTGGCCGCTTCAATGGGTTGGAAACCATTGAGGCCATGGGGGCGCCGCATGAATGTATTGCGCTGGAATATGCCGGCGGCGACCGGCTGTTTCTGCCGGTTGAAAACATCGAACTTCTGTCAAAATTCGGTCAAGATACCGGCTTGCTGGATAAGCTTGGCGGTGGGGCATGGCAGGCCAGAAAGGCCCGTCTCAAGGAGCGCATCCGCGAGGTTGCCCACAAGCTGATCCGCCTTGCCGCCGAGCGGGCTTTGCGCCGTGCGCCGGTTCTGCAAGCACCGCATCATGCCTGGGAGGAATTTTCGGCGCGCTTTCCCTATCAAGAAACCGAAGACCAGCTTGCAGCCATTGAAGATACCGTCGGGGATCTGGCCGCTGGTCGCCCCATGGACCGGCTAATTTGCGGTGACGTTGGCTTTGGTAAAACCGAAGTGGCCATGCGCGCGGCTTTCATTGCCGCCATGGCCGGAACCCAAGTGGCGGTGATTGCGCCGACAACCTTGCTGGCGCGTCAGCATTACAAAAGTTTCTCCGAGCGCTTTCGCGGTTTTCCACTTAACATTGCCCAGATCAGCCGTCTTATACCGGCGCGCGAGGCTGATCTGACCCGTAAGGGGCTGAAGACCGGCCAAGTTGATATTGCCATCGGCACCCACGCTTTACTGGCAAAAAGCATACGTTTTCATAACCTTGGCCTGCTGGTGGTGGATGAGGAACAGCGTTTTGGCGTCAGCCACAAGGAGCGCCTGAAGGCGTTACGCTCGGATGTGCATGTTTTGACCCTGACCGCCACACCGATCCCGCGCACCTTACAAATGAGCCTGTCCGGGCTGCGTGACCTCAGCCTGATCGGCACGCCGCCGGTGGACCGGCTGGCGATTCACACCTATGTGAGCGAGTTTGACTCGATCACCATCCGCGAGGCCCTGCTGCGCGAGCATTATCGCGGCGGCCAAAGCTTTTTTGTGGTGCCGCGCCTCAAAGACCTGCCTGAAATAGAGGATTTTCTACAAAATCAGGTGCCGGAGGTGCGCTATGTCATCGCTCATGGCCAGATGGCGGCAGGCGAGCTGGATCAACGGATGAACGCCTTTTATGATGGCAAGTTTGATGTGTTACTGGCCACTACGATCGTTGAAAGTGGCCTGGATATACCCACCGCCAACACCATGGTGATTTACCGGGCTGATATGTTTGGTCTGGCACAACTTTACCAGATACGCGGCAGGGTTGGGCGCTCCAAAACCCGGGCTTACGCCTACCTGACCACCAAGCCGCGCCAGCCCCTGACACCTACCGCCGAAAAGCGCCTGCGGGTGTTGGGCAGCCTTGATGCGCTTGGCGCGGGCTTTACGTTGGCCTCGCAAGACCTTGATATCCGCGGTGCCGGCAACTTACTTGGCGAGGCCCAATCCGGGCAGATGCGCGAGGTTGGCTATGAGCTTTACCAGCAGATGCTCAAAGAGGAGATTGCCAAAATCCGCAGTGGCGAGCATGAGGGAATATCTGAGCTGGATGAAGGCTGGTCTCCGCGCATTAACCTTGGTGTTTCTGTCATGATACCAGAGGCTTATGTGCCTGATCTTGATCTGAGACTTGGTCTTTACCGGCGCTTGTCAGGCCTTGCCAGCAAGGTTGATATTGAAGGTTTTGCCGCTGAGTTGATCGACCGTTTCGGCAAGCTGCCGCGCGAGGTCAACACGCTGCTTTTGGTGGTGCGTATCAAGGGCATGTGTAAACGCGCCGGGATCAGTCGGCTGGATGGTGGCCCCAAGGGGGCGACCTTGCAGTTTCACAATGATAAATTCTCTTCACCCGAGGGCTTGGTTAACTTTCTGCAAGCTCAGAAAGGTCAGGCCAAAGTGCGTGACAACAAGGTGGTAATCGTGCGAGACTGGGCCGGCGCCAGTGACCGGATCAAGGGCGCCTTTGCCATTGCCCGCGACCTTGCCCAGATCGTGCAGGAGGCCAAAAAGAAGGCGAGGCAAGAGAGCCGGGGTTGAAGTATTCAAAAATATGAATATATAGACGAAATTCGGGCATAAACCGCTATGAAAGGCCAAGCCATGCAACAGATACTTCTTGTCGTTACGGCCATTATCCTTGGTCTAGGCCTTGGTGCCCTGACCGGCGGTTTTGCCTTTTCGGCGCTGGTCTGTCTGGTGGCAGGCATCTTTCTTGTCACCCCCAGCCTGTTCAAGTTTCAGGTTTCAGACCTGTCTCTGGTCAAAACACAAATGCCGTCATTCGGGCGCAACCTTTGGATCAATTACCTGTTCCTGACCTCTGTGGCCCTGCTGATCGGGTATTTTTCCGGTGATATCGGCATTGCCGGGGCGCTGTTTTTGCTGGCCTTGCTGCCCGGTGGTGGCATGGTGATGATGTGGATCAAAACCTCTGGTGCCAACCCCAAGCTGGGTTTCATCATTTTCATGCTTAATCTGGCGCTGCTGTTGCCCGTTACCCTGATATTCGGCATGTATTTTGACGTGGCTCAGGGCTTTTTCCCGGCCCCAGAGCTTGGCGCAATCGCTGGCCTTGAAAGTGGTCGTGAAGTCAGGCCCATCGGTCCCTTCATGATCCTCATTGTCATCCCCTTCCTGCTCAGCCGTTTGGCGCTGGCCTATTTGCCTAGCGTGATCAAATTCAGCGAAAAGCACCAGCCGCTTATTTCCAAGGCCACCATGTTTGGCATCGTGTTTTATCTGTTCAGCCTGTCAACGGCACAACTTTTGTTCACCGTGCCGGTCTCGGCGTTGGTCACAGCCTTTGCAGCAACGCTTGTTTTCTACGCTTTCGCCTTCAGTGCCGCCCGCTTCCTGACCCCAAACACCCCGGAAGGCCGCGCCGTTTACTGGCACATTGCCACGCGCTATATCACGCTGGCACTGATCCTGGCGGTGTTTGTGGTTGACCAGTTTGGCGCCACCTTCATTCTGCCAATCATGTTTGCCTATTTCATCCAGATCGGGGCTTCGGGCTTTTTGCGCAGCCGCATGCTGGCGCGGCCCGGGCCTGTGGCAGCTAAAGCTCAGACGGTCTCCGGATAAGCCCGGTCAGCCACCAGGCCAGCAGCGCCAGTACCAATATGCCCATGGCCAGAGGCCGGGCGCTGCCGTCAAATGCCAAGCCCAGCGGCACCGCTATCATGACTGAGCCAATGGTGGCCACCGAGGCCACAGCCGAGGCCGCCAGCCCGGCAATATGCCCCATGGGCTCAAGCGCCAATGCGTTCAGGTTGCCGATGGTCAGGCCGGCCTGAAAGAACAGCGAAAAGGTCCAAAACACATAGATTGCAAAGGACAGGTTTAGGTTTGTGACCCAGAAGGTTGTGAGAATCATCAGCGCGGAAAGGCCAATCTGCACACTCAGCATGCCGCGCACCATGGCCCGCATGCCCAGACGCACCACCAGCCGGGCATTGAGAAAGCCGCTGGAGGCTGCAAGCAGGGCAATCACGCCAAAGTACAAGGGAAAGCTTTCAGCCCGCCCGTAGGTGATATCAAATACCTGCTGCACGCTGGCAATGGTGGCAAACAACATGGCGAAAGTCAGCATCTGGACAAAGATCGACAGGCGCGTGGTTGGGTGGCGAAAGACTTCGCCAATGGCCGAGGCAATACGTGTGGCACGCAGGGGGGCGCGGGCCTCAGGGGGCAGAGTCTCGGGTTGCCTCAAGGCAAACCAGCAGGCCACAATGGTTGCGAACAAGATGAACACGAGGAAAATGGCGCGCCAGCCAAAAGCGTTTGAAATATGTGCGCCAATCAACGGTGCCAGCGCTGGAACCAACGAGAACACGATCATCACAAACGACATGATCCGCGCCATTTGCCGTCCGGCATAACGGTCGCGGGTAATTGCCATGGTCACTACCCGTGGCCCGGCGCAGCCCAGCCCCTGCAACATCCGCGCCAGTAATAACGCCGGCATGCTTTCAGCCTGCCATGCCAATAATGCCCCGACCACGTAAATAGCCACGCCAAACATTACCACCGGGCGGCGGCCAAATCTGTCAGATAATGGCCCGGCCAGCAGCGTGCCCAGCCCAAGCGCCAGAATAAACGCCCCCACCACCAACTGTGCCTGGTTTGGTGCCTCCGGGCTGAGTTCGGCGGCAATTTCCGGCAAAGCGGGCAGCATGGCATCAATCGAAAAGGCCACGAGGGCAGCCATCATCGCCATCAGGGCAATGAATTCCGGCAAGGCAGGTTGCTTTTTGGGGGC
>CAYNXK010000165.1:0-5206 GCA_964401125.1 uncultured Aliiroseovarius sp.
AGCCAGCCAGTTGCGGGTCACTGCATCCGAGATTGGCGGCGGTTTTGGCGGTAAAACCACGGTTTTCATCGAGCCGGTGGCCATGGCGCTTAGTCGCAAAACTGGTCGGCCCGTCAAGCTGGTGATGAGCCGCGGTGAGGTGTTTCGCGCCACGGGGCCAACCGCATCCGCCTCGATGGATATCAGGATAGGTATGAAAAAAGACGGCATTATCACCGCTGCCGAAGGTATTTTCCGCCTGCAGGGCGGGGCTTTTCCCGGCGCACCCATGGAATTTACCGCTATGTGTGCCTTTGCCTGCTACAACCTCAAAAATGTGCGGCAGGTTGGCTATGACATCATGACCAACCGGCCAAAACAGGCTGCTTACCGCGCCCCCGGCTCCCCAATGGCAGCTTTTGCCACTGAAAGCGTGATTGACGAGCTGTGCCTGTCGCTTGGTCTTGACCCGATTGAGACCCGCCTGAAAAATGCCGCCCGCGAGGGTAGCAAGGCCAGCTATGGCCCGACTTTTCAGCGCATTGGGCTGGTGGAAACCCTGGAGGCCGCAAAGGCGCACCCGCATTACACAGCGCCGCTTAAGGCGGGGCAAGGCAGGGGTGTTTCCTGTGGATTCTGGTTCAATTACGGCGGCGAAACCTCAGTGACACTGGCGCTGTCTGAGGATGGCACCGTGCAAATTGCGGTTGGCACACCTGACATTGGCGGCTCACGCGCCTCCATGGCCATGATGGCGGCTGAGGAGCTGGGTATTGCGTATGAGGATATTCGCGTCACCATCGCCGATACGGCATCGCTTGGCTATAACGAGGTCAGCCATGGCTCGCGCGTGACATATGCCTCGGGGCTGGCGGTGATCAAGGCCAGCCGTGATGCCAGGGCCAAGCTTTGTGCCCGCGCCGCCGCCAAGTGGGGAATCGATGAAGATGCTGTGGTCTGGGAAGACGGTTTTGCCAAACCAGCCGGGCCGAATGCCGGTGATTTTGCACCGCTGTCGATAGCCGAGATATGCGCCAATATGGGCGCGACCGGCGGGCCTATATCGGGCCATTTTGAGGCCACCCCTGAAGGTGCGGGCGTTAGCTTTGCCACCCATATTGTTGATGCCGAGGTTGACCCGGAAACCGGCAAAACACAGATTGTGCGCTATACGGTGGTGCAGGATGCGGGCAAAGCAATCCACCCGGCATATGTGGAAGGCCAGTATCAGGGAGGTGCGGCGCAAGGCATTGGCTGGGCTTTGAATGAGGCATATATCTATGGCGCGGATGGCCGCTTGCAAAATGCGAATTTTCTTGACTACCGCATCCCGGTTGCCAGCGATCTGCCAATGATCGACACGGTAATTGTTGAAGTACCCAACCCCGGCCACCCTTATGGCGTGCGCGGGGTGGGCGAAACCTCAATCTGCCCGCCGCTGGCAGCGATTGCCAATGCGGTTTCACAGGCGGCCGGGGTGCGGATGCACGATTTGCCCATGTCCCCCCCGGTTATTTTGGAGGCTCTGGAAAAGCTGGCAGCAGATGGTTGAAGTTCACCTCTGGTCAGGCCTGCGGGCGCATACCGGGGGCCGCGATGTGGTTGAGGTGGAGGCCCGCAATATTGGTGAGATGCTGGCCGCATTGAAGGCCAGATATCCCGGTCTCGGCCCGGTGATCGAAGCCGGGGTTTCGGTGTCGGTAGATGGGCGTATCATTGCCAGCGGGTTGCAAGAACTGGTCAGGCCGGAAAGTGAAATCTATCTTATGCAACGTCTGAAGGGGGGCTGAGATGCGCCGCTATTCCTTCTAAATCGCTCCGGCGTAATGCTTTAATATCATCAAAGGCACCACATCAAGGGCGCGCTTATGGGTGGCTTCCAGCACCACATGCGGCGCGCAACCTTCGTCATGTGCCTGCAAAAATCGGCTGGCGCAGAGGCACCAGCGATCCTTGGCCACCAGCCCTTCAAAGCCATATTTCGGGTTTGCCGTGGTCAGGTCATTACCCAGATATTTTGAGTAGGCCAGAAACTCGTTGGTCATGATGACGCAGATTGTATGGCTGCCAAAATCAGTTTCGCAGGTATTGCAATGCCCATCGCGAAAATAGCCGGTGAGCGGCTCAAGCCCGCATGGCGCAAGCACCCCGCCCAGCACATTTACCGGCTTATCAGGTTCCGGCTGCATTACAGCGCCTCGGCGATGGCCCGGAAGGCCGATAGGTTTTGTTCAAACGACCCTGGTTCACGAAAGTCGCGATCGGCCGAGTTGATGGCGATTACCACGCCCGCTGTGCGGTTGATGTAAATATACTGGCCATAAACTCCGCGCGCAAAAAATTCGCCCGGCGGTGCATCAGTGGCGATCCACCATTGGTAGCCGTATTGCGTGCCGTCCCCGGCTGCGGTGGGGGCTGACGGCATTGTCGAGGCCATGACCCAGTCCGCGGGCACGATCTGGGCGCCGTTCCAGGCACCGTTTTGCAAAAACATCTGGCCAAAACGGGCATAATCGCGGGTTCGCATGTTCAGCCCGCCCAGCACAAAAGCAACGCCGTGGCCATCGGTCACATAATAGGATTCCGCCTCAAGGCCCATGGGGATCAGCAGCTTTTCTTCCAGAAGTTCCGATGCGCTCAGCCCGGTTGCACCGCGCAAAACCATGCCGATCACATGGGTATCAATCGAGACATATTGCCAGCTTTCGCCCGGTGGGTTCTGGCGTCTGTTTTGTCCCTTGGCAAATGCGTCCATAGACCCACCCATCGCCAAAACACGACCCATCTTATTGATATCACTCCAGAAATTCAGGTAATCCTCATCAAACTCAATTCCTGAAGCCATGTTTAAAACATTCAGTATGGTCGCCCCTTCATAGGCCGACCCGGCCAGCCCAGGCACGTATTTCGTGACCGGATCCTGTAGCGATGCGATAGTGCCTTCCTCAACAAGGATGCCAACCAGCGCTGACAGGAAGCTTTTGGCAACGGACCATGATATGCGTAAATCTTCCGGCCCAGTGCCCTGAAAATACTCCTCGGCAACAATGTGCCCGTCTTTCAGCACCACGAGCGCCGTTAGGCTGCGGTCGCTGATCCAGGAGGTGATTTCAGCGGGCAAATCCGCCTTGGCCCCTTCCGGCAACTGGCTTACCGGCCCCGGCCCGCGCGCCATGCTGCGGGTTAGAAAAAGCGTATCCATGTTGGAGAAATTACTGACGATCTTCTCGGCGTCAAAAAGCGAATTTACAGCCATCAACCGGGTCAGTTTTTCATGCTTCCAGATGCCAAGGCCGGCCAGTATCACCAGCAGCAGAATTATCAGACTAAGCACAGTTTTCCACATGTATAGACCTATATTTATTGCTTACAATTTGTTGTGGCTGCCATCGCAAAGCACGCCGTTGTCACTGTGTTTACAGCCACAGAAGAAGGCCTTTTTAGAAGCCGGTGCCGTGTATTTGACCGGCGCTATGCCGGTATCCTTGTGTGAGCCGTCACAAAAGGGCTGTTTCTTTGAAAGCCCGCAGGCACACCAGAAATAGGTTTTTCCCTCCTCCACATCAATGGGAAACGGGGCTTTTTGGGCGATGGTCGGCGTGGTTGTCATGTAGTCCTCACTGTTCTGTTCGCCAGATCAATCTGTCAGCCATTCAACCCAACGTCCATGAAAATCAACTCGCCCAAGGTTTATTTTCCGTCCTTCCGGCCAGAGCCAGAGGGTGAGAGCCGCACCTCTGCCGCCATCGGCTTCCATTGAAAGGCGCGCCAGCGGGGCATCTTCCGAGGCGCGCGCCCCGGCTTCGTTCAGCGCTTTCTCGCAGGCAGATTTTGTGGCTGACGGGAAGTATTGCCAGGCGATGGTGTGGTAGACAAAGTGAGTTTGGCCGGGGCGCCGGGCGGCAAGGCGGCCCCGGAGCCAGGCCGCAGCATCGCCTTTGTCAACTGCCGCAGTCGCAATGGTCATGGCAGCACGGGTGCGTATCAGGCGCTGGGGCTGATCGGCCCAGAGATAGGCAGTAAGGCGCTGTGCATCCTCGGGGTCTGCCGGGTCAAGCGGGTTCAGATCAACACCACGTCTCTCGGCTACCTCTGGGGCAGCGTGCGGTGGGTGGGGGCCGCGCCAATCCGGGGTCAGGGTGAAAACCGGGTTCTGGGGGCCAAATACCTGGTCACCAATGCCCAGGCCAAAGTGATCCCACATCAGGTTCAGCCCGCCGCTGGCTCCCAGCTCAGACAGGGCCAGTGGTAAGCCGTAGTGGTGGTTTAGCCAGTGGCCGGTGGCGATCAGCACCGAGGCGCGGCGCACCTCATTGGTTTGCGGTGGAGAATTCAGCCATGTTTCAAGAAATTCAGCGTGGTCGGAGAGGGTTGCCGCAATGGCCAGCCACAGGGCAGTGTCATCAAGGGTTGGCTCGGGCGGATATAGGCGGGCAAGATCCGGGGCCGCGCCGTTCAGCACCAGCGCCTGCAACCCGCCAAGCAGGCGCAGAGGCACAGATGCGCCGCCGGAGTCGATACGCCCCGGCCAGTTGAAAAGACGGTCACTCAGTTTGGTGCCGGGCTGAAGCCTGTCCGCCAACAGGTGCAGGATGCGGGCGGTAAAGGGCGAGCCAAGCGCCAGATTACTTTTGGCCTGAGCGCGCAGGGCGGCGCGTAGGCTCATCGAAATTTATCCATCAACTTCTGCATCGGGTTGCGCGGGTCTGCTTTCGGCGGGTCTTCATTTGTGGGAGCAGGCGGCTTGGCTTTTGCGGCTTTTGGTGCCGGTGGTTTCATCCGCAGGCCGATGGCGTTCAAAAACCCGGACGCATCACCAGCCGCCAGCTTACCTGCCCCATCGGAAATGCCGCGCATCAGGTCATCAAGCCAATCCTGTTCGGTGCGGGCAAAATCCGACAGCACATAATGTGACACCCGGTCTTTATGCCCCGGATGGCCGATGCCAAGGCGCACGCGCCGGTATTGTGGCCCGATATGAGCGTGCAGGCTGCGCAAGCCATTATGGCCGGCATGGCCGCCACCGGTTTTGACCCGGATTTTGCCCGGCGCAAGGTCAAGCTCGTCATGAAACACCGTTACATCTTCAGGCGTCAGTTTATAAAACCGCATGGCCTCGCCCACCGCCTGACCAGACAGGTTCATGAAAGTTTCGGGCTTCAGCAGTAAAACCTTTTGGGGGGGGGGGGGGGGGGGGGGGGGGGGGGGGGGGGGGGGGGGGGGGGGG
>CAYNXK010000166.1:0-5191 GCA_964401125.1 uncultured Aliiroseovarius sp.
CCAAGTGGCCTTCTTTTACGCCACCATATGGCAGGTTTTTACTCCGCCGTTGACAGGTAGGGACCCATACAATTTTCGACAAATGCCGCTATTTACACCTTATTAGCAGGTCTGGGGCAAAGTGGCACGACATATGCGATGAAAGAGGCACTTGATGCATGACCTGATTGTGGCTGACCCGGCCGCACCCCAATCCAGCCCGCTTTCCGAAATGGTCACAGCACAGGACCAGGATACATTGGGCATAGTGCGCGAAGCCATTCGCAAGAAACGGGTGTTGTTAGCCTTCCAGCCGGTGGTGCAAACTGCCCAGCCCGACAAGATGGCGTTTTATGAAGGGCTGCTCCGGGTCATGGACCACAAGAAGCGGATCATTCCAGCGCGTGACTTCATCAGCATAGTGGAAGATCAGGAACTGGGGCGCAAACTCGACGTACTGGCACTGGAAAAAGGCCTGGAAGCGCTGGGAATGGAGCCGGGATTACGGCTTTCCATCAATATGTCAGCCCGCTCCACCGGCTATGCACCCTGGATGCAGGTGCTGCAAGCCGGGCTTACCAAAGACCCCGGCATTGCAGAGCGGTTAATTCTGGAAATCAGTGAGCGTACTGCCATTACCATGCCCGACATCGTGCAGGCCTTCATGGCTGATCTGCATCACAAAGGGGTTTCCTTCGCGCTGGATGATTTTGGTGCTGGTTATACCTCGTTCAGATACCTCAGGGATTTTTACTTTGATTTCGTGAAAATCAGTGGCGAATACATCCGTGGTATCCATAGCAACCCGGACAACAAGGCCTTGACCATGGCCCTTGTTTCAGTTGCCAGAAATTTTGATATGTTTATTGTTGCCCCTTCCGTCGAGTCATATGAAGACGCTGAAGTTCTGGCCGAAATCGGGGTGGATTGTATGCAGGGTTATTACTTTGGCGCACCGACAGTTTCACCTTATTGGCTAAAGGCCGAGAAGCGTCACTTGGTAGGTTAACCCCTTTTGACGTTCCGTTATTAATGCTGGAGATGCTTGATTAGTTCTGCGTCGCCGCATAAGCCTGTCTGAGATAATCAGGCGTCTGGCCACCTTGTGCAACCCCGATTTCCGCCAAGGGCCAGAGACGCCGGACACGGGTTCAGGGAGGTCCAGACATGACAGATATCGTAATCGTTAGCGCCGCACGTACAGCCGTTGGTTCATTTTCAGGCGGGCTGGCCAGCATACCGGCACATGACCTTGGCACTGCCGTACTTGAGGCCATTGTGGCCCGCGCCGGGATTGACAAAGGCGAAGTATCCGAGACCATTTTGGGCCAGGTTCTTACCGCTGGTCAGGGCCAAAACCCGGCAAGGCAAGCACATATCAATGCCGGCTTGCCGCAGGAAAGCCCGGCCTGGGGCATCAATCAGGTCTGCGGCTCGGGCCTGCGTGCCGTGGCACTTGGCGCACAACACATCATGCTGGGAGATGCGGCGATTGTCGCAGCCGGCGGGCAAGAAAACATGTCTCTCAGCCCGCATGTGGCACATCTGCGCGCCGGTCACAAAATGGGTGACATGAAGTTCATTGATATCATGATCCGCGATGGGTTGTGGGATGCCTTCAATGGCTACCACATGGGGCAGACTGCTGAAAATGTTGCCGCCAAATGGCAGATCAGCCGCGATGAGCAGGATGCCTTTGCCGTGGACAGCCAAAACAAGGCCGAAGCGGCGCAAAAGGCTGGTCGCTTTGATGCTGAGGTAATCCCCTTCACCGTCAAAACCCGCAAGGGCAGCATCATCATCGACAAAGACGAATATATCCGCCATGGCGCAACCATTGAAGCCATGCAAAAACTGCGCCCAGCTTTCATGCGCGAGGGCGGCACAGTGACCGCTGCCAATGCTTCGGGCATCAATGACGGGGCAGCCGGGGTGCTGCTTATGAGCAGCGCCGAAGCTGAAAGACGCGGGCTGGAGCCACTGGCGCGCATTGCCTCCTATGCCAGCATTGGGCTGGACCCCACAATCATGGGTGTTGGCCCGATATATGCCTCGCGCAAGGCGCTGGATAAGGCTGGCTGGAAAGCCAGCGACCTTGACCTGATCGAGGCCAACGAGGCCTTTGCCGCCCAAGCCTGCGCCGTCAACAAGGACATGGGCTGGGACCCGGCCAAGGTCAACGTCAATGGCGGTGCCATTGCCATTGGCCACCCGATCGGCGCTTCCGGCGCGCGCATTCTGAATACGCTGTTGTTTGAGATGAAGCGACGGGAGGCAAAAAAAGGCCTCGCCACGCTCTGCATCGGCGGCGGCATGGGAGTGGCCATGTGCCTTGAGCGGGCCTGAGAAATACAAATAAGTATGCGGTACATGCTCTCCACCTAATAATATTGCGCATACAGAGCCTATTGGATAATTTCATTGCGAAGGTGATTCGCAAACAGGGAGAACAGCATGGCACGGGTTGCACTGGTTACCGGAGGCACACGCGGCATAGGGGCCGCGATTTCAACCACGCTGAAAGAGGCCGGATACAAGGTGGCCGCCACCTATGCGGGCAACGATGCGGCGGCAGAACAGTTTACCTTGGAAACTGGCATTCCCACCTATAAGTGGTCGGTGGCCGACTATGATGCTTGCGTCGAAGGCACAGGGCGCATCGAGGCGGACCTTGGCCCGGTTGAGGTGCTGGTGAACAATGCCGGCATCACCCGAGATGCACCCTTTCACCGCATGACGCGCGAACAATGGCAGGAGGTGATCGACACCAACCTGTCCGGCGTCTTCAACATGACCCATCCGATCTGGCCGGGCATGCGGACCCGCAAATTTGGCCGCATCATCACCATTTCTTCGATCAACGGCCAGAAAGGCCAGTTTGGTCAGGTAAATTATGCCGCTTCCAAGGCCGGTGATCTCGGGCTAACCAAAAGTCTGGCCCAGGAAGGCGCGCGCTTTGGCATCACTGCCAACGCCATCTGCCCCGGCTATATTGCCACCGAAATGGTCATGGCTGTGCCCGATAAGGTGCGCGAGTCGATCATTGGTCAAATCCCCGCCGGGCGGCTGGGCGAGCCTGTGGAAATTGCCCGCTGCGTCACATTTTTGGCCTCTGATGATGCGGAATTCATCAATGGATCAACCATCACCGCCAATGGTGGGCAGTTCTTCGTCTGAAGCAAGGGCACTGTTGCCGCGGTGGAAAAACTTGGCTAAATGTCGAGAATGATCTGCCAAAATGCCACTATTATTGGCTTTATCGCCGTTCTTCTCTGGGCACTGCTGGCGCTGTTTACCGTCGGGGCGGCCCCGGTGCCGCCACTGCAGTTGAACACCATTGCTTTTGCCATTGGCGGCTTTGTCGGGTTTGTCTGGCTCTGGCGCACAGGTGGATTTGCCCAGTTGCGCGGGGTCTCATGGCGCATTTATGCCTTTGGAACGGCGGGGCTTTTTAGCTATCATTTGCTGTACTTTTCTGCCCTGCGCATGGCACCAGCGGCTGAAGCCGGGCTGATTGCCTACCTCTGGCCGCTGCTGATCGTGCTGTTTTCAGGCCTGTTGCCGGGTGAAAACCTGCGTGCAGGCCATATTTTTGGAGCACTCATTAGTTTTGCCGGGGCCGCGCTGATCATTGCCGGTGGTGCGGCGGGGTTCTCCACAGATGCTTTGCCCGGCTATACTTTAGCGCTTCTTTGTGCCCTGACTTGGGCCGGGTACTCGGTTTTATCACGTCGACTGGGACAGGTTCCCACTGCCAGTGTCGCAGTATTCTGTCTGGCCACCGCCGGCCTTTCTCTGCCGCTGCATCTGATCTTTGAAGAAACCGCCTGGCCCGCTGACCTGCTCGGTTGGGGCGCGATTTTGGCGCTGGGCCTTGGCCCGGTCGGGCTAGCCTTTTATGTTTGGGATATAGGGGTCAAGCAGGGTGATATACAATTTCTGGGCGTTGTCTCATATGCAGCACCACTTCTTTCAACGCTGATTCTGGTTCTGGCCGGTATAACCGAAGCCACAGTCGCGCTTTTACTTGCGGCCCTGCTGATTACATTAGGTGCAGCCATTGCAGCGCAGGCGTCAGCCCGTCGCTGAACTAAAGCAAATCCAATCCAATTGAATTCAATCGTCGACCCGAACGCGTTTGGAAGTGCAAACGCTGCCTCGGGCCGACGACTGAATGCTTGACTCTGATTAGATTGGATTCGCTCTAATCAGCCTCATGACCTTTGAGCCACCAGAAAGTCATCCAGCGGCGCTCCGGCTCCCTTACAATCAGATACCCCGGACCAGAATCTGGCTGTTTTCTTCCGGGTCATCATCAAAAAACTTTTGTTCTGTGACGCCCGGAAGCTCACCAAAGTTTTGCATGATTCTCTTCGGGAAGGGGGTTTGCGGCAAGCTCTCAAACCCCGGCAGGCCGCGCAAGATACGTGCAACCGCAACCCCGCACATGGCCCTCGACACCGGGCCGTAAGCCTTAACCGCACGCATAGCCATCTCGGCCACTTCCGCACTCACGATAATATCTTGCCTGACCGTATGGTGGGTGATGCGCGAGTGATAGTCGATATAGAAATCGACCGCTATGTTGGTTATGCCAAAGTGCACATCATTGCGTTCGGGCAGGTTGGGGTGATGCCAGGAGCCTGCCGGGTCGAAAAACACCCGCTCAGAGCCGTTGATCAGCAAAGCCGAATGCGCGCCGGCTCCGGAACGGTTGGCGATTACCGTGAACAGGGTAATCATCGGCGGGCCGTCATGTATATAGGTGGCCTTGAAAACCGCTTCATCCGTGGCCCATTTCGACTGGGCACCACAAGCGGCCAAGCTGAGAGCAGCCACTAGAAACAATAAAATACGCAGCATCACTGCCCCCGCTCAAAGAGTGTAAAGGCGGGCTGGAAACCTAGCTGTTTACCAGCGCCATGAAAACCAAAATCAGGATAATGGCGACTATCGTCCATATTGTGACCTTGATAAATCCGGTATAGGTTTTTTCCTGCTCGCTTATATCCATGGACCCGTGCTTGTGGTCTTCCATTTTATTTTCCCGTTCCAATTGCTGCGTGTTCATTATGCTCACGACACCTTCAGAATTCGTGTAGCCCATTTGCAATGTTCTGTCACGAGCCTGATACGCGATCTACTGATATAGCCTGACGACTTAATTTTGATTCTGATGTCAGGCTATAAGTTACTGAACGCGCGCGCATAC
>CAYNXK010000167.1:0-5151 GCA_964401125.1 uncultured Aliiroseovarius sp.
AAGTTCGCGGTTGCGGGCCGAGATTATACCGGCGGATACCGAAAAGCCCTGCCCCAGCGGGTTGCCCACCGCCAGCACCCAATCACCCACACGCATGATGTCAGAATCGCCAAAGCTGACAAAGGGCAGCGGGCCGTCGGCCTCTACCTTCAGAACGGCTATATCGGTATTCGGGTCAGTGCCAACAACGGTCGCGGGCAATTCTCCGGCGCCGTTTTTGAACTCGATCATGATCTGGTCGGCGCCTTCGATAACGTGGTTATTGGTGACTATGTAGCCATCTTCACTGATCACAAAGCCCGAGCCGAGCGCCTGATTTCGGCGCTGTCGCGGTGCTTCCCCTTCACCACCAGTGCCTTCATTGCGCTCAAGAAAATCGCGGAAAAACTCCTCGAAAGGGCTGCCTTCCGGCACCATTGGCCGTGGGCCGGTATCGCGGGCAACCAGGGTTGTGGTGGTGATGTTGACCACCGCCGGCTGAGTTCGTTCGGCAAGGTCGGCAAAGCTTTCTGGCGCACCGGCCGCGCGTGCCCCGGCAGCCATGAGCAGCATCAGGGCAAAGCCCATGGCCAGCGTCAAAAGTATTCTCAGATTTTGCCTGGAATATGCGGGAAGTGAAATAGCCTGTGGTTTCATGCGGGTCTCCTATATTCGGATACTACCGGAAGTTGCCGGGTCAATTATGCTTGGTTCTATATGTACATAGTATAAAATTTGCACAATCCAAACTATGTGACCAATACTCACCGATTTGTGAGATACCGAGATTTTTCCGAATAGCGCATAGGCGCAATTTTGATTGCAACATTTGCACCGCTCAAAACGCGAAAGGGCCGGTGCGTACACCAGCCCCTCCACAAAAGTATCAGGCCAAAGCCCGGCGCAATTACGCCATCACTGACTGGACAGGCCAGTATGTGACCGCAGATAATTGAAGAATTCGCTGTCCGGCGTCATCACCATAGTGGTGTTTTCGCCAAGCAATGATACTTCATAGGCTGCCAAAGACCGGAAGAAGGTAAAGAAATCCGGATCGCGGCTAAAGGCTTCGGCAAAGATCGCGTTGCGCTTTGCATCGGCCTGACCACGGGTGATCTCAGCTTCTTTTTGTGCCTCTGACACGGTTTCAACCACCGTCCGGTCAGCCTGCGCCCGCACCCGTTGAGCCGCCTCATTACCACGGGCGATTTCATCGGCAGCTTCACGTTGCCGTTCAGCCCGCATCCGCTCAAAAGTCGCGGCAAGGTTTTGCTCAGGCAGATCAGCACGCTTGATGCGCACATCAATGATCTCAACCCCAAGCGAACTTGCCGAGGCGCGCGCTTGATTGCGAATGCGCACCATCAGGGCAACCCGGTCTGCTGACAGGATGGCACCACTATCGAC
The DNA here is from genome assembly GCA_964401125.1 of uncultured Aliiroseovarius sp. Lineage (GTDB taxonomy): Bacteria > Pseudomonadota > Alphaproteobacteria > Rhodobacterales > Rhodobacteraceae > JAAEUB01. Next base: position 1,387 of record CAYNXK010000167.1, read on the forward strand.
ACTACCCAACACTTCGCGCAGCTCGGCGTTGAGAATACGCTCCAGCCTTGGCCGCGCTCCGTCGATGGCACTGGCACCAACCGCCCGGCGGAACATGACCGGATCTGAAATGCGCCAGCGGGCAAATGCGTCCACCACAAGGCGGCGATCATCCGCAGGCGTGACTTCCAGCGGCTGGGTATCCAGCGACAGGATACGGTCATCATACCTGATGATTTCGTGCAGTAACGGCACCTTGAAGTTCAGCCCAGGTTCAACAATCACCTTGGTGACCTCACCAAACCACAGGCGCAGTACTTTTTCGCGCTCATCAACAATATACATAGAGCTGAGCAGCACCGCTACGGTAAGGGCCAAAGCCCCGATAGCTAATTGAGATTTCCGCATCAGTTGGATACTCCCTGGTTAGAACGCAGTTGATTCAGCGGCAGGTAGGGAACAATCCCGCTCGCGCCACCAGCACCTTCATCTATGATAATTTTATTAACCCGAGCCAGCACCCGCTCCATGGTTTCAAGGTAAAGCCGCTTGCGCGTCACCTCGGGAGCTTTGGTGTATTCCTCAAGAACAGCAAGGAAGCGCGAGGCTTCACCCTGGGCCCGATTGATCACCTGAGCCCGGTAACCCTCGGCCTGCTCTAGCACCTGCGCTGCTTCACCACGAGCCGCGGCCAGTACCATGTTGGCATAAGCATCAGCCTGACTTTGCAGGGTGTCGCGGGTCTGTTCAGCTGCCTGCACTTCACGGAAGGCATCAATAACCTCGCGCGGCGGGTCAGCCCGGTCAAAGTTGACCCGAACCACATGGATGCCACTATCATAGCTATCAAGCGTGAACTGGATCAATTCCTCCAATTCCTGAGCAATCACACCCCGGTCACGGTTCATGATCGGTGCCAGGTTTGAGCGGGCAATGATTTCACGCATGGCCGATTCGCTAACCGCGCGGATGGTTTGGCGCGGCTCGGCAAGGTTGAAAACAAAATTCTGGAGGTTGCCGATGTTCCAGACCACCTGAAAATCAATGTCGATGATGTTTTCATCGCCGGTCAGCATAAGGCCTTCTTCAAAGCCGGCACCGATATCTTCAATGTTTTCGTGCGTCACTGCATAGATTTCACGTGTCACGACCGGCCAGGGGGCAAAGTTCAGCCCTTCTTCGCCGGTCTGCACATATTCACCAAACAGAAGCTCGACTGATTGCTCGGATGTATCCACCCGGTAAAAGCTGGAAAACGTCCACAGCAGAACAGCCGCCAGCACCACAATGCCAATAACACCTTTGCTCATGACTGGGCCTTCACGGCCCTCGCCGCCTTCGCCACCTGAGCCGCCTTTGCCGCCACGTCCGCCCATCAGAACGCGCAATTGCTCCTGGCCCTTGCGCATAAGTTCATCGATCTCGGGCAATTGCGGGCCATCATCTGGTGGCCGTCTGCCGCCGCTGCCATTATTTCCGCTATTGCCGCCACTTCCCTGGTTATCGCCGCCACGGTTTCCACCGCCACCGCCCCAAGGTCCGCCACTGTCATTGGCCATTTGGTCTTATCCTTCCTCATCTGTGCAGGTTGGCCATTAACTGGCCTCGCCTGCGGTTTATTTCAACCCATCCCGGAATTAAAGTGCTTCCCGTCTCATTTAGTCAGAAATTAGAGGCAAGACTCATTAAACACGCCGAGTTGGCTTTTTCATCAGTACAATTTCTTCCGCCATGGTCGGGTGTACCGCCATTGTGGCATCAAAGTCGGCCTTGGTTGCGCCCATCTTTACTGCCACCGCCGCCAACTGAATCATCTCACCGGCCCCGTCGGCAACAATGTGGCAGCCCAGCACCTTCTGGCTGGCCTGTGAGACCACCAGTTTGAACAGAACTTTGTCTTGCCGGCCAATAAATGACCGCTGCATAGGGCGGAAAATGGCACAATAGACATCGACCGGCTCGCGGGCCTGTGCGTCTTCCTCGCTCAGCCCTACTGTGCCGTATTCCGGGATGGTAAACACCGCCGAGGCCACATTTTCATAATCGACTTTTGTTGGGTTGCCATTAAAAACGGTCTCGACAAAGGCGGCGCCCTCACGGATAGCCACCGGCGTCAGGTTGATGCGGTTGGTGACGTCGCCCACCGCATAGATCGAGGGCACGCTGGTTTGTGAGTAATCATCCACCAGCACTTCGCCGCCGCCGCTGCGGCCAAGCTTAACCCCCGCCTCTTCCAGCCCCAACGCCAGCGTATTGGCCTTGCGCCCGGTGGCAAACAGCACCTGGTCAAACACCTCCTCGCGCCCGTCTGTGCCCTTGACGTGGATGCGGCCCTGCCGCTTCTGCATGCTTTCGACCTCAAGGCCCAGATGCAGATCAACTCCGCGGGCGCTAATCAGCTCGCTGAGATGCCCGCGCACCTCGCCATCAAAGCCGCGCAGGATTTGCTCGCCGCGATACCATTGCGCCACATGCGCGCCAAGACCGTTGAAAATGCAGGCAAATTCGCAGGCGATATAACCACCGCCAACAATAAGAATGCGCTCGGGGAAGGTTTTGAGATCAAAAACCTCGTTCGAGGTGATACCCAGCTCATGCCCCCCGATAGTTTCGGGAATGAAGGGTGCGCCGCCGGTGGCAATGAGAATATGCTTGGCAGTGAAGCTTTCGCCAGTCGAGAGCGCCACATTGTGTGCGTCTTTCACCACTGCACGGGCATTGTATATGTCTGCACCAGCGCGGCCCAGATTGGTCCGGTAGATACCCTCAAGCCGGTCCAGCTCGGCCTGCATATTGGGCTGAAAGCGCTCCCAGTTAAACTTGCCGCCCTCATAATCCCAGCCATAATCGCGCGCCTGACTGGCAGCAGGACCATAGGAGGCAGCAAACACCATGAGCTTTTTAGGCACGCAGCCGCGAATGACACAGGTGCCGCCCATGCGGAACTCCTCTGCCAACCCCACGCGTGCGCCACCCTCGGCAGCCACACGCCCGGCGCGCACACCACCTGAGCCGCCACCGATAACAAAGAGATCATAGTCGAATTTCATGATAGCCTTTCCAGATGCCCCCCGCTCAATACACGCAGAACGGCCGCCTTGACCAGAGCGGCGCAGGTTCTTCTGCAATATTTGTGTATGAGGGCCTTTTGGGTTAATGTCAGTACAATTAGGTAGGAGTGCAGCTTTAGGCCTGCAAGTGAATTATTCACAACGCATGCACCTTGCACAAAAAGGCGAGGGTGTCGGAGTCAGGGCGGCTGACATTGAAGAGCTTTTCTTCTTCGGAAAAACCGTTCCCGAACAGTTTGCGCGGGATGTGACCAAGCCTGCCGCACTTTCTGCTGCAATTGCTCAATTCCGAATATGTGCGCACTCGCTATCGCGAAGATTTTTCCAAAATCTTGCTGAACACAAACGAGCGGGATGTGGTCATAACGGCGCTTTACATGGCGTATAGAGGCACAGAAAACCCCGGTTTTGCAGGGGGTTGGCAGGTTTGCACAAAAAGGCCGTGTCAAAGGTCATCTTTGTGGCGGAAGGCTACCAGCGCGATGCTGCTGAAACTGCGATTTCCAGTACCAAAGCCATTATCAGGAAGCTGCAAGCCTCCACCTAAAGCGTTTTAGAATTGATATCGCATGCTGCGTTTGGCTCATATCTGTCTCAGGTATAAGCCAAACGCTTTAATTTATATTTTGCTTGGATCAGGGCTGTTCTTCACCCGCCGATTCCGGGGTTTCGACCAGACTGCTATCGGGCTCTTCAATAGCGGCCGGGGTCGAGA
>CAYNXK010000168.1:0-5096 GCA_964401125.1 uncultured Aliiroseovarius sp.
TGTTGGATGACTTCCTGAATGATGAAATTCAGAAACTTACGGGCGAATTCGGGATCGAGATTGGCGCGTTTGGCAAGGTCTTCAAGCCGGGTGATTTGCGCCGCCTCACGGGTCGGGTCAGAAGCTGGCAGATCATGTTCAGCCTTCAGGGCACCAACCGCTTGCGTATGCTTGAACCGCTCGCCCAGCGTGTAGACAAGAATGGCGTCGAGCCGGTCGATCGACTCGCGGTGGTCGTGCAAAATCTCGGCAGCGCGGGCTACGGGGTCGGTCATGCCAAAGCCTCCGGCGCCGGGTGGCGGTAAATGTGGTAGGTGCCAGCACCCTCATGCTCAAAGTCGGCTTCATAGGTCGCGCCAAGTCTTTCAGCCAGCCGGATCGAGCGGTCATTACCGGCACTGATTATACTGATGGCGGTGGTCCAGCCCAGCACATCATAGGCGTAACTGCGGGCGCGCTGGGCAGCCTCAAAGGCAAAACCTTTGCCCTCGGCATGGCTCATCAAGGTCCAACCCAGTTCGGGTTCCGGCCAGCCTTCAGGGTACCACAGGGCAACCCGACCAAGGTATTTCTCCGATTTTTTCTCATCGATGCCCCAGTGTCCGTAGCCGCGCAATGCCCAGTGGCCAATGAGCCCGGATAAGACCCGCCAGACCTGATCACGGGGCATGGGGCCGCCGACCATGTGACTTCGCTCAGAGGCATAAAACGCAACCTCATGTTCGAAATCTGACTCTTTTGGCGCGCGTAGCCGCAGCCGATCGCTCTCAATTGTTGGAATAGTGAAAGTCATGGAGGTCATGGAGGTCATGCAAATGCCCCTAGACTGCCGGCCACCGCACCGGTTTCGGGCAGGCGCAAGGTCAGGCGCCGGGTTCCTATGATACGGGCGAAGGTCATTTCTTCTTACCAAAGCCGGAAAGGCCAGAGGGGAGCTGCATGCCACCGCCGCCTAACCCCGGAAGTTGGCTGCCCATCTGTCTGGCGGCAGCTTCCAGTGCGGCCGGGTCGTTCATATCAGGCATGCCGCCGCCTTTGCCGCCAAACATGCCGGACATGGCCTGTTTAAGCATTTTACCTTTACCCATGCGGCCCATCTTTTTCATCGTATCGCCCATTTGGCGCTGCATTTTCAAAAGCTTGTTGAGTTCCTGCACTTCCATGCCGGATCCCCGCGCGATGCGTTTCTTGCGGGAAGCTTGAAGCAAGCCGGGGTTGGCACGCTCGCGTTTGGTCATGGATTGAATAAGCGCAATTTGGCGTTTGAGCATTTTGTCGTCAAGCCCGGCGCCCTGCATTTGCTTAGACATTTTACCCATGCCCGGCATCATGCCCATGATACCCTCCATGCCACCCATTTTGATCATCTGCTCAAGCTGCATTTTCAGGTCGTTCATGTTGAACTGACCCTTCTGAAAGCGCCGCATCATGCGCTCGGCCTGAGCGGCCTCGATAGTATCCTGAGCCTTTTCCACCAGGCTGACAATATCGCCCATGCCCAAAATGCGCCCAGCGATGCGTTCAGGCTCAAAGGTCTCAAGCGCGTCCATCTTCTCGCCAAGGCCGACAAACTTGATCGGCTTGCCGGTGACGGCGCGCATGCTCAGGGCCGCACCCCCGCGCCCATCGCCATCCATCCGGGTCAGAACCACGCCGGAAATGCCAATTTTGGCGTCAAATTCCTCGGCCACTTCAACCGCAACCTGGCCGGTCAAGCCATCGACCACCAGCAAGGTTTCACGCGGAGAGGTAATGGCCGAGATCTCCTCGACCTCCTGCATCAGCACTTCGTCAATATGTAGGCGGCCGGCCGTATCAAGCATATAGACGTCATAGCCGCCCATAACAGCCTGCTGTTTGGCGCGTTTGGCAATATCAACAGGTTTTTGCCCCGGCACAATCGGTAGGGTATCAACACCAATTTGTTGGCCCAGCACCGCCAGCTGTTCCATCGCCGCCGGGCGGTAAATATCAAGCGAGGCCATCAGCACGCGCTTGCCATCGCGCTCGGTCAGACGTTTGGCAAGCTTTGCCGTGGTGGTGGTTTTGCCGCCGCCCTGCAAGCCGACCATCAGGATCGGGGCCGGCGGGTTATCAATTTTCAGGTGTCCCGGCTCGCCCTCGCCGGTCAGCATTTCAACCAGCGCATCATGGACAATTTTCACAACCTGCTGGCCGGGGGTGACGGATTTTGTCACCGCGTGGCCGGTGGCCTGCTCCTGGACGCGTTTGACAAAATCGCGGGCCACGGGCAAGGATACATCGGCCTCAAGCAGCGCCACCCGGACTTCGCGCAGGGCGGTTTTGACATCATCCTCAGAAAGCGCGCCTTGCCTGGTCAGGCGGTCAAAGACACCGGACAGGCGGTCTGATAGACTTTCGAACATGTTGCGGCTCCCCATCTGGTCCCACACCCCCGTTCAAGGCCGGAGCTAACGCCAAACGCCCCCACGGGCGTAACACGCTGATGGAGGGGCGATCCCGGCATGTACCGGGACCGGAAGCTTGAGGACTTCCAGATTTAAGGAGCGTTTATGCCGGCTTGTGCACAGAGTCAAGTCAGCACACTTACCGGGGTTCTTTGCTGTATGCCGCAGCAATAAATGGCCGCTCCTGACCCTGAGAATAGATAATCATAGGGTCAGTACCCCTAAGCGTCAGTACCCCTAATTTCCTACCCCCACCGAGGCCCCAGCATATCCAATCTGGTCAGCGATGTTTGGCATGCTTGACATAATGGTGATCACCGCTGCCATGCTAAAGATAATGAGCGCCGCCGTCAGCACAACCCAGTCAACAGTTACGGCACCATCTTGACGTTTGAGAAATGCGGCAAGGCGGGTAAAGTTTTTGTGTATATGTTCCATAGAGCCGGAGTGCCGCCCAATTCGGGCGAAAATCAGGCCATCGCCAGACTATATTTGGCTGATTTCAAGCTGCGCTTATGAATCGCGAACAATAGCGGCGAATTTCCCGAAAATGGCTTCGTTTGCCGCAACAATCTCGCCACTTTCTAAAATACCCTGCTTTGGATCAATGGCCTCGGCCAGCCCGCCGGCTTCACGTAATATGATGATACCGGCGGCAATATCCCAAGCATGCAAACGACGCTCCCAAAAGCCATCATAACGCCCGGCGGCCAGATAGGCGAGATCAAGTGCAGCCGCACCCCAACGCCGCACCCCGGCGCAAGTGGGCAGCAAACGCGCCATATCCTGAAGCGTTTCCGGCAGATCGCTGCGGCCACCAAACGGCAGGCCGGTGGCAAAAATCGCCTCGATCATCTTTGTACGGCCCGAAACCCTGAGCCGGGTCTGGTTCATCCATGCCCCCTGGCCCTTCTCAGCAATGAACATCTCGTCCTTGGCTGGGTCATAAATCACCCCGGCAACAATTTCACCCTTGTGCTCAAGGGCAATCGACACTGCCCAATGGGGCAATCCGTGCAAAAAATTCGTGGTGCCATCAAGCGGATCAACGATCCAGCGCCGCGTTGGGTCTTCCCCGTGAACCTCTTCGCTTTCCTCTGCCAGCCAGCCATAATTCGGGCGCTCCCCGCACAGCTCGTCACGGATGATCTGCTCGGCGGCAATATCAGCCCGGCTGACAAAATCCCCGGCCCCCTTCATAGAAACCTGAAGGTTCTCGACTTCACGAAAATCCTTGACCAGCGAGCGCCCGGCCAGGCGCGCCGCCTTCATCATCAAATTAAGATTTGCACTGCCTTGCATGGGGCTACTCCTTCAGGTCAAGTCGCGCATATACGCCGCGCCATGAGCTTTGCCAAGTCGCCCTTTTCATCTTGGTTGAAATACTCCGGGGGTCTGGGGCGGGGGTTCGCAGAAATCCTGTGGATTTCCACTTAGCATGGCCCCCAGCCAGAACCCAGCCAGAACCCAGCCTAGCCCCGTTGTAATTTCACCGCCTCGCTGCGCGCCAGCCGGATCATATTGGCCATATAGGGCTTGGCTTCATCTTCACGGCGAATGGCAGCATACATGCGCCGGGTCAGCCCACCTTTGGTAATGGGCTTTGTAATATAATCAGTGTTTGCCTTGCCCTGGCGCAAAACCCAGTCCGGCAATACCGCCACACCGCGCCCGGCAGCCGCCAGCATCAGGATGACCTCGGTCATTTCCACCTGCCGCACGGCGCGCGGCTCTATACCGGCCGGGCTGAGCAACTGGCTGAAAGCATCTATCTTGCCGCGCTCCACCGGATAGGTCAGCAGCAATTCATCAGCAAAATCCGCAGCCGTCACATAGGGCTTGTCCGCCAGCCGGTGCCCCACCGCCGCCACAAAACGTGGTTCATAGTCAAACAAGGGCTGAAAGATGATACCGGCCATATCCACCGGATCAGACGAAATCACAAAATCCACATCTTCACGGCGTAACGCCTCCAGCGCATCAAAAGCCAAGCGCAGGTGAATATCCACATCTACATCCGGCCAGCTTTGCCTGAGCTTGCCCAGCACCGGAAACAGCCAGTCAAAGCAAGCGTGGCATTCAATGGCAATATGTAGCCGCCCGGAGCGCCCGGATTTGAGCGCCCGGAACTCCTCCTCTACTGCCGCCACTTCCGGCAATATACGCTCGGCAAGGCGCAACAACCGCTGGCCTGCCGGGCTGAGTTTCATTGGCTTTGAGCGGCGCTGAAACAGCTCCATGCCCACCTGCCCTTCCAACCCCTTCACCTGATGGCTCAAGGCTGACTGAGTGATGTTAAGCATATCCGCCGCCCGCCCCAGCCCGCCAGCCTCGTGAATGGCCCGGATGGTGCGCAGGTGCCGAAACTCCAGATACATATGAACCCACCTCATGAAAATTGTGAATAATATGAGTTTGTCTCACAGAAGACAATCTGGCACAAGCTTGCCACCACATGACAAGGGCCACCTCATGACAAAGCCGCGTATTTCTTTTGAATTCTTCCCGCCGCAATCCATCGAGGCCTCATTCCGGCTTTCGGAAACCGTGCGCGCGCTGGCACCACTTGAGCCAAGCTTTGTCTCGGTCACATACGGGGCCGGCGGCACCACCCGCACCCTGACCCATGATGTGGTCAAGACCATTCAGCGCCATTATGGCCTGAAC
>CAYNXK010000169.1:0-5095 GCA_964401125.1 uncultured Aliiroseovarius sp.
GCTGGAGCAATAACCAGCCAGAGGCAGGCGTGTCAGCAAGCCAAAAGCAAGGGGCAGGTCGGCAAGTGATGTCAGAGGGTTATTTTTTTGCAAGGGCTTCCTCACTTTAGGCTGTTACAGCGCAGGCCACATGGTAATGATAAAATACAATTTTATCAATTGAGGAATGCTCTATGCCCCAGCCGGATTTTGCCACGCTTTCCGAATTTCTCCGACTTCTTGATGCCGCGCCGGCAGCGGATGGGGCGGCACAGTCCGCTGCACGTGCCCGCAACGCAACCTTGACCAAGCCACCCGGTGCATTGGGGCGACTGGAAGATATTGCTATCTGGTATGCAGGTTGGCGGGGTGATTCCAGGCCAAGCATTGAAGCGCCGCAGGTCATTGTTTTTGCCGGAAATCATGGAGTAGCAGCGCTGGGTGTCTCGGCTTTCCCGGCGGAGGTTACGGCCCAGATGGTGATGAACTTTCAGGCTGGTGGGGCGGCTATCAACCAACTTGCCAAGACATTTGGCGCCCGCATGGATGTGCATGCGCTGGACCTTGAGCGTCCGACTGCGGATTTCACCAAAGGCCCGGCAATGAGCGAGGCCGATCTGGTTTCGGCTCTGGCCACGGGCTGGGAGGCGGTTGATGATAAGGCCGATCTGCTGGTTGTTGGTGAAATGGGCATCGGCAATACGACCTCTGCCGCGGTTATTGCATTGGCGTTGTTTGGCGGTACTGCCAGCGACTGGACCGGGCGGGGCACCGGGGTTGATGATGCGGGTTTGGTATTGAAAACCAAGATCGTAGAGGCGGGCCTTGCGGCAAACCCGGAGGCGAAGGCCGATGGTATGCAGGCTTTGCGCTGTTTGGGCGGGCGTGAGTTGGCGGCCATGGTCGGGGCAATAGCGCGGGCGCGGGTTTTGCGTATTCCGGTCATTCTTGATGGTTTTATCTGCGCGGCCGCTGCTGCCTGCCTTGAGGCTACGCAGCCCGGTGCGCTGGACCATGCAATTGCCGGCCATGTTTCGGCAGAAAATGCCCATGCTGCGCTTTTGAAGAACCTCGGAAAAGAACCATTATTGTCTCTGGGCCTGCGCCTTGGCGAGGGCTCGGGAGCCGCATTGGCCATTGGCGTGTTGCAAGGCGCGATTGCCTGCCATTCCGGCATGGCGACCTTTGCCGAGGCCGCCGTGACAGGTGAGAACTGAAGCGTTTTGTGATAGGCTCAACGCTTTAAGATTGGATTTTTTCAGCTTGGATTGAAATTTTATTAAGCCGGGAAACAATTCGCGTTTGAAATGTATCTAACTGATCAATGATGTCATCCAGGCTATCGCCCTGTGAGGTCAGCCTTGCCCCTTCAATCTTACACATGACCCTGGTTGTGCTTAGCCCCAACACCTGACGGTGCATGTATTTGCAGGCATTGACTATTCGATCGGCTTCGTCGTTGACTTGACCCACCCAATTTGCAGATTTCTTGATATATTCAAGTTGTAAATTATTCAATAATTGCCGCTCTTTGGGCAGACTCACCTCACCAAGCTGCCGCTGCTCCATGTCCAGCTGGTTGGCGGTTTCGGTGAGAATGCGGGCCATACATTCATAAAACATACATTTGTTGATAGAGGTTTTTATTGCGGAGAAATTACTGTTAGCTCCGACGACATGTTTTGCAAACCAATTCGAAATTTCCTGCGACATAGCGCCATAGTTTTTTGACAGGGTTGAGATGGGGCCGCCGGTTGGCTCGAGCCGCGACGCGATCACGCGCATATTGTTGGGAATGGTGCGCATTGAATCGAATTCATGAATAAGACCATCGGTTTGTTCGGTAAGTTTTTTGGCCTCTGCAATAAGTCCCTGAAATTTTTCGATGTTCCTGTCAGGTTTAGTTTCCATCCCGGTATTGCGGGCTATGAGTTCCTCGCTGAGTGCGTAGGCTGAAAAATGGCCATAATCGTCAAAGCCAAGCTCTTTGATGCGCTGTAACAGGAGCGCAGCACTTTTTTCCGGGTCTAATTGCTGGTCTTTTTCAGCGGCAAGCAAGTTGGCATATTCTTCTTTGACGGTATTGAAAAAGGCGCTGCTGGGCTTGATCCGGGCGGACAAATAGCCGCCGGGGCAGGGTGTGACCACAGCATAAACCCAGTAATACAGCCCGTCCTTGGCCCGATTTTTGACATAGGCACCGATCGACTCGCCGCGCTTTATGGTATCCCATAATAGCCAGAACACCGCCTTTGGCATATCCTCGTGGCGGATGATTTTGTGCGGCGCGCCTAGAATTTCATCCCAGTTGTAACCGGCGACACGGCGAAAAACATAATTAGCGGCCTGAATAATGCCGCGCTCATCCGTTCGCGAAAAGAATACTTCGTTCAGATAAAAGGGGGCTTCACCGGTTTTCGGGCGCATCTCGTCGCGTTTTTCAATATATGACATCAGGCTCACAGGTTGAGTTTCAAATGGCTCGGACAGCAGGCAGGACAGCAGGCCGGGCTTCCACTCCCGACCTAATGCAAAGTGGTTTCCAACCGGTTAAGCCAGAAGATCAGGTTGGCAAAGGCGCATCCGGCTTCATTTGGTCCATGACAATCTGGCTCATCACCCTTGCCACCGAGGGATGCGCCAGCAAAACCTCATGAATCAGATTGTTGAGCGCCGGCAGGTCGCGGCAATAAACCCGGAGCAGGCAATCGGTCTCGCCGGTCATGGTCCAGGCAGAAATCACCTCGGGCCTTGTGGCAATCAGCCGGGCAAAGGCCTTACCGTCTTTCGGGTGGTGGCTGGCCATCTGCACCTGAATGAAGCTTTGCACATGCAGGCCAAGCTGTGTTGGGTTCAGCCGGGCGGCATAGCCGGTGATGAAGCCGCGTTCTTCAAGCCGGGCGCGCCGCCGTCCGGCCTGACTGGCCGAGAGATGCAGTTTTTCGCCCAATTCCTGAGCTGTCAGGTATGCATTCTTTTGGAGCGCATCCAGAAGGAGGGAATCAACCTTATCAAGCATGTGCGGCCTTTTTGCTATAACTTCCATATAATAGCGCAAAACCCGCACCTATCAATGGGTATTACCGAAGTAAAGCGCGCAAATACCCTGTACTTTGCGGTAAAGTATCTTTGATAAGACCCCAGAGAACAGGAGAAAAAAATGGGACCATTTCCACATGACGCACCGCGCGCTGTTATTTCTGATGAAAACCCGGCCGGCACTGATGGCTTCGAATTTGTCGAATTTTCTCACCCAGAGCCCGAAAAGCTGCGTGATTTGTTCAGCAAAATGGGTTTTTCGTATAATGCCAACCACAAGACACGCGCCATTGAGTTGTGGCAGCAGGGCGATGTCAGCTATTTGCTGAACAGAGAGCCGGGCAGTCAGGCGGCAGATTTTGTGGCCAAGCATGGCCCCTGTGCGCCGGCAATGGGTTGGCGGGTGGTGGATGCAAATCATGCCTTCAAGCACGCGGTGTCGCAGGGAGCGCGCGCCTATGATGGGCCGGGAAAATCGCTGGATGTGCCGGCAATTTACGGCATTGGTGACAGCCTGCTATACTTCATTGACCAATATCATGAGGCCAGCCCCTATAATGACGAGTTTGACTGGATCGAGGATGCCCACCCGGCCGGTGTTGGGTTTTATTACCTCGATCACCTGACTCACAACGTACACAAAGGCAACATGGACAGGTGGTTCAAGTTCTATAATGACTTGTTTAACTTCAAGGAAATCCGCTTCTTTGACATTCAGGGCAAGTTTAGTGGCCTGTTAAGCCGGGCGCTGACCTCACCTTGCGGCAAAATCCGTATCCCGATCAACGAGGACCGCGGTGAAAAGGGTCAGATCGTGGCCTATCTCAAGAGGTATAACGGCGAGGGTATTCAGCATATCGCCGTGGGTAGTGATGATATCTACGCCTCAACCGAGGCTATTGCGGCGCGCGGCATTGCCTTCATGCCGGGGCCAAATGAAGCTTATTACGATATGTCTTACGACCGTGTTAAGGGCCATGATGAGCCCAAGTCAGAGATGATGAAACACGGTATCCTGATTGATGGCGAGGGCGTTGTTGGCGGTGGCGAAACCCGGGTATTGCTACAGATTTTCTCAAAAACCGTGATTGGGCCGATCTTCTTTGAGTTTATCCAAAGGAAGGGTGATGATGGCTTTGGTGAGGGTAATTTCAAAGCATTGTTTGAATCGATCGAACGCGAGCAGATCGAGGCCGGTGAGTTCAATAACCAGCCCGCCTCACCCTAGCGGTAGCAGGTCCAGCGCATGGTTTCTGCCGCGCCTTTGGTAGATCAGCCTGCTTTGGGTGATGGAAATCACCTGGCCGCCATTCAGCTTGTCTCCGAGCGATACCGTCAGATAATTGCCGTTCTTCAGACGCACCAAAGCCCGGCGTGCGGAAGATGAGCCGAAGATGCCAATCAAGTTAAGCTCATTCAGGCGGATTGCATTATTTATGGTTGCCTGGGTTGCCACCGAGGCGCGGGTGGGTATTTGCGGCACAAAGCGCGCAGCGGTAGTAACCGCTACCACGTTGGAGCCACCGGAGGCATTGGCAGCCGTGCGGGCACGCTCTACCAGTGCGGCAAAATTGCGGGGGCGATAATCGGGGGCGGGCGATCTGGTAATAGCCTGCGCCGTTGGTGCCGTGGCCGCCGCAACGGCGGCATTAGCGGCCTCTGCCAATACCTGCGACGATATCGGCCGGGCGCGCGGCCTGATCTCAGCCAACTCGGAGCGCGACAGGCCGCTAAAATTGGTGCGGGTGTTACTTTCAATCAGCCCTTCAGGGCGTGATTTCGGGCGGATAAGGCGCAATCCATCAGGAACAACCTCAACCGGCGCAGAGCTTTCGGGGCGCGCAGGGGCTGTAATTGGCGGTGGGCCAGAGAACACCATGATACCGTCAGGGTTAAGTGTGCCTTGGCTGCTTGGGCTGACCAGGCCGTCAGAATCAAGGGCAAAGGTGGTTCCGGCGGCAGGCGGCGGTAGCGGCGAGGCCGGGCGCAGATCCTGATCTGCACTACTGCCTTGTGGTGGCAGTGCGATTGCATCCTGAGACCTGATTTCCGGGTAAACCGAAGCAATATAAAGCTC
>CAYNXK010000170.1:0-5063 GCA_964401125.1 uncultured Aliiroseovarius sp.
GAACTGGAAGCTCTTGCGCGCCTTGGCCTTGCCGTATTTCTTGCGTTCCACCACGCGGCTGTCGCGGGTCAGGAAACCAGCGGCCTTCAGCGCCGAGCGCAAGCTTGGTTCATACAGTTGCAGGGCTTTCGAGATACCGTGCTTCACGGCTCCCGCCTGACCTGACAGACCGCCGCCTTTGACGGTGGCCATCACGTCAAATTCACCATCAACACCGGCCACGGTGAAGGGCTGGCGCAGGATCATCTGCAAAACTGGGCGGGCAAAATACACGGCCATTTCGCGGCCATTGACCACAACCTTACCGGAGCCGGGCTTGATCCAGACCCGGGCGACCGCATCTTTACGTTTGCCGGTGGCATAGGTGCGGCCAAGCGCGTCGCGCTGTGGCTCGGGAAGAATGGCGGCAACCTCTGCAACCGGTGTTACTGGTGTTTCTGGTGTTACTGGTGTTTCTGTGGCAATAACGCCTTCAGAAACCGCCTTCAGCTCATCAAGAGATTTGATTTCTTCGGTCATGCTCAGCCTCTCCGCGTGTTTTTCTTGTTCATGGATTTCACGTCCAGCACTTCTGGCTTTTGCGCTTCCATACCGTGCTCAGGGCCGGCAAAGACCTTGAAATGGGTCATTTGTTTGCGGCTGAGCTTGTTGTCAGGCAGCATGCGCTTGACCGCTTTGGTCAGCAGGCGCTCGGGGTGGGCACCCTCAAGGATTTGCTCGGCCGTGCGGCTTTTGATGCCACCCGGATAGCCCGTGTGCCAGTAATGCACCTTGTCGGTGCGCTTTTTGCCGGTCAGCTGCACTTTGTCGGCATTGATGACGATAACATTGTCACCCATGTCCATATGCGGCGTGAAAGTGGCTTTGTGCTTGCCGCGCAGGCGCGCGGCGATGATCGAGGCAAGACGACCCAGAATAACGCCCTCAGCGTCGATCAGGATCCACTTCTTCTCGATATCTGCTGGCGTTGCAGAAAAGGTTTTCATGTGTTCAGCCCTTCGGGGATTTTAAAGTGTTTCGCATTCAATTTGTGGTGCAGTAGAACGCGAAGCACCCGCTTCAGTTTTTTGGTTCCGAACGTTTCACCACAGAATATTTTAATGTGGTGAAAGCGCTACCGGATGGGCTAGTTCTAAGGCCTATAGCCACACAGTCAAGGGTATAATATCCAATATATCTTTGCAATATCAATGTGTTACAATTAAGGTATCATTTTACCCCATATGTATCGCCATATCTGATACGCAAATCCAGCATCAAGCCGGCACTCAGCAAGGCCGGCCCCGGCGCTGCCGCCAGCCCGCTTGCGCGCAACATTTGCGCCACCCATGAATTACAGGTGTTAAACAAGTGATAGCTGCCGCGCCCCGGATAGAACCGGCTGACAAGGTACAGCCCCTCTCCTATTGATACCGGCGAGGCAGCGCTGGCCTCCACCGCCGCAACCAGCCGGGCCATTGCCTGCTCGGACAAAGGCAGCCGAAGCAGGTCGCTCTGGGCAAATACCGCCGTCAGGTCACCATCTCCGGTGGCAATATGCATGACGCTGTCCGAGGGCCAAAACAATGCCTGCGCTATGATGCCAAATTCAAGATCAGCCCAGGTGGGCACCAGCGCATAAAACCCCAAATCACCCCAACCAATCTCAAACCACTGAGCAGCGGGAAAATCCCTGAGCCAGGCCGCAGCCATGGTGCCGCCGTGGCGCTCAAGGCTGGCGCGCTCAAGGATAAGCCCGGCGTGATAGCCGTGATCCACCACCCAAACTGGCGCGCCTGCGGCATCAATTGGCGTGCCATACTCCCAGGCAAAAAAGCGCGATAGCAAAAACAGCCCCAGCGCAATCAGCAGCAAAAACCTGAAACGGCGCATATCTTTAACCCTTGGGAATCGAATAGGTCAAACTGGCGCGGGCCACCGGCGCGGGCTTGCCTTGCGAGGGAATCAGCACATCGCCCACCGCCAGAACACGGCCCAGCTTGAGCAGCCTCGCCTCGGCCACAAGGTTTGCATCCGCTGCCGGTTTGCGCATGAAATCAATGGCGCAGCTGGTGGTCACGGCCAGCGCCTTTGGGCCGATCATAGCCATGATGGCCAGATAAATTGCCACATCTGCAAGGGCAAACATCGCCGGGCCAGAAACAGTGCCGCCGGGGCGCAGGTGCTTTTCCTGCACCAGTTTTTTCATGGTCAGATGCATGGGCCAGACCGCCGTGATCTCAAAATCATCCACCACCTGCGGAAACTGTACCGCCATGAAAATGCGCAGCTCGGTCAGTGACATTTTCAGTTCCATCTTTCCTCCAACCGCTACCGCGCCTATCTTGAGCGCATTATGTCAGTGGAGGACAAAATGGGCGAGCCAATTCTGATCCGTGAAAATACCGGCGCCATTGCGCGCCTGACACTGAATAATCCGGGGGCGCTGAACGCCTTGTCCGATGAATTGCTGGCGGCACTGGCGGCAGAGCTTGCGGCTTTGACCAATGATGAAAGTATCCGCGCCGTGGTGATCGCTGGGGCCGGCAAGGTGTTCTGTGCCGGTCATGACCTAAAAGAGATGACCGCCGGGCGCATGGCAAAAGATAGCGGCAAGGCCTATTTTAGGGACCTGTTTAGCCGCTGCTCTGCGGTGATGAAGGCAATCACGCGCCTGCCCCAGCCGGTTATTGCCGAGGTCCACGGCATTGCTACAGCGGCGGGCTGCCAGCTGGTGGCAAGCTGCGATATGGCCGTTGCTGCCACCGGCACGCGCTTTGGTGTCAACGGCGTTAATATCGGCCTGTTTTGCTCCACCCCCATGGTGGCCCTGTCACGTAATATCCCCCGCAAACACGCCTTTGAGATGTTGACCACCGGGGAGTTCATCAATGCCGCCCGCGCCTGCGAGTTGGGGCTGATTAACCGCGCAGTGGATCATGATTTCTTGAGTGCGGCCAGCATGGAGCTGGCTGGCAAGGTCGCTGCAAAGCTTTCTTCTGCCATAAAAATTGGCAAACCCGCCTTCTATGAACAGTTGGAAATGGGTCTGGACGCCGCCTATGATTTTACCGGTGAAGTGATGGCCCAAAACATGCTGGCGCGCGATACTGATGAAGGCATCCGGGCCTTTATTGAAAAGCGCGCCCCGGACTGGCAGAAAAATTAGCACAATTAACGAATTATTTGTATACAATAGCATACTACTCTTTCCTACCCCCATTTCTTCCGTTAAAACACGGCAAAACCGAATCCGCAAAGAAAGGCCCAGCCATGAGCAAGATCAAGGTAGACAACCCCATTGTCGAGATGGACGGTGATGAAATGACCCGCATCATTTGGGCGTTTATCAAGAAAAAACTGATCCTGCCTTACCTTGATATCGACCTGCTTTATTATGACCTGTCGATCCAAAAGCGTGATGAAACCGACGATCAGATCACCATTGATGCGGCGCTGAAAACCCGCGAGGTCGGCGTTGCAGTTAAATGCGCCACCATCACGCCGGATGAAGACCGGGTGGAAGAGTTTGGCCTGAAACAGATGTGGCGCAGCCCCAACGGCACCATTCGCAATATCCTTGGCGGGGTGATTTTTCGTGCGCCTATTATCTGCAAGAATGTGCCGCGCCTTGTGCCGGGCTGGACCCAGCCGATCGTGGTTGGCCGGCACGCGTTTGGCGACCAGTACCGCGCCACTGACTTTCGCTTTCCCGGCCCCGGCAAGCTGACCATGACCTTTACTGGTGAAGACGGCAAAGTGATCGAGCGCGAGGTGTTTGACGCCCCCGGTGCTGGCATTGCCATGGGCATGTACAACCTTGACGCGAGCATCTATGATTTTGCCCGCGCCTCGCTGAATTACGGCCTGAACCTTGGTTGGCCGGTCTATCTCTCCACCAAAAACACCATCCTCAAAGTCTATGACGGGCGCTTCAAGGACATCTTTCAGGAGGTCTATAAAGCCGAATTTGAGGCCGCCTTCAAGGCTAAGAAAATCTGGTACGAACACCGGCTGATTGATGATATGGTAGCGGCGAGCATGAAATGGTCGGGCGGCTATGTCTGGGCCTGCAAAAACTACGATGGTGACGTGCAATCCGACACCGTGGCGCAGGGTTTTGGCTCGCTTGGCCTGATGACCTCGCAATTGATGACGCCGGACGGCAAAATCGTCGAGGCCGAGGCGGCGCACGGCACGGTGACGCGCCATTATCGCCAACACCAGAAGGGCGAAGCCACCTCGACCAACTCCATCGCGTCCATATTTGCCTGGACCGGCGGGCTGCGCCACCGCGCCAAGCTGGATGACAATAATGCGTTGATGGGGTTTGCCGAAACGCTTGAAAAGGTCATTATTGACACGGTGGAAAGCGGTTTCATGACCAAGGATCTGGCGCTGCTGGTCGGCCCGGATCAGCACTGGCTGACCACCGAGGGCTTCCTTGAGAAAATCGAGGCGAATCTGAAAAATGCCCTCGGTTAAGCCAAATTGAAATCAGATTGCGGGCGGGGGGATTTCCCCGCCCTTTTCTTTTGGGCTGGCAATCCCCGGCCGGGCAGGCTATGCGCCGCGCAACACTCCCTGAAAGGCAGAAAAATGGACCTTCGCAATATCGCGATTATCGCGCACGTTGACCACGGCAAAACCACACTGGTGGATGAGTTGCTGAAGCAATCCGGCGTGTTTCGGGAAAATCAGGCCGTGGTCGAGCGGGCCATGGACAGCGACGCCATTGAGCGCGAACGCGGCATCACCATTTTTGCCAAACCCACTTCGATTGAATGGAAAGGCACGCGCATCAACATCGTAGATACGCCCGGCCACGCTGATTTTGGCGGCGAAGTGGAGCGCATTCTGAGCATGGTTGACGGCGTGGTTTTGCTGGTGGATGCCGCCGAAGGACCAATGCCACAGACCAAATTTGTGACCTCCAAAGCGTTGGCCCTTGGCCTCAGGCCCATTGTGATTTTGAACAAGGTCGATAAATCCGATGCCGAGCCGGACCGGGCGCTGAACGAAGTGTTCGATTTATTTGCCAATCTGGACGCGACTGAAGACCAGCTTGATTTTCCGCATATGTA
>CAYNXK010000171.1:0-5048 GCA_964401125.1 uncultured Aliiroseovarius sp.
ACATATGGTAGATTCAAAGCGATACTGAAACAGCGCGAAACTTTGCGACAGAACCCCATAAATGGCCTCTACAAAACTGAGTTGGTTTGTCGCCAAGGCCCTTGGCGCAACGTGACGCGCTTGATATGGCCGCGTAAAATGAAGCTAAAGATCTCCGGTGAAACCGGGGCGATTCAGTACGGGTGGGTCCAGTTCCAAGGACCTAAAGCGTCCCGCCTTATACCCGTTGGCCGTCAGTGGATTGCACGGCAATCCATGAGAGGCTGATACAGGGATGAGGCGGGACGCAGCACGCCGTATCAGCGTTTCGCGCGTCCCGCCCAAAACCCGTGCCTCAGGTTTTGGGCGGGACGCTTTAATACATTAACGCGCTCCCATCATGGCGAGGCGGATTAATGTGCGCTCCATCAGCGCCATTTGTGGCGCTCGCGCGCTTGAGCGTAACTGCAAATCTGTATCCACCAGTATTTCCAGCGCCCGTTCCAGCCGCCTTACGCCCCATTTTTGTGCCTGCCTGACCATCCGGTCGCGCATTTTAAAATGCACTGGCGGGCGGGCGCGGCCAATGCCTTGTGCCGGGCCTCCGGGGTCGGATGCCGCAGCATGCAGCACACGAAAATGCCGTGTTGCGCCAATGCAAAGCCCCACCGGCTGCACCCCCTGCGCCCGTAGGCGGTGCAGGACAGGGCTGATCAGGGCGGCATTGCCATCGGCTGTGATGTTGAGGGCTTCATCCAGAGAGGCCTCGGTTGAGGCGGGGGCAAGGGCATCTATATCAGTCGGCGAAAGCGGGGTTTTATCGCACAATTTGTAGAGCGACAGTTTCTCGATTAATTGTTGAAAATCGCCGGGGCCAGTGCTGCGAGATAGCGCCATAAGGTCGGCCATTGCCTCGGGGCTGGCCCCTCCCAACCCGGCGCGCGCCAAGCTGGCTTCAACCTGAGTGCGCGAGGGCGGGTCGTCATAAATCCCGGTTGCCTGACGCCCCGACTTGCCCTCAAAAACCTTGCGCAGGGCCGAACCTTTGCGCAACCCGCCTGCCGTCACCACTACCTGTGCATCACCTTCGCGCCATTCGTCCAGGGCGGCGGCGATGGTTTTGGCAAGCGCATCTGTCGTGTCCTCAACAAAAGCCACGCGCGGGCCGGGAAAGAAGCTCTGCGCCTTTATGGCATCACTCAACAATGCCGGGTCTTTACGCAAATCAGCTGCCGGAATCCGGGTCAGGCGCATTTCCGCTTCACCCTGAGGGCCAATGATTTTGGCAATGACCTCCTGCCGCCTCAGTGCCACCCGCATGGCGTCGGCCCCGAAAATCAGCAGTGCTGCACCGCTCATGCCAGCCATTCTGGCGCGGTGGCAACCAGCCTTGTGAACAAGAGGTCAGCCAAGGCCACCATCAGGCGGCGGTAGGCGTCGCGTTCAACCGAGGCGGTTGAAACGGTTGAGCCGAGATTGGAGAACGAGGTGAAGCTGGTAACGCTGCCTGATTGCACCTCACTGCCGGTTGCGCGGTTTGTCAGGGTGAAGGCAAGGTTGCCCAAAACCTGTGTCCGGGTAATTTCATGCGCCGCTGTTACCCCGGAATTTCTGGTCGTAGTTTCTATTTCATAAGCTAGCTTGAAGCCAGCATTGGCGGGCTGGCCCAGCTTTTCCTCCAGCCGTTTGACCAGCACATATGCCTCGCGGTTTTCAGGGGCGGCCACGCGCACGGCTCCGTGCAGGGCCTTTGCCGTGCCTTCGGGGCCGTAGATCGGCGTGAAGCCGCAGGCACCTAGAAAAAGGCTGGGGGCCAGCAGCGAGGTTAGGAAATAGCGGCGGTTATGCAACAACATTCACGATACGCCCCGGTACAATTATAACCTTCTTCGGCGCCTTCCCGTCCAGCGCCTTCACCACAGCTTGATGTGCAAGCGCCAGTTTTTCAAGCTCTTCGTGGCTCATATCTTTGGACACGCTGATTTCCGCCCGACGTTTGCCATTGACCTGAATTGGCAAGGTCACATTATTATCGACCAACATCGCCTTATCCAGCTGTGGCCATGCGGCCTGGGCAATCAGCCCGTCACCACCTTGATGCGCCCATATTTCCTCGGCCAAATGCGGAGTGAAGGGGGCCATAAGTTGCGCCAAAACCTTTATTGCCTGCTTTTGTGTTGCCGCTGAGGCCTGTGATTTGGCCAAAGAGCCGGTAAAAGCATAGAGTCGGGCAATAGCTGCATTGAAGCCAAAATTTTCAACGCCCTGAGTGACATCATGGATAGTGCGGTGCATAATGCGCAGCAGGTCATCCTCGTCCTCACCCTTGACCTCACTTTTGCTCGTATCATCCAGTAGTGCAATTTTGTGCGACAAAGCCCAGACTCGGCCCAAATGCTTGTGCGCGGCCTCGGCACCCGAGGCGGTCCATTCCACATCGCGCTGGGGAGGGCTGTCAGACAGCACAAACCAGCGGGCGGTATCAGCTCCGTAAGCCTCAACAATTTTCACCGGGTCCACCACGTTATTCTTGGATTTCGACATCTTGGCCGAAGGAATGACCTCCACCTCGCGGCCATCCTCAATGAGAAAGGCCTTGCCATCGCGCAGCTCAACCTCTTCGGGGTAGTGATAGATTGGTTGGCCATCCTGTTGTACCGTCTTGAAAATGGCGTGGGTTACCATACCTTGGGTAAACAGGGCATCAAAAGGCTCGGTCGCGCTTTCCGGCAGATGGCCGCAAATATGCATGGCGCGAGCAAAAAAGCGGCTATATAGCAGGTGCAGAATTGCATGCTCAACGCCGCCTATATACTGGTCCACATTTAGCCAATAAGCGACCTCGTCTGGGTCGGTTGGCGCGGCAGAATTGGGGGCGCTAAAGCGAGCATAATACCACGAAGAGTCAACGAAAGTGTCCATCGTATCGGTCTCGCGCCGGGCGGGTTTGCCGCAGGCGGGACAGGCGCAATCGCGCCATGTGGGGTGATGGTCAAGCGGGTTACCGGGTTTGTCGAAGGTAACATCCATTGGTAGTTCAACCGGCAGATTTTCCTTCTTTTCCGGCACCACGCCGCAGGCATTGCAGTGCACCACCGGAATGGGCGCACCCCAGAAACGCTGACGGGAAAGCCCCCAGTCGCGCAGGCGGTATTGCACACGCCCCTTGCCAAACCCGCGCGCCTCGAGCCAATCAATGCTGGCGTCAATGCCTTCTTGCCCCGTAGCAGTGCTGATGCCGGTGAAATGATCGGTAAAGACCACCTTTTCGGTTTTTAGCGGCACAAGGGCTTCGTTTTCCACATCAGCCGGATTGCCCGGCAGATGAAAGGCGTTGGCAACCGGAAGGCGGTATTTGTGGGCAAAATCCAGATCGCGCTGGTCATGGGCTGGGCAGCCAAAAACCGCGCCGGTGCCGTATTCCATCAGCACAAAGTTCGCCACCCAGACCGGCAGATCGCGGTCTGCATAAATTGGATGTGCAACCTTCACCCCCGTATCAAAGCCGCGTTTCTCGGCCTTTTCCATAGCTGCCTCAGAAGTGCCGATCTTGCGGCATTCAGCACAGAAGGCGGCAAGGGCGGGGTTCCCGGCCTCCAGTTCTTTTGCCAGCGGGTGATCCGGCGAAATGGCAATGAAGCTGGCCCCGTGCAGGGTATCGGGCCTTGTGGAATAGCAGGTGATTTCTTCGCCGCTATCGTGGCGCCGAAAGTGGATGTCGATGCCGCGCGATTTGCCGATCCAGTTGGCCTGCATCATGCGCACCTTGTCCGGCCAGCCTTTCAGCCCGTCCAGCGCTGTCAGCAATTCATTGCTGAAATCGCTTATTTTGAAAAACCATTGGGTCAGTTCGCGCCGTTCCACCGGCGCACCTGAGCGCCAACCGCAGCCGTCTATCACCTGCTCGTTGGCCAGAACGGTCATGTCAACCGGATCCCAGTTGACCATGGCATTTTTGCGATAAACCAGCCCCTGTGCCAAAAAGTCGATGAACAGCGCCTGTTGCTGGCCGTAATATTCAGGGTCACAGGTGGCAAATTCGCGCGACCAGTCCAGCGACCAGCCCATGGGGCGCATTTGCGTCTTCATCTCGGCAATATTACCATAGGTGAAGGTGGCAGGATGCACACCGGTCTTCATGGCGGCATTTTCGGCGGGCATGCCAAAAGCGTCCCAGCCCATGGGGTGCAATACTGAAAAACCACAGGCGGCCTTGTAGCGCGCAATTACGTCGCCCATGGTATAATTACGCACATGCCCCACATGCAGACGGCCCGAGGGGTAGGGAAACATTTCCAGCACATAATACTTTGGCTTGGTCGTATCACGCCTGGCCTGGAATATTCCGGCCTTTTCCCAAGCCTCCTGCCATTTAGGTTCGATCTCTGGGGGAGAGTAGCGCGGCATATGCTGGTCCTTAGGTACATGAAAACGCCGGGCTTGTAACCCGGCGCTGTTTCTATTGTTGTGGCTGGCCCAAGTTTAGAGCCTGCCGTCAGCTATCCGTAGCTGGCGGGCGCGGGTCAATATGGCATCCTCAATTGCACGCACGGCCTCAGTGCTGGCCGGGCCTGAGCGCGTCAGCAATGCAACATTCAGCGTGCGTGCATCAAGTGCTGGATCGCTGACATAGACCGTGGCTTTATAGGCCCGGCCGCCACTGGGCGGGGTGCCGTAGCCAAAGACGATAATGCCCGAAAACGGGTCAGCCGCCTCGACCGGCATGAAGCTCAGCACGTCAAGGGCGGCGGTCCAGATATATTTGTTGACCTCAAGCGTGGTGTTGGGGTCATCAACATTTGTGAATAAATCCCATATGGTTTCGCGTTCTGGTTCGGCCTGAACTCGCGTCTGTGCCTGCGCCTGGGTTGCATTATCAGAGCCGCCACCAAAAAGCCCGCCGCCACAGCCGGACAGGGTTATCAGACCCAAACCCATAAGGATTGCAACGCTTGTTCGCCCGATTATCATGTTCATGCCCCGCTCATTTGCTCCCCTTAAGTAACCAAGGGCCACCGGGCTGGCAAGGGGGGCTGGCAAGGGAAGGAAGGCAGGCAGGCAGGCAGGCA
>CAYNXK010000172.1:0-5042 GCA_964401125.1 uncultured Aliiroseovarius sp.
CGGCCGGGATCGACTGGTAGCGCATCACCACCGTTCTGATAGCATCGCGGTTGATTGCCATGCTCATGGCGCGCCGCACCCGCACGTCAGCCAGCGGGTTCTTGCCCTCCACATCATCCGATGTCAGATCGTCGTCGCCCAGGTTCATGCCAAAGAAAATCACCCGGTTCTGCGGTGCGGTAATCACCTGCAACCCATCTTCCCCGGCCACCCGCGCCAGATCCTGTACCGGCACGTCCTGGATGAAATCCACCTGCCCCGACAAGAGCGCCGCAACCCGCGTTGCCTGATTCTGGATCGGGGTATAGATGATTTCCGTTACCTGCATGGGAAATTCGCCCATGCCCCAGTAGTTCTCGTTGATTGTTAGCACGGTTTTTGCGTCCGGCTCGCGACTGACCAGAATATAGGGACCGGTGCCATTGGAATTGCGTGCCGCAAAGGTATCTTCGCCGCCCTCATAATCCTGCACTTTGACGGCGTTGTTGGCCTCGGCCCAGGTCTGGTCCATGATAAACAGGTTGGTCAGGTTGGATGGCATGATCGGGTTGGGACCATCGGTGACGATCTCAAAGCCGAACTTGCCGACTGCCCGCACTTCCTTGACCGAGGCCAGCAACTCCTTGAAATCGCTGTCCGGGGTCATCGCCCGGTTGAACGAGAATACCACGTCTTCGCTATCAAACTCCGCGCCATCGTGAAATTTGACACCCTCGCGCAGCTTGAAGAACCAGACGTTGGGATCATCGGTGCTGGGGCCCCATTCGGTGGCCAGCGCCGGCACGATCTGCCCGGTCATGTCGCGCATCAGCAGCGGCTCCATGATCTGGTGGTTGAGCGCCGTTGTCGGCCCCTCGTTCTGCGCATGCGGGTCAAGCGTAAGGGCATCCCCGGCCCGGGCCCAGTGCAGCGTTTCCGCGCTCGCCAGGCTGGTGGTTCCTGCCAGAACGGCAGCCACCAGAATTGCTACTGTGGTTTTCATTTGTTTTTCCCTGTGTTTTAATCCATGCATTATAAAGGTTAAAACGCCAAAATACAAGCTCGGCGGTGTCTCGAAAGTGGTGGAAATTGCTTTCACGCGCCTCCGGTCTGGGTAAGTTTTGCGCCATCCATTGCCCCCCTCTCGGCGATGCAAGGGCATCGCCTGTCCACTGCCCGGCAGTGGTTTGCCCCGCAAACTGTTACCCCTTCTCGGGCATTTTATGCCCTGTCAGGCAATGGACAGGCGATTTCCTGCAATCGCCGAGAAGGCATGAGAAGGGGATACCTCACGCCACAAGAAGCAGAGGAGGTTTTCTATGCGAACCTAAATAATCTTGATAAAGCCGCTTAAACTTTGGGAAAAACACTCTCCGGCAAACCGGGGGCGGATCACTTTTGGAACCAAGCCAAGCGTCATATGCAAAAATCCAACGGTATCCCGAAAGCCCAATTTGGGCTATACTTGATGGAATGTGAGTGGAGATTCAACAACAGTGACCCATAAACGCAGTTATCACAACTAAGACAATGGGTTAGACATCATCTAAGGTAGTTATCCGGGTCAGCCCCATTACAGGCGTTTCTGACATCCAAATCTCTGCCACATTTAAACATCCAAAGTAATTGCCCCACGCTTTGGGGTGCTCTTCTAAACGTTGTGCAGGCAGCTGGTGATGGTTAGCGTGACAGCAGCCGTAAGTCATTCATTGGGATGTGAGACGACGAAAATTGAGAACCTAGTTCCCCGCCTCGGTTCGCTGTCCAGCCAGATTTGACCACCGGCACGGGAAATAAGTTTTCGTGTAATGGAAAGCCCCAGCCCGGTTCCCTCGGCTTTCTTTGTGGTAAAAAACGGATCAAAGACCTTGTCTGCTATCTCTGGCGGCATCCCAATGCCGGTGTCTGAAATGGTGATCAAAACGCCGCTTTGCTGATCCATCTCGTGATCTTTGGTTGTGATTATGAGATCTCCACCATCCTGCATCGCCTGAATAGCGTTAACGATCAGGTTGATCAGGACCTGTTGCAATTCGGTTTGGTTAATGGATACTTCACGCGTGCCTTCCAACGCCAGTTCGAGCCGAATTTCACCCTTGTTCAACAGGTGCTGCACCAATGGCAGTGTGTCGTTGATCACATCATTGGGTGAATGGGTGCTGACCGCGCCGGCAAACTCCTCTGGGCGGGCGAATTGCAGCAATTTGTTGACCAGCGTGTTAATGCGCTGGACCTGCTGATAGACCAGCGAAAACTCGGTATTCAACGGGCCGGCATCGTCGCCCAGCTCATCATGAATGACATCCACACTGCCCTGGATCACGGCCACCGGGTTGTTGATCTCATGGGCGACGCTGGCGGTAATTTCGCCGATTGCGGCCAGTTTTTCCGACACTACAAGCTGTTTGGTGGTCATTTCCAGCTGCTGGTTGGCCTCTTGCAGCTCATGGGTGCGTTCTTTGACCCGGTTTTCCAGCTCATCCCCCCATTCGCGCAATCTCTGGTCACGCTCCTGCACCTGCGCCAGAACCGCATTGAGATGCGACGACACAAGCGACACTTCATTGTTCTGTTCGGGCAGGTTGGTACGGGCCGACAAATCTCCGGCCTCTACTTTGGAAATGGTTTGCACCATGTCTTCAAGAGGTCTGAAAACACTGCGGGCAAGGCGCAAAAATAGTGGCACAGACAGGGCCAGCAGCAGTAAAAAACCACCGATGATCAGCCATAACGCTCTGGCTTTTGCCGTCCGGTATGGACTGTCCAGAAAGCCAACATAGAGCATACCAACCCGGTTTCCAAAACTGTCCAACAGGGGTTTGTAGGCCGAAATATACCAGTCATTCACCACAAAGGCGCGGTCCAGCCAGATGTGGCCTTCGTCCAGAACGGCCGCCCGAACCTCGATGGAAACCCGGGTGCCAAGGGCGCGGATATTTTTAAACAGGCGGACATTGGTAGATATGCGCACGTCTTCCAGAAATAATGTGGTCGTGCCCAGGCTGCCCTCGGTCAAGCTGGCCTTGGGGTACACAAGTGCGTTGATGGTATCAATGAAATCAAGGTTCTGGTTCAACAGCACCCCGGCCACCAATATGCCGGACCCCGCTTCCACCGGCGCGGCGCTATGCACCACCATACCCCGGTTTTCCAACTCACGGGTTGTTGGCAGGGCGGCTTTGGTTGGCACCAATGCCAGGGTAGCCCGTTCAGCAAGTTGCGGTGAAATTTCAGCCAAAACCCGCGTGTCAAAGATGTCGATCACAGTTCCACCAATGCCCTGAATCGCACTTTGCACGATCGGCCAAAATGCCGGGAAGGCAGGCGCCGACACGCTTTGGGCCGAAACGACGTTGCCATCGGGCGAGATATAGTAGAGGAAATCAAAGCCGTATTTTTGCCGCTGCTGTTCCAAAAAGTCGGGCAGGTGGTCCTTCTGGCTTGCTTCCAGAAATGCCGCCGAAGCGCCGAGTGCCTGAACATTTTCAAACGCCCGCTCTTTCAGGGCCGCCAAATGCTGGTGCGCGATGGTCAATTCGCCATTCACCTTGGCAATCAACAATTCATCAAACCGGGCCGACCAGTTCAGGATAATAACCGCGCCGAACACTGGCATCAGAAATAGCATCGGCAGGAGTGCGATCATCAGCAATCGCGTGCGGACCGAGTTGTACCAAGGGATGCCAGGGGGCGCTCCTGACTTAAGCATCCCACATGGCACATTTGCGGTCTATGGTCTTACGCGACACCCCCAAACGCCGCGCGGCCTCGGCGCGGTTACCGTTGCAATCGCTCAGCACATTCAGGATATGGCGACGCTCAACCGCAGCAAGGGAATCCACGGCAAGTTCGTCGCTTTCGCTAGCGCTGCTAAATTCCGGCGGAAATTCCCCAAGGATCAGCGAGCGCTCAATCAGGTTGCGCAGCTCGCGCACATTGCCGGGCCAATCATAGCCCGAAAGTTTCAGCAGCACGCCCTCGGTCAACGGCAGCGGCGGCACGCCAAGACTGTCAGAAAACTTTTTCATGAACAGGCTGCTGAGTTCAAGAATATCGCCCTTGCGATCAATCAGCCGTGGCATTCTCACGTTCATGACATTGATCCGGTGGTAAAGGTCGGCGCGAAACCGGCCTTCCTCCACGGCCTTTTCAAGGTCGGCATTAGTGGCAAACATCAGCCGCAGGTTCAGCGGCACTTCGCGGGTGGAACCGATCGGGCGGATGCGCATTTCTTCGATCACCCTGAGCAAAGCGCCCTGCATCGGCAGCGGCATGCCGGCAATTTCGTCAAAAAACAGGGTGCCACCACGGGCATGGAACAACAGCCCGTCACGGTGCGTGGCCTGCCCCTCGTCAGTGCGGGTCAGCTGGCCAAACAGTTCGTTGGCGATGGCTTCGGCGGAAATGGCGGCGCAATTCACCGGCACGAAGGGCTTTTCTGCGCGCGCTGACAGGCTGTGCAGAGTGCGCGCCGCCACCTCCTTGCCGGTGCCGCTATCCCCGGTAAACAAAACCGATGTCGGCAAGGGGGCGGCCCGGTTAAGGGTCTCGCGCACTCTGGAAATTTCCTCCGAACGCCCGATAAGGCGGCCGCGCACGCACATGTTTTCAACCGAAAGTTCATACTTTAGCAGGTAATTCTCGCGCCGCAATTCTTGACGGTCAAGACAGCGGGCAATGGCATTGAGAATCTGGTTTGAGCGGAACGGTTTCAGCACAAAATCCGCCACTCCAACGCGCAACGCCTCAATCGCTGTTTCCAGATCAGCAAAGGCGGTGATCAGGATGGCATCAGCAAAAAAGCCCAGTTTGCGTTGCTCCCTGAGCCAGTCCAACCCATGCACATTTGGCATGATGTTATCAAGAATGACGATATCGAAATGTTTTTCGTCCAGTAGCCGCGAGGCAACTTCAACACTCGCCGCCTGCTCAACCCGCTTGCAGCGCGCCCCAAGGATCTTGACCAGAAAATTGCGCATCCCCGGCTCGTCATCCAGCACCAGAACCGAAGCCATGGCCAATGAAGTACCAAATTCCGGCGGCAAACCGGTAAAAGGGATATC
>CAYNXK010000173.1:0-5042 GCA_964401125.1 uncultured Aliiroseovarius sp.
GATCCAGACGATGGTCACCGCGTCCAGCCCGGCGGCGTAGGTGATGAGTTGGCCAAGGTGGGTGTGGTCGGTGCGCTCCAACTGGTTTTCCACCAGCACCCAGCGGTCAGACAGGGTGTCTTTGCACAGAATGTCAGCGCGGAAAGGCCCTACATTTTGCTCGACCGCCTCAAGTTCCAGGTCAATCCCCAGTGTATCGCCCAGCAGGGCAAGGTTTTCCTCGCCCGCCAACCACGGGGTGAAATCCTGCGCCTCACTCTGCCAGATGTCACGCAGGTCTACACGTATCAATCTGCTCAATTCGCTCATGGCCTTGCCTCTTCGATGGCGGCTTTTGTGCCTTCAATATCACCCTGGTATTTGATCAAATACTTGTCACCATTTTTGGCAATCACCTGAACCGCCGAGAAAATGTGGCGCACTTTGGTAATATCTGACAGCAATATCACCCGCTCGCCCGGCCCGGTCAGGCGCTTGTTGGTCAGATACCAGACAAAGCCAAGCTGCTCATTAGCCACATAAAACCCGCGCGCGGCAATCGCCGTGACAGCACCCACCACACCTGTCCAGGCGTGCTCATTTCCCGTAAACATCAGCACGCCAGCCATCAGCAGAGAGCCAAGGGCGGCAAGGATGATATGCTCGCGGATATAGGTGGCGCGACTGCCCTGAAAGCTGGTGATCAGGTGTTCATCCGGGGTGAGAATGGGGGCGGGGTTACTGGCGGTTTTTGGGGTAAGGTGGGGGTCAGACATGGGCGTTCTCTTCGGCATATTGCGCAATGTGTGGTTGATAGGTTTTCACCAGCAGGTCAATGCCAAGCCTTATCCACAGAAAGTGGGCGGGCCAGAGGTCTTGGTTTTCAAGGCCTACGCCAAACCACTCAGCAACAATCTTAACCTCTCCTCCGGGAAACTCCAGCTGAACAGGGGTATCCCCAAAGGATGGTGTTGGAATGCCCTCAAACCATTTCCGGGTCAGGTGTTCAGCCCCTGAGCTTGCGGAAATGAGTTCAATACCCAGCCTGTCACGAAGATTCATGAGCGTCCCAACTGGGCGGAAGCCAAGCTCTATTCTGTCTCCCAGAACCATGTAGTTGCCATGCTCTTTGTTGTGTTTTGGGGAGGGGGGCAGATTAGTGAATTGCCGTGGTCCAAGAGGAAATTCATCGAAGGCCCGCCAGAATGGCATGTACAAGTCGTCGTGTACACTCATACCATCACCCCCTCCGGCTGCACGCCTGCCCGCAAATTTCGCGCCAGCAAATCCATTGCCGCCATGCGCACGGCCACGCCCATTTCCACTTGCTCCTGAATGACCGAGCGGTTGATGTCATCGGCAAGGGTGCCGTCAATTTCAACCCCGCGATTCATCGGGCCGGGATGCATGACAATGGCGTCGTCCTTGGCGAAGGCCAGCTTTGCAGAATCCAACCCCCAACGGTGGTAATATTCACGCTCTGACGGGATAAAACCGCCATCCATACGCTCGCGTTGCAACCTCAGCATCATTACCACATCGGCCCCCTCAAGCCCCTCGCGCATGTCATGTGTCACCTCAACGCCCAGCTCGGCCACTTGCGCCGGCATCAGGGTTGGCGGCCCCACAAGGCGCACCCGGTTTTCCATTTTCCCCAGCAGCAGAATGTTTGAACGCGCCACACGGCTATGAGCTATATCGCCGCAAATAGCGATGGTCAGCCGGTGCAAACGGCCCTTTTTTCGCCGAATTGTCAGGGCATCAAGCAGCGCCTGCGTTGGGTGCTCATGACGGCCATCACCGGCATTCAGCACCGCACAATTTACCTTTTCCGCCAACAGGTTGACCGCACCGGAATGGGGATGCCTGACCACCAGCAAATCAGGGTGCATGGCGTTCAGGGTCAGGGCCGTGTCGATCAGCGTCTCGCCCTTTTTAATGCTGCTGGCCTGCATTGCCATGTTCATCACGTCAGCCCCGAGGCGTTTGCCGGCAATCTCAAAACTGGCCTGAGTGCGGGTTGAGGCCTCAAAGAACATGTTGATCTGGGTCAGGCCCGCCAGCCGGTTTGAGCGTTTATGCGCCGCACGATTTAGGTCGACATAATTGTCGGACAAGTCAAGAATGGCGGTAATATCATCAGAGCTAAGTGGCTCGATGCCCAAAAGGTGGCGATGGGGGAATGTCATAGGCCTCTCCGTCCTGACTTTGGCCTGTATAGAAGCGCAGACCGGTCCGGGCAATCCCTTCAAGGCTTTGGGCAGGGAGATTTTCATATCGAAACATAGCTATATTAACCTTTCCAGTTTTCCGGAAAACCGGAATACCGGAAAACTGGTTTTTGACGCGTTTACCCTTGATGCCGAACCGCATAAACTGCCCCTATGGAATCGGCTACAGACTTTCATGAACTGAAAACACTGCTGGAGTGGCAGCTGGAAATGGGCGCGTGCGAGGCCATCCTTGACGCGCCGGTTGACCGCTATAGCCTGGCTGAGGAAGTACCGAAAAAGCTGGCGGTCAAGGCCAAGGGCATGCCGCTCGAACCTCTCGCCCCCGATGCGGTTGCCATTGCGCGTCAGGCAGCGGCAGCGGCGGGTGATCTGGCAGCCTTGCACACAGCGCTTGCCAACTTTGGGCTGTGCCAGTTGAAAAAGGGCGCACGCAACACGGTGTTTTCCAGTGGCAACCCTGCAGCAAAGGTAATGCTGATCGGCGAGGCTCCGGGGCGCGACGAGGATATACAGGGCTTGCCTTTTGTTGGTCCCGCCGGGCAGTTACTTGACAGAATGCTGGCGGCAATCGGGTTATCTCGCAGTGCCGAAGCGGTGGAAAATGCCGCTTATATCACCAATGTCTCACCATGGCGCCCACCGCAAAACCGCGAGCCAACCCCGGATGAAATGGCCATGCTCGGGCCTTTTCTGGAGCGCCATATAGAGCTGATCAAGCCGAAAATTCTGGTACTTATGGGTAACACACCCTGTCAGGCGCTGCTCGGGCGGCGCGGTATTATTCGAATGCGCGGCAAGTGGGCGCGGGCGCTAAACCTGCCCGTCATGCCAATGTTTCACCCGGCTTATCTACTGCGCAACCCGGCCGCCAAACGCGAAGCCTGGGCCGATTTGCTTGAGATCAAAGCCAAGCTTGGCGAGCAAGTTTAAGCTTGCCTGAACCCAAGAGGAGTTACCATGTCAAAAATATCCGAAGGCCACGAATTTATTCCAGTTCGCATTGCCGTGCTGACCGTTTCAGACAGCCGCAGTCTCGCTGATGACCGCTCCGGCGACACGCTGGTCAAGCGCATCACAGGTGCCGGGCATATGCTGGCCGCCCGCAAAATCATCCGTGATGAGCGCGGCGAGATTGCCGACCAATTGCGCGCCTGGTCACTGGACCCGGAGATTGACGTAATCATCTCAACCGGCGGCACCGGGCTGACCGGGCGTGATGTTTCGGTTGAGGCGCATCGGGATGTTTATGAGAAGGAAATCGAGGCCTTCAGCACTATATTCACCATTGTCAGCATGAAAAAGATCGGCACCTCAGCCGTGCAAAGCCGGGCCACTGGCGGGGTTGCCAACGGCACCTATCTGTTTGCCCTGCCCGGCTCCACCGGTGCCTGCAAGGATGCCTGGGATGAAATTCTGGTCCACCAACTCGACTATCGCCACGGCCCCTGCAATTTTGTCGAGATTTTTCCACGTCTGGATGAACACAAGCGGCGCAAGTAAAGCGTCTCCGGCTTGGTTGCACACGGCTTCATCAACAGGCGCGTAAGTTTCAGAGATGCTCACAGCACAAAGTAGAACAGCAGGGTAATCACCACAATTGCTGCCAGATTGAGCCGCAGGCCAGCCCGCATCATATCGCGCTGCACAACAAAGCCGCTGGCATGTACCAGCGCGTTGGGGGGCGTGGCCACCGGCAGCATGAAGGCCATCGAGGTAGCAATGGCAACCGGCACCACAAGGCTTTCGGCCTGCAAGCCCAAATGCAGCGCCACGCCCATCAGGATCGGGGCCAGCTTGGCGGTAACCGCTGTGTTGGAAATCAACTCGGTAGCAAATACCGCGACCGCTACCAGCATGAGCAGAAGTGCCAAAAACCCCCAGCCTGAAACATGCCCGGTCAGGATTTGCGCCAGCCAGTCGGCAGCGCCAGATTCCGTCAGCCCACGGCCCAGGCTAAGCCCACCACCCAGCAAAAGAAGCACCCCCCAATGCACGCCCTTTTCAAGCGCTTTCCAACTTACGCTGCGCGTCGCCACCAGCAGGGCCACAGCGAACGCGGCCACAGAAGCCGAGCTAAGCAGCGCAACAGGCAGGCCGGTCAGCCGCGCCAGCGCCGGGCCAGCCAGCCAGAGCAGTAAAATAAGCCCGGCAATGGCGAGTGTGCGCTTACCCAGCGGGGTCAGTTCTACCACTTCCTCAAGGCTGGGGCTGATCTGCTTGGCTTTGGGCGGAAAGGTCCACCAAAGGATAAACAGCGCCACAACGATCATGACAAGACTGACCGGCAGGCCGTAAGCCATCCATTGCAGAAAGCTGAGGTCAAGCAGGCCGGCGGCAATGGCATTGGGGGCCGAGCCGGTAATGGTTGCCACCCCGCCAATGCTGGCCCCATAGGCAACCCCGAGCATCAGCAACCGGGAAAGGTTTTTATCGCGCTTTTGCCGCGCCAGAACACCCGCCGCGACCGGGATCAGAAGAGCGGTTGTTGCGGTATTTGAGATCAGCATCGACAGCACCGCCGAAGTGACCATGAAAGCGGCCAGAAGGCCGATGGTTTTTGACCCGGCCAGGCCCAGAATTTTATGCGCCAGCCAGCGGTCAACCCCGTTGGCCTCAACCGCAACTGCCAGCGCATAGCCCCCCAGCACCAAAAACAGCACCGGGCTGCCAAACGAGGTAAAGGCATCACGCGTCTCAAACACGCCCATGCCGGCCAGCCCCACCGGCACCAGCAGCGCCGTGATTGGCAGCGGCAGCGCCTCGCTAACCCACAACACCGCCGCAAACACCGTGACCGCCAACGCCCCGGCAACAAGAGCGCCCTGTGGC
>CAYNXK010000174.1:0-5021 GCA_964401125.1 uncultured Aliiroseovarius sp.
TTTCATAAATTTGTGTGACCTCAGGGCTGGCCAGCCCAAACGGGCTTGGCTTATCAGAAAACGAGACCACGATTTTTTCGGCCAGCCCCCCCGCCATGGCAATTTCAGGCAGGGCATATACCTGACAGAGATAGGCCATGTCAGCCTCGTTTGCTTGCAATTCTGCCAACAGATCCGTATCAGCAATACTTGGCTTCAGAAAGCGCAGGTGGTAAATATCACCCTTCTCACCAGCCTCCACAATCACCTCATACAACGTGACCTCCTGCCCCGAAGGCAGCGCGACCATTTCACTGGCCCCTACCGGCAATGGTGCCGCAAGTATCAAACCTAAGCCCATTATGATGCCAAAACGCCGCATATCTCCCCCTCCTATCGCCCTCTATAGAGGAATATTATCATGTTTTTTCCACGGGTTTTGCAATTTCTTTCCCCTCAGAGAGGCAAAGGCCCGGCACACCCGCTTGCGGGTTGAGCTTGGGGTAATAACCTCATCAATAAAGCCCTTTTCCGCCGCCACGAACGGGTTGGCAAAGCGGCGCTCGTAATCGGCGGTGCGCGCGGCAGTCTTCTCAACATCGCCCAGCTCGGAGCGATAGAGAATTTCGACCGCCCCCTTGGCCCCCATCACCGCAATCTCGGCCGTGGGCCAGGCATAGTTGAAATCCCCACGCAAAGGCTTTGATGCCATCACCACATAAGCCCCGCCATACGCCTTGCGGGTGATCACCGTCACCTTGGGCACCGTGGCTTCACCATAGGCAAACAGCAGCTTGGCGCCGTGCTTGATAACGCCACCATATTCCTGAGAGGTGCCGGGCAGAAAACCGGGTACATCAACCAGCGTCAGAATCGGAATTTCAAAGGCATCGCAAAAGCGCACGAAACGCGCCGCCTTGCGCGACGAGTCAATGTCGAGGCAGCCCGCCAGTACCATCGGCTGGTTTGCCACTACGCCAACGGTAGAGCCTTCAAGCCGGATGAACCCTGTCAGGATATTCTTGGCAAACTCTGCCTGAATTTCAAAGAAATCCGCCTCATCCGCCAGTTTGAGAATTAGCTCGCGCATATCATAAGGCGTGTTGGGGTTTTCAGGCACCAGAGTATCAAGGCTCAGATCCACGCGCTTCGGGTCATCAAAAAATGGCCGCACCGGCACCTTTGCCCGGTTGTTGAGCGGCAAAAAATCCACCAGCCGGCGCACTTCACTGAGGGTTTCCACGTCATTTTCAAAGGCGGCATCGGCAACCGAGCTTTTTTTTGTGTGGGTCAGGGCACCGCCCAGTTCTTCAGCGGTAACCACCTCATTTGTCACGGTTTTCACCACATCCGGGCCGGTAACAAACATATAAGAGCTGTCTTTGACCATGAAAATAAAGTCGGTCATTGCCGGAGAATAGACGGCCCCACCAGCACATGGCCCCATGATAACGCTGATTTGCGGCACCACGCCTGAGGCCAGAATGTTGCGCTGGAACACCTCGGCATAACCCGCAAGGCTGGCCACGCCCTCCTGAATGCGGGCGCCGCCAGAATCATTGATACCAATCACAGGGGCACCATTCTGCATGGCCATGTCCATGATCTTGCATATTTTTTCGGCGTTTGTTTCTGAAAGAGAGCCACCGAACACGGTGAAATCCTGAGAGAATACATAGACCATGCGGCCGTTGATCGTGCCCCAACCGGCAACCACGCCATCCCCTGCCGGGCGGTCTTTCTCCATGCCAAAATCAGTGCAGCGATGGGTGACAAACATATCAAATTCTTCAAAGCTGCCCGCATCCAACAACAGCTCAACCCGCTCGCGCGCCGTCAGCTTTCCCTTGCCGTGCTGGGCATCAATCCGGCGCTGGCCGCCACCCAGCCTTGCCTCCTGGCGACGGCCCTCAAGCTCTTGAAGGATCTCTTTCATCTGGCTTCCCCCCTATTCTTTTTGTATATTTTTGTATTACTTCGCACAGATTACAGGTTTGAGCGTCGTATCAAAAGGACTAATCGGCGTATTTGCAAACTCAGAAATCTCGGGCAGTGCAAAGTGTAAATCTGCAAACATGCTGCGTTACAGCCAACCATAGCGCAGGTGAGAATTTGATCGTATGGACAAACCAAAGCTTCAGGCGTATCGCGGATATATGAACACACCCAAACCTGTCCGGTATTTCAGCAAGACCAGCCCACCACATATTTCAACACTGATATTGCTGGCCGGTATCGGGGCGCTTTCCATGAACATCTTCCTGCCATCGCTGCCCGGCATGAGCCTGTTCTTTCAGACCGATTACACCGTAATGCAGCTTTCGGTAACCCTGTACCTTGCCATGAGCGCGGGCTTACAGATTATCATTGGCCCGATATCTGACAGGTTTGGCCGCAGGCCAGTGATGCTATGGGCGATAGGCCTGTTCATCCTGGCCACAATCGGCTGCCTGTTTGCCCCCAACATCCAGATATTTCTGGCCTTCCGCATGGCGCAGGCGGTTATTGTGGCCGGGCTGGTGCTGTCACGCGCCGTGGTGCGCGACATGGTGCCAACCGCGCAGGCGGCCTCGATGATTGCTTATGTCACCATGGGCATGGCGCTGGTGCCGATGGTTGGCCCGATGATTGGCGGGGCTCTTGATCAGGTTTTCGGCTGGCAGGCCAATTTCTGGCTGCTGATCGCGCTGGGTGCGCTGGTGTTTGCGGTGGCATGGTATGACCTTGGCGAAACCAAGGCCCAGCGTGAAGGCGGCTTCAAGGCCCAACTTGCTGAATATCCTGAATTGCTGAAATCGCACCGCTTCTGGGGCTATTGTTTTGCCGCCGCTTTTGCCGCCGGCACGTTTTTCGCCTATCTCGGCGGTGGGCCGTTTGTTGGCAGCAAAATTTACAATATGGACCCGGCCCAGCTTGGCTTTTACTTTGGTGCCCCGGCCCTTGGCTATCTGGTGGGCAACTTCATCTCTGGCCGCTACACGATGCGTATCGGCATCAACCGGATGATCCTTGCCGGAGCGGTCATTCCCACCATCGGGCTGGCCATTTCGCTGGCGGTTTTTTATGCCGGCCATGGCAGCGCCGAGGTTTTCTTTGGCTTCATGACCATCATCGGGCTGGGCAACGGGCTGGTGATGCCAAACGCCAATGCCGGTATGCTGGGGGTGCGTCCGTCGCTGGCGGGCAGTGCTGCCGGGCTGGGCGGGGCTTTGATCATTGGTGGCGGCGCGGCGGTTTCGGGCCTTGCGGGCAGTATGCTCGACACCCAAACCGGTGCCATGCCGCTCTTGTGGCTGATGTTCACCTGCGCCCTGCTTTCAATTCTGGCAATTTATTGGGTAATCTGGCGTGACGCGATATTGGCCCAACAGCTTTGATTGGTTGCCGAACCTGCTTTGCAAATGCTAGTCCGTGTGCAAGCAAATCTGCAAACCCTCTGGCCGGATCAGCAAATGGCAACCCAAAAACTCTATGCCGGTGCAAAACTGCGAGAAGTGCGCACCGGGCTTGACCTGACGCAAAAATCCTTTGCCGCCAAGCTGGGGGTATCCCTGCCCTATCTGAACCAGATGGAGAACAACAACCGCCCGGTTTCCACCGGAGTTGTGCTGGCATTGGCGCAAGAATTTGGCTTTGACGTGGCCTCGCTGTCAACCGGCGACACTATGCGCATGGTCAGCGACATGCGCGAGGCACTGGCCGACCCGGTCTTTACCGAGGCCACCCCGGCACTGGCTGATCTGCGCCTGATGGCCTCAAATGCACCCGCCATGGCACGGGCTTTTCTGAAGCTGCACAAGACCTACCGCCAGACCCATGAGCGCCTTGCCTCACTGGGTGCCGCCTTGGGGCGTGATGGAGCCGCGCTACAGGTCAGCCCCTGGGAAGAGGTCCGCGACTTCTTTCACTATTGCGATAATTACATTGATGCGGTGGATCACGCCGCAGAACATTTTGCGCGCGGTGGCAACCCGGAAAAAGCCGCTATTCAAGCCTTTCAAAAGAGGGGGATATCGGTGGAACGCCTAGAAACGGCTACGTTTCGTGGTTATGATGCCAAAGCTGGAAAAGTAGTGCTTTCCAGCCTCACGCCGCCTTCAACCCAGCGTTTCCAATTACTGCACCAACTGGCGCTACTTACACAAAACGAACTTCTGGAGGCGACGCTGGACTTTGCCTGCTTCCATACGGATGAGGCCCGTGCCATTGCCAAAATCGGCCTTGCAAATTACTTTGCCGGGGCCGCGCTGCTGCCCTACAAGGCGTTTCAGGATGCCGCGCGCGCGTATCGCCATGACCTTGAGCGGCTGGCGAACCTGTTTGGCGCCTCCATTGAACAGGTGGCGCACAGGCTCTCAACCTTACAACGCCCCGGCGCCAAGGGCATTCCATTTTTCTTTGTGCGGGTCGATCAGGCCGGAACCATCACCAAGCGCCATTCGGCTACGCACCTGCAATTTGCCCGTTTTGGTGGGGCCTGCCCGCTGTGGAATGTGCATCAGGCATTTGAGGTGCCGGGCCGCTTTTTGCGCCAACTGGCCGAGACCCCGGACGGGGTGCGCTACCTGTGTCTGGCACGTGATGTATCCAAATCCGGCGGCTCGTTCAAAGCACCGCTCAGGCGCTACGCTATTGGCCTTGGCTGCGAAGTCAAACACGCCGCCGATCTGGTCTATGCCGACGACATGGAAACCGGCAATGCCGCCGCCTACGAGCCGATCGGCATTTCCTGCCGTATCTGCGAGCGCCGAAGCTGCCACCAACGCTCGGTGCCACCGTTGGAATACCGGCTGAAGGTCAACCCCAATGCCCGTGGCGTGCTGCCTTACGAGATTGAACCCTGATGTTGCGTCTTGGCATATTTCTGGTGGCCATACTGGCCGGGTCAGTGCTTTTGGCACAGAACGCCGAGCGGGCGCTGCTGTTTCACTTTAACGCAGCCCAGATCAGCCCTGACAAGGCCGGTGAGGCGCGCTTGCGTGAGGTTAAGCTGGGCGGGCTTGTTCTCTGGGTCGCGCCCCCTGCCCCGGACAAGCCTGTTG
>CAYNXK010000175.1:0-4971 GCA_964401125.1 uncultured Aliiroseovarius sp.
CCGGCCCCGCAACTGGTGCAATTGCGCCAAGCCAAAATGCTCGGCCCGCTCACCCACCATAATGGTGGCATTTGCCACGTCAACGCCCCCCTCAATCACTGTGGTAGCCACCAAAACCTTGGTTTTACCGGCTTGAAAGGCGGCCATTGCAGCATCTTTTTCCGCCGGTGGTAACTGGCCATGCACAAGGCCGACCACACCCTCACCAAGGGCCGCGCGCAAACTGGCAAAACGGTCTTCGGCGGCGGTCAGGTCCATGACCTCACTTTCCTCGACCAGCGGGCAGACCCAATAAGCTTGTTGGCCCTCGGCAATAGCCCGTTGTAAATGTTCAACCACTTCAGCAATGCGCGCGGTCGTTATCAATGCAGTTTTGATCGCGTGGCGCCCCGGCGGTTTTTCATCAAGAACCGACACATCCATATCGCCATATTGCGCCAAAGCAAGGCTGCGCGGAATCGGTGTTGCGGTCATTACCAGCACATCCGAGGCGCTGCCTTTCGCCCCCAACTCCATGCGTTGTGCCACGCCAAAACGGTGCTGCTCATCAACAATAGCGAGGCGAAGGTCATGAAATTTCACATCTTTTTGAAAAACAGCGTGGGTGCCCACCAGAATATTAATATCGCCACGCGCCAGAGCCTCAAGCTTTTCACGCCGGACGCCACCTTTGTCACGCCCCGTCAACAGCTCCAGAGCAACCCCCGCAGCCTTGGCCAATGGTTGCAGGCTTTCCAAATGCTGACGGGCCAGAATTTCCGTGGGGGCCATCATCACCCCCTGCCCGCCGGCCTCGACCGCCACCAGCAGCGCCATGAAAGCGACCAGAGTTTTGCCGGAGCCAACATCGCCTTGCAACAGGCGATTCATCCGCTGGCCTGCTGCCATATCGGCAGATATTTCGGCAATGGCGCGGCTTTGGGCACTGGTTGGCTTATAGGGCAGGGCCGCTAGAACCAACGCCTGCAATTTTCCATTTTCTTGGCTCACCCGCCCCTTACCTCGGCGCATTTTTCGCCGGGCCAAAGCCAGCGTCAGCTGATGCGCAAAAAACTCGTCATAAGCCAGCCGCTGCCGGGCTTGGGCCGCCAACGACAGATCATCAGGCCCGGCAGGGCTGTGTGCAGTCTTTAGTGCCTCTTGCCAATCGGGCCAATGCTCGCGTTTTTTCAAAGCGGGATCCACCCACTCACCCAATGCCGGCAGCCGCGTTAGAACGTCACCAATAGATTTCACCATGATCCTTTGGGTAATGCCGGCGGTCAGGGCGTAAACCGGCTCATAATCCGGGATTTGGGCGGCCTCATGGGGAGGCAAAATATAATCTGGGTGAACCATCTGGATAATATTATCAAAAACTTCGACTTTTCCAGAAACTATCCGCCGCTGACCTGTGGGCAATTGCCGGGCCAGCCAAGCATCGTTGGCATGAAAAAATACCAGTTGAAAGTTGGTTGAAGCATCAGAAACCTCAACCCGGTATGGGCGTGATTTGGATGTTGGCGGAATATGGCGGCCAACCTCGACCTCTACCGTTACAATTGCCGGCGGGATGGCTTCCTGTACAGAGGCCCTAAAACGCCGGTCAATTCCCGCATATGGCAGTGAAAACAATAAGTCACGCGGCAATTTGATGCCGGCTCCCTGAAAGGCTTTCGCAGTTTTTGCACCAATTCCACCCAGTGTTTCCAACGAGGAAAACAGCCCGAAAAGAATTTCTGGTCGCGTATTCATTACCGACCCACCAGCGCAAGCCAAGCAGCCTCATTGATGACCTCAATGCCAAGTTCGGCCGCTTTTTTGGCTTTTGCCCCGGCTCCTGTCCCAGCCACCAGCAAATCAGTTTTGGCTGAAACCGAACCTGAAACCCGTGCCCCCAAGGCCTCGGCCCGGGCTTTTGCTTCAGCGCGGGTCAGCTTTTCAAGGCTGCCGGTAAATACAACCACCTTGCCTGAGACCGGACTGCTACTTTTGGGCGCGCGCGCGTTTTTAATTGTCAAATGTGCCGCCAACGCGTCGATTGCGGCGCGTTCCGCCCGGTTTTGAAATGCCGCGACAAGAGACACCGCCATGGTTTCCCCAACCCCATCAATTGCCAAAAGAGCCTCCCATTCCGGCCCGTTATGGCTTTGTGCAGCATCAATGGTCGCCTCGAATTTCAACCAAGAGCCATAATTGCGGGCCAGAAGGGCGGCGGAACTGTCACCTATATGGCGTATGCCGAGGGCAAAAATGATCCTTTCCAGAGAAATGCTGCGGCGGGCATTTATTGCTGTAAACAGGTTGTTTGCCGATTTTCCACCCCAGCCCTCAAGCTGGCGCAGCGCTTTGCCATAGGTGGCGTCAAGTAGAAAGATATCCGCCGGGGTTTTGACCCAGCCCTTTCGGTAAAGCACCTCGATTTGTTTTGCACCCAGCCCATCAATGTCAAACGCCCCACGACCAACGAAGTGTTTCAGTTTTTCAACCGCCTGAGCCGGGCAAATAATGCCGCCAGTGCAGCGCCGAACAGCATCTCCGTCCTCGCGAATCGCATCCGAGGTGCATTTTGGGCAGGTCTTGCGGAAAATATATGGCTTGCTGTGCGCCGGGCGTTTACTCAGATCAAGATCCTTAATTTTTGGAATGACATCGCCGGCGCGGTAAACCTGCACCCAATCGCCAACACGGATGTCCTTGCCGCCGCGAATTTCGGCGCCTTTGCTATCGCGCCCGGCAATATAATCCTCGTTATGTAAGGTGGCATTTGAGACCACGACACCGCCCACTGTCACCGGGTTAAGCCGTGCTACCGGAGACAGCGCGCCGGTGCGCCCAACCTGAATGTCGATTGACTCCAGCCGGGTCCAGGCGGTTTCGGCCGGGAATTTATGGGCGATGGCCCAGCGGGGCGTGGTGCTGCGAAAACCAAGCCTGTTCTGTAGGGCAAGGTTGTCCACCTTATAAACCACACCGTCAATATCATAGCCGAGACTTGCCCGCAGGGCTTCAATTTTGGCATAATGCGCCAGTAAATCAGCAGATCCGGTGCATAATTGGGTCAACGGGTTGGTCTGAAAACCCATCTTTTCAAGGCGTTGAACCGCAGTAAGTTGCGTATCGGCCAGTGCTTGCGAGGTCTCACCCCAAGCATAAGCAAAAAACCTCAGCGGACGGGCGGCAGTGATATTGGCATCGAGTTGGCGCAGTGAGCCTGCGGCAGCATTACGAGGGTTGGCAAATAATTTTTCTTCGGCATCTTTCTGGCGTTGGTTCAGTACGGCAAAATCTGCGTGGCTCATATAAACTTCGCCGCGCACTTCCAAAATATCTGGTGCCCCGGTCAATTGCGCCGGAATATCAACAATTGTACGGGCATTTTTGGTGACATTTTCACCGGTCTCGCCATCACCACGGGTGGCCGCCTGTACCAATTTGCCATGCTCGTAGCGTAACGAAAGAGATAACCCATCAATTTTTGGCTCGGCCGTATAATCCAGAGCCTTACCTGCTTCATAGCCAAGGAAGGCGCTGATACGTTTGTCAAATTCCAACACATCCGCATCATTAAAAGCATTACCCAGCGACAGCATCCTTACCGAGTGTTGAACCTTTCCAAAGCCCTCTCGCGCCGCCGCTCCAACCTTTTCAGTTGGGCTATTATCCAGTTTCAGCGTGGGAAACCGCAACTCCAATTCACTCAAACGCTGTTTTGCAAAATCATAATCCGCATCAGATATATTTGGAGAATCATCCTGATGATACGCCTTGTTCGCTTCTGACACGTATTTTGAAAGCCGCGTAATTTCTCCGCCTGCCTGTGTTTTACTCAAAGCCTTAACGGGTTTGGGTTGCGTCTTGTTTTTTGCCACATCTGTCCCCTGATACCTGACACCAAATGTTATTCATCACAGTATCATTGTCCACAGGCACAATACAAAAAACCGGCCCAAGCATGGAACCTGGACCGGAATATAAGC
Source organism: uncultured Aliiroseovarius sp. (assembly GCA_964401125.1). Taxonomy (GTDB): domain Bacteria; phylum Pseudomonadota; class Alphaproteobacteria; order Rhodobacterales; family Rhodobacteraceae; genus JAAEUB01. The sequence goes on from CAYNXK010000175.1 coordinate 3,960, forward strand.
TAATAAGAAAGCGGGAGTTTAGGCACCCATTGCCATTTTCGCATCAAGTTCAACCGGGTCTGGGTCTCGCAACACATAACCTCGCCCCCAGACTGTTTCGATATGGTTTTCGCCGCCGGTAGCCGTGGCCAATTTTTTGCGCAGCTTGCAGATAAACACATCAATAATCTTCAGCTCAGGCTCATCCATGCCGCCATATAGGTGATTGAGGAACATTTCTTTGGTAAGTGTAGTGCCCTTGCGCAGACTCAGCAGCTCAAGCATCTGGTATTCCTTGCCGGTCAGATGCACGGTGCGGCCATCAACTTCAACGGTTTTGGCATCAAGATTCACAGCAATGGTGCCGGTTTTGATGATGGATTGCGAATGCCCCTTGGAGCGCCGAATGATTGCATGGATACGCGCCACCAGCTCTTCACGGTGAAACGGTTTAGTCATGTAATCATCCGCCCCAAAGCCAAAGCCCTTGACCTTGTTTTCGGTATCATCCTCGCCGGACAAGATCAGGATTGGTGTATCAACCCGTGCAAGGCGCAATTGACGCAACACGTCATGGCCGCTCATATCTGGCAGGTTCAAGTCCAGTAATATCAGATCGTAATCATACAATTTTGCGAGGTCGATCCCTTCTTCGCCCAGATCGGTGGCATAGACGTTCAAATTTGCATGCGTCAGCATCAATTCGATTGAACGAGATGTAGTTGGGTCATCTTCCACCAACAGGATGCGCATATTTGGGTTCTCCGCTAACTTTAAATTTCCATTGTGAGTAATTTGACCTGAATTGGTTAACTACTCGTTACCCTAATGGAACTTTTAGCGAATTCTCCCTATGGTTGTCTATATTTTTGTAAAGATGTGGTCTTTAAAGCGGCTTCCCCGTGGTGTTCCACAGCATTTCTCCACTCATTGAACTCGTCTTCCGACAAGCCATAGGTGGTAAGTGCATCAGCCAGTGGAATAAGACCAAACACCACACCACGCACCACCGCAGCTTTGCGGCTGGCAACCC
>CAYNXK010000176.1:0-250 GCA_964401125.1 uncultured Aliiroseovarius sp.
ATAGACCCCTCGGTAACCCGCCCCATGCACATTATGAAACGGCGTCGGCTCCAGCCCTGACGTGCGGCCACGCATAAGCGTGTTGTCACCACCAGATGTTGACTGGCGGATATTGACGAACCACTTGAGAAACGGCACCCGGCCCAGTACCGCATGGTCATGAATGGCCTGATGCGCATCGCCCCAGCGCAGGCTTTCCTGGGTGCCACCATGGTTTTCAGCAATCCACAACAGCGCGTCATCAAGGGCG
>CAYNXK010000176.1:264-4927 GCA_964401125.1 uncultured Aliiroseovarius sp.
GGTCCCGGGGAATATCGGTGCAGGTTTCCACCGGCGCCGACTGGATCACATCGCACCAGATTGAGGCCCCGTCCACATCGCGGTAAACCCGCTCAACGAACAAAGGTTCAAGATGGCGGAATTCGCTGGCCAATGGTCCCAGTTCGTCGCGGATCAGCCTGGTTTGCAAGGCTCGCAGCCAGGCCGAATAGATCAGAGGCTCGGGCATATGCTCGTTCATCTCGCCATTCCAGTTGGCCAGCAGGTTCAGTGCGCGTTGGCGGGCGCGTTCGGGCGTGCCTTCCGGGGCGGCCGGGCCGGTAAACCACAAATCAGCCCCGATCAGCGGCAGCAGAGTGCGGGCGGTAACGCTGACCGTATCAAGTTGGGCCTCAATAAAGCTTTCACGGGTATGGACCTCGCGGGCCTGCATCAGTCGCTGCCAGCGCTGCACCCGCTGGGTGTCGCCCCAGTAATGGCTTACATGCAGGGGAAAAGGCCGCTCCAGCAACTTGTTGTTGCTATTGCCGACAATACCGCCGGCGGGGGCGACAAATTCAGGGTTGGCAGCATAGTTTTCCGCGCCCTGCCACCGGTTGACCTCCAGCCAGCCGGGGCTGGGCATGCGGCCTTGGCTTTGATGCCCCGCATGGCGGCGCGGCATGGTGCCAATAGTTTTCAGCGCAATGGTGTCACGGTCAACCATGGTGACGTTCTGGCTGGGTGCCACAAAATGCTGCCCGGCCGCCAGCCCCTCGGCAACACTGCCCGCTCGCATCAGCTGCATTGCCGCCGACATGGAGCGGTCATTGGCAGTCAGCAGGGTCCAGGCCAGCGAAACCACATGGCCGGGCGGGGTGATTGAGGCGATATTATAGTGATGGCCGGGCAGAACCGGGCCGTTTTCGGTCCATTGCAAATTCAGCGTTACCGGGGCGGCATCCTTGATTTGCAGGATCGAAGGGCGGCTTCGCATTTGGCGAAAGCCAGCCGGGGTTAGCACCTCGGCCGGGTTATCCGGGTTGAGGCGCTCAATATAGAGGTCCTGATCATCCAGATAAGACGAGGTCAGCCCCCAGCCAAAATCAGCGCTGCGCCCGACCAAAAGAGCAGGTATGCCGGGGATGCCGCCGCCAATGACACCACCGCTTTCCAGCTCAAGCCGGGCCAGATACCAAATGGTTGGGGCGCTGAATCCCAGATGCGGGTCATTGGCCAAAAGTGTGCCGCCGGCGGCCGAGCGGGCAGGGGCGGCAGCCCAGGCATTTGAGGCCCCGGCCAGCCCACGTGGCGCGAAAGGAGAAAGTGGGTCGGGGGCGGGTAGTGGGGTGACAGAGGGCATTAGGGCAGCAAATTGCGGCAGGTCATTCCAGCCCTCAAACAGGGCAGCATATTCCGGCAAGGCTGCCAGCCCGCTGCCCGGCGCGTCAGGCATGATGTCAATTATGCGCCCCGCATCTGGCAGGGCAAGCGAGACCTGCGCTCGCAGCACTTCCTCGGCCATATGCCCTGATAATTGCACCCCCATCAGCTTCAGGATGGCAATGGAATCGGCAGGTCTCCAAGGCGCTATGTCATTGGAAAACAAAAACAACTCTGGCGCGCCCCGGCCAAGAGCTTCGTCGTTTATGCGGGCAAGCCAAGCATTGACCCCGGCAGCATAGGAGGCCAGGGCAATACGGGTCTGCTCATCCTGCACCGGCACCGCCTTTTGCGCCAGGTTGTATAGGTCAAGCCGGCGCATCAACTCATCAATCAAAACTGTGTTCTGCCCAAATATTTCGCTCAGGCGGCCCTGCACAGTACGGCGCAACATCATCATCTGCCACAGGCGGTCCTGAGCATGCGCATATCCCAGCCCAAAGAAAACATCGGCATCGCTGCCGGCAAAAATATGCGGAATATTATTATTGTTACGCACGATCTCGACCGGCGTGGTAACACCGGGCAGAACTCGCGTTACATCATATTCTGGTAGTGAGCGCACCGCCAGGTAATAGACCGCCAACAGCGCTAGCAATGCTGCAACGCTCAGGGCCGTAAAGACCCGGACCAACCATCGGAAAAAAACTGCCATGCTGCCATCACCTGTTTTCAAGTGCCGCTGTGCTTAGCCGTTTTGCACCACCAATACAATGTCAGACTCAGGCGATGATCCGGGTGTATTTGGTGCCCTCAAGTGTTGCGCCAATAATCAATCCGGCCTGTCCAAAGACCACGGCCACCACCGGCGTTGTTGCCGTAATTGTATCGGCAGCAATGCGTTCTCCCCTGTTCGAGACGGCATATTTAACATTGGCCCCGGCAACCCAGCCCGGTGAAGTGCGAAATGCCTGCAAAGCGTCTTCGGTCATGAAAAACAATACATGGGCAAATTGCTGCGCGCCTATCTGAAAGCCAATGCTGGCCCTGGTCTGGCTGTAAAAATCAACCGTCGTGCCGCCAACCCGCAATGCCCCACGCCCGAACGAGCCGCCAATGCCAAACCCGGCCTCGGTCACCAGCGGCATGACCAGCATGCCCGCAGCCTTCTGGCTTAACTCCTGGGTGCCGGGATAATGCATGAACAAATGCTCAAGCGTGGTATCAACCCGCGCGTCAATCGTCTCGCCACCGCGTGACCCGATGCCATTGGCACAACCGGCCAGAACAAAGCCCGCCCCGCCAACACTTATCATGAAACTTCTTCTGGATAGCCTGCTCATTTGACTGCCTTTGCCTATTATGCCCGCATGTTTGTGCATGTGGACGTTGCCCCAAACCACCGGGCTATTATTTTACTGCCCGTATCTGACACCAAACATAGGCGAAGCCACGCTCGCTGTCACTCTTTCTTGAAAATGCCGGGCAGAAATTTGCCCAAAAACCCGGCCAACCGCTTCTTCCAGCCTTCATCTTGGCAAAAATACTCGCGCCGCAGGCTTGAAATCTTTTAGCCCTCAGCCAGCAACTTTGCCGCGCGCGGGGCAAAATAGGTCAGTACCCCGTCACAGCCGGCACGCCTGAAGGCCAGCAGGCTTTCCAGCATCACCGCATCACCATCTAGCCAGCCGTTTTGAGATGCCGCCATCAACATCGCGTATTCGCCTGAAACCTGATAGGCGAAGGTTGGCACGGCAAAGCGCTCTTTCACCCGGCTGCAAATGTCAAGATAGGCCATGCCCGGTTTGACCATGACCATATCGGCCCCTTCACTAAGATCACGCTCGATCATGCGCAGGGCCTCGTTGCTGTTGGCCGGGTCCATCTGATAGCTCTTCTTGTCGCCCTTCAAAGCCCCGGCTGCCCCAACAGCATCTCGGAAGGGGCCGTAAAAGGCGCTGGCATATTTGGCGGCATAGGACATGATGGCGGTGTTGTGGTGGCCCTCGGCCTCAAGGGCGCCACGAATGGCCCCGATACGCCCGTCCATCATATCAGACGGGCCTAAAACATCAGCCCCGGCCTGCGCCTGTGCCAGCGCCATTTTTACCAGCGCCGCAACGGTCTCGTCATTGACAACCTCGCCTGCCCGCATAATGCCGTCATGGCCACTGTCGCTGTAAGGGTCGAGCGCCACATCGCTCATGACCACGATCTCCGGCACTGCCTGCTTTACGGCCTGCACAGCACGGTTTGACAAGTTGTCCGGGCTCCAGGCCTCTTCGCAGGTAGCGGTTTTCAGCTGCGGCTCCACATAGGGAAACAGACAAATTGCCGGGATACCCAGCGCCAAGGCTTCACGGGCGGATTGCACCACAAGGTCAATGCTCAGGCGGGCCACGCCGGGCATCGAGGCAATTTCGGCCCGCTCATTATGGCCCTCCATGACAAAAAGCGGCCAAATCAGGTTTTCAGGCGAAAGCCGGGTTTCGCGCACCATGGCACGGCGGGCCGGTGTGGCCCTGTTGCGGCGAAAGCGGCTGGCGGGGAAGGGGGCTTGGTTTTGGGGCATAAGCGCATTCCATGGCTGAACTTCCATGATTACACGTGACAAGCTCACCATCAAGGGCTAGCAAGCGCGCAGAGGTGGCATTCTGGCTGCCATGTGCAATAATTCGAGCAAGAGTGAGGCCCGCCTTGGACTGGTATGCTACCGTTTTTGAATTGATTGATATGCGGTCATTCTCAAATCTGTGGTATTGGATTGCCGTGGCCGTGGTCTGGTCCACCACCAGCCATTGGGTGCTGGGGGTGCCGTGGGATCTGGTGCAGCGCGCCGGGCGAAAAGGCGGTGAGGCCGTAGAAGACCTTGAGCATCTGGTGCGCATCAACAGCAACCGGATATTGTATATTTCCGGGGTTTCAGGCCTGTGGCTGATCGCGCTGATCTCGGCGGCGCTGACCTCGCTGATCATTTTGGCCTTCTGGTACAACGTCGAGTTTGCTCAGGCAGTGGTTTTGCTGGTTTTCCCCATGTCACTGATCGGGCTTTTGTCGATAAATTCAGCGCGGGTGATCCGCGATAGGGGGCTGAGCGGCAAGCTGTTGCGCCGCCGCCTGGGGCACCATCGTATAATTACGCAGGTGATTGGTATGGTTGCTATTTTTGTCACTGCCCTTTGGGGCATGTACCAGAACATGACCATCGGCGTGTTGGGCGGTTAGGGCGCGTACTTTTATGTCAGCACAAAACCATATCACGCTTTCCGGGGCCCCCGAGGGCTTTGCCGCCAAGCTTTTGCTGGCCGAGCTGGAGCGCGCA
>CAYNXK010000177.1:0-4850 GCA_964401125.1 uncultured Aliiroseovarius sp.
CCCATCTGTGCCGCTTTGGCAATGTCGGGCGAATATTTCACAACCCCGTTGCCCGAGAGGAGGCTGTTTAGCGTCGCATGGTCAACCTAAACACCGCGTACAGGATCACGTCTTTTGGATGTTGGCTGCCTTTGAAATCAATGCTCATATTTAGGGTGTCCTGCTTGGGGTTTTGACAAACATATGGTAGATTCAAGGCGATACTGAAACAGCGCGAAACTTTGCGACAGAACCTAAATCGGTCGCTGTTGTCGGGCAAATGAAAAAGCCCAAGCGTAAGGGCCTGGGCTTTTCCTGCGTATAGGTATTGTTTGGCCTTAGCCGTTGGTGAACTCGGGGTAGGCTTCCATGCCCATCTCTGCCATGTCCAGCCCATTGATCTCTTCCTCTTCGCTGACGCGCAGGCCGATGATCAATTTGATGATATAAAAGAATACAAAGCTGACCACAAAAACAAAGCCGCCGATGGCCGCAAAGCCAGTGATTTGAGCAACAATATTCGTCTCTGTGTTGGTCCAGACCACAATCATCGTGCCCCAGAAACCAGCAAGCAAGTGTACCGGAATGGCGCCGACCACATCGTCAATTTTCAGCTTGTCAAGGAGGGGGATTGCAAAGACCACGATCACACCACCAACACCGCCGATGATCAGCGTCTGAAACAGGCTGGGCGTCAGAGGCTCGGCAGTGATCGAGACCAGCCCGGCCAGCGCACCGTTCAGCACTATAGTCAGGTCAACCTTCTTATACAGGAGCTGGGTTAACACCATTGCGGCGAGGGCACCGGATGCCGCCGCCATGTTGGTGTTGGCAAATATGCGCGCCACGTCCGAGACATCGCTTATTGTACCCATGGCCAGTTGCGAGCCGCCGTTAAAGCCAAACCAGCCGAGCCACAGGATGAAGGTACCCAAAGTGGCCAGCGCCAGGTTGGAGCCGGGCATTGGCACCACACGGCCATCTTTGTATTTGCCAAGGCGCGGGCCAAGGATGATGGCGCCGGCGAGGGCTGCAAAGCCGCCTGCCGCGTGTACCAGTGTTGATCCGGCAAAATCGGAAAAGCCGATTTCCGACAGCCAGCCGCCGCCCCACTGCCAGGAAGCCGAAATAGGGTAGATGAAGCCAGTCAGCACCACAACGAAAGCCAGGAAGGGCCACAGCTTGACGCGCTCGGCCAAAGCACCCGAAACGATCGAGGCGGTGGTGGCGCAGAACATCAACTGAAAGAAGAAATCTGACGCGCCCGAAGCATAGCTCAAATCGACAGCCTCGGCGGCCACAGCCACCGGGTCAAGCGAGGTCACCGCAAAGATCGGCCCCAACCAGCCCTCAATCAGCCAGTCGCCAGGATACATGATGCCGTAGCCTGATAGCCAGTACATGATGGCGGCAATCGAGAACAACGCGATGTTCTTGGTCAACTGCATGGTGACGTTCTTGGAGCGCACGAGGCCGGCTTCAAGCATGGCAAAGCCCGCCGCCATCCAGAACACCAGAAAGCCGCCGAGCAAAAACAGCACCGAGGTCAGGATGAACTGGGTGTGTTCGGCGGTGACACCGGCTGGTGTGGCGGCTGTCACATCCTGGGCCAGGGCCATAACGGGCAGGGCCGCAGCCATGGCCGTCATCGAGAGAAGTTTTTTCAGTTGCATGTCGTATATCCCTTTGTCTGGCGCACTATATTGCGTCGCTATCAGTTTCACCGGTGCGCACGCGCAAAGCGCTTTCCACATCCAGCGTAAATATCTTGCCATCACCAATCTTGCCGGTATTGGCGGTACTGGCGATGGTCTCAATCACCTGCTCGGCCATATCCGCAGCCACCACGATTTCAAGTTTCACCTTGGGCAGAAAATTCACCGCATATTCGGCACCACGATAAATTTCTGTGTGGCCCGCCTGGGTGCCAAAGCCCTTTATTTCCGTCACCATCATGCCGCGTATGCCGATAGCTGTCAGCGCTTCGCGGACCTCTTCCAGCTTGAACGGTTTGATCGTTGCAATGATCAGTTTCACGTTGTTCCCCTTACGATGCTGCGACCCCGCCGCATGAATTTATTGCGCCAGAAAGCCGGGGGCTGGGGGAGTGAGCAAGAAAAGTAGGGTGGAAAACATAGGTAAAAGGCCAAATTTATCAAAAATTCCGCTTAAAAAATAAGACATGCCTGTTTTTTGAGCGAATTAATAACCAAAGCAGGCCAGCTTCAGGCTCTACATTTGCCCGGTGAGTCGCTAAGTTGGCGTAAAATAAGAGCGGTCAGGCAGTGAGATGAGTGGATCAGGCAAAAGGCGCAAGCCCCTTATGGCCGACAAGCGCTATACGCGCGCCAAACCTGCGGCCAAAAGCCCGGCAAAGTCACGCCGCCGCAAGACCCCGGCCAAAAAGCGGCGTCAGGCGCGCCGTATGCACCCGATTATCGGCATCCCCTTGAGGATTGTCGGCTGGATATTCAGGCTGACCTGGCGCTTTGCCCTGCGCGCCTCTGCAGTGGTGGCGTTGATTGTTGGGCTGGCAGTGTTCTACTTTTACTCAACCCTGTCGCCGCTACATGAGTTGGTGGATGTGCGCGCCCGCGGCTCGGTCACCATGCTGGACCGCAATGGAGAAATTTTTGCCTGGCGGGGCGACCAGTTTGGCGGCGCAGTAACGGCGCAGACGGTCTCGCCACATCTGAAAAATGCAGTTATTGCCACGGAAGACAGGCGCTTCAAAAGCCATTGGGGATTGTCTCCGCGCGGCATTGCCTCAGCGGTACGCATTAACATACGCGAAGGGCGTGGCCCGCTTTCGGGGCATGGCGGCTCAACCTTGACACAGCAGGTAGCCAAGCTCTTGTGCCTTGGTGTGCCGTTTGATCAGGACAAATGGGAAAGTGAGCGCGCCTATGAGCGCGATTGCCGCCGAGGCTCACTGTGGCGCAAGGCCAAAGAGGCAACCTATGCACTGGCACTTGAGGCAAAGTTTTCCAAAAACGAAATTCTGACCATCTACCTGAACCGGGCCTTCCTTGGCTCGGGGGCGCATGGCTTTGAGGCGGCCAGCCAGCGTTATTTTGGCGTATCAGCGGCGGATGTCAGCCCGGCTCAGGCGGCGATGCTGGCCGGCGCACTGACAGCGCCCACGCGCTTTGCCCCCACCAACAACCTTGAACGCAGCCAGGATCGGGCGGCGACAGTGATCAAACTGATGCTCGAACAGGGCTTCCTGAGTGAGTTGCAGGCCGGGGCCGCCTGGGCCAACCCGGCGGTTCTGAGTGAAGCGGCAGCAGCACGGGCCGGCAGCTATTTTGCCGATTGGATCATGTTATCCGGGCCGGATTTTCTGACCCGTGACACCACCGAAGACGTAACCATCCGCACCACGCTGGATCAAGGTATCCAGCGCGCTGCCGAAGATGCCATGCGCTGGGTTTTCGAGAACAATGTGCGCGAGGGCAGCGAGGCGCAGGCGGCGATTATCATCATGTCGGCCGATGGCGCGGTGCGAGCCATGGTCGGCGGGCGCCAAACCCGCGTGATCGGGGGGTTCAATCGGGCAAGCCAAGCCCGCCGCCAGACAGGATCGGCCTTCAAGCCGTTTGTTTTTGCCTCGGCGCTGGACCTAGGCTACGCTTTCAACGATACGATTGAGGACGCACCATTTTGCATGAATATCCCAGGCTCCGGCGAGTGGTGTCCGCGCAATTACACCAACAATCATTACGGACAGGTCAGCCTGACCGAAGCGCTGGCAAAAAGCCTGAACATTCCGGCTGTAAAGCTGAGCGAGGCCGTAGGGCGGGACAATGTGCGTAACATCGCCGGGATGTTCGGTCTCCAGTCTGATCTGGCCTCCGGCCCGGCATTGGCACTGGGAGCATCAGAAAGTACATTGATTGAGATGACCGGGGCTTATGCCGGCATCCTGAATGGCGGCTCATCCGTCACGCCTTACGGGCTGGTGGAGCTTCGCCTGCGCGGTGATGATGTCCCGCTGATGCAGCAGCAAGGTGGCGTGGGCGAGCGGGTGATTACCCCGCACGCTGCCGAGCAGTTGATCTACATGATGAGCCAGGTAGTGGAAGAAGGCACCGGGGGGCGCGCCCGTATGGAGGGGCGCGAGGTGGCAGGCAAGACCGGCACCACGCAGGCGGCGCGCGATGCCTGGTTTGTCGGCTTTACCGCCGATTATGTGGCCGGGGTCTGGATGGGATTTGATGACAACCGGCCCCTGACCGGGGTCACAGGTGGTGGCCTGCCAGCCGAAATATGGCGGCAGGCAATGGAGCGGGTACATGCGGACCTGCCGGCCCGACCCTTGCCCATGATCCGGCCACAATCTCATGACACAGCGCCCACGACCCCGCCAACATCTGCACCCACACCAGCCCCCACACCCGGCGTTAATGCGGAGCAAAATAATGACCCTGTGCTGAATATTTTGCGAGCTATTCTGGGTATCGAAAACTAAACCACTACCGACTGGCGTCGGTAGGATTTTGGATATGCTGTTTCAGGTACTGAAGTACGACGCCCTCGGTGATTGCGCCGTTGGTGGTTGAAAAATACCCCTGCCCCAAAAATGCCGCCCCCAGTAGCGCTTTTTCAACTGCGGAATTCGCGCTGCACCTTGTGGGATGAACGCCCCTTCATAAGCCGCATCAGATCGCTCACGGCCAGCTTCGGCAGAACAGATACAAACATATGGACATGGTCAGATGAGAGCACGCCGCGCAGGATATCGACGCCGATTTGCGCACAAACCTGCCGGATAATATCGCGCAGCCGCAGCCAGATATTGCCTTGCAGAACCTTGTAGCGATATTTCGTCGACCACACGAGGTGGTAACGATGGTAGAAAACACAATGCT
>CAYNXK010000178.1:0-4830 GCA_964401125.1 uncultured Aliiroseovarius sp.
GAAGCTGAGGCTGAGGCTGAGGCTGAGGTGGCAGAAGCAGCAGACGCGGCCGAGTGACCCAACCCACCACAAGCTGGGATTATACAGCCAGGGCAGCCCCCAGATAATTTTTACACTGGAAGAAACCGGCCCCGAAAATAAAGCTGGAAAAACCAGTGCCCAACCAGTGCCCAACCAGTGCCCAAGGCGCTGAATTATTTGACGGGTAAGTGCCGCGCTTTATCCTAGTTTGGGTGCCTTACCGCGTCCCGCCCGGCGTTTGCCGGTGATTAACACTGCGCGGGCTGGCAGCTTGGCCATGATGGCAAGGCGCGCGGCAGGTTTCATCTGGGACCAGGCGGAAATTTCGGCGCTATTGCGATAGCAGCCCATGCACAGCCCTGATGCAGGGTGCATAACACAAAGCTGGATGCAGGGGCTGTCAGGTTCATGGCCTTGCCTGGTATTGCCAACAGGCGTGGTCATTGCAGGTTTCTGAGCCGGTCCAGTGCGCCTTGCAGGATGAAGCCCGCTGCCACATGGTCAATTACTTCGGCCCGGCGGGCGCGTGAGGTGTCGGCTTCAAGCAAGGCGCGCTCGGCGGCAATAGTTGACAGGCGCTCGTCCCAAAAGGTGATGGGCAGGTCAGTGAGGTGGCTGAGGTTGCGCCCGAAAGCCCGGGTCGATTGGCAGCGCGCACCCTCGCTGCCATTCATGTTGAGCGGCAGGCCAAGGATAAAGCCGCCAAGGGAGCGCGCCGTGGCAATTTCCAGCAGGCGTGCTGCGTCAAGGCCGAATTTGCGCCGTTTGATAGTTTCCAGCGGGCTTGCCACCTGCCTGAGTCGGTCAGAAACTGCCACGCCGATAGTTTGGCTGCCAAGGTCAAGCCCGGCTAGCGCCTGTCCGGGGGCCAGCCGGGTGGCAAAGTCTTCGATCTCGTTGCAGATCACTCGGCCAGCCCAAGTGCTTGCACGGCGGCGCGCACTATTTCCAGGTTTTCCGGCTGTTCAGCAAAGGTTTTTTGCGCTTCAGACCAGGCGGCTTGAGCCTTGCTTGTCTCGCCAAGGTCAGTCAGGGCGGTAATCAGTTGCACCCAGATTTCGGGGGGTCCGCCCGAAGTGGCCAGCCGGTCGGAAAGGTTGGTGGCCAGGTTGTCAATTTCACGCATGCGATAAGCTTCGGAAGAGGTGGTTTGTTCTGGGGAACCTTGCGGCTTCAAAAGCGGCAATCCGGCCCGCATGGCGCTGCGGATTCGCACCAAAGCAGCCGTATCGCGCTCAAAGACAATCTGGGCTTCTTCCCATACGGCAGCTGCACGATTGACTTGGCCAAGGCTGGTCAGTGCACCAATGAGTTGCACCCATTCTGTAACGGTGCCCCCTTCGTTGGCCAGCCGTGCCGACAGTTGCGCGACCATGCCATCAATCATCACGGCGCGGTCTTCGGCGCTCATATCTGCGGCGGCGGCCATATCCTCGGCGCTGGGTCCGGCCAGCGCGCTACCAAGAGAGAACGGCGCGGGGACCACAAGTTCCGGTAAAATATAATCAACCCCGGCCATGGCTGCCAAGCGGCCGATCTGGGCGCGCACGGGGGGCATCCACAGGGCATCGGCCGGGCCTTCATGCAGCAGGTCATGCCAGAGGCGGAAAGCCCTGTCAGGCCGCCCGATCTGGGCATACATCAGGCCAGAATAGTAACGCGCCACCTTATTTTGGGGGTCTCGGCGCAGGGCTTGGCGCAATGCGCTTTCAGCCTCGGGTGAGACTTCGCCATTTGCTGAAAGGATAAGAATATCAGCATATTGAGAGAAGTCTTCGGCGGTTGCCTCTGCGCCTTTGAGCGCAATAACACGTGACATTGCTTTGTGTGCTGCCACATAATTGCCCAGCCGTGCCTCATGGATTGATAAAAGCTCCTGGCCCTGAAGGTCTTCCAGATTGCCGGCAACGGCACTGCGCAATTTTGCGATTTGCTCGACATAATCCTGAGGGGCGTTGGCGGGCGGGCCGGACCAGAGCGGTAGTTTTGCCTCAATTTCAGCTTGCGAAGCGCGGGTTTCGCGCCGTTCATCCGCTGCCGCAATACGGCTGGAAAGCGGCATGTCGGCATAGAGGGCCTTGCCCGGTACATTTACGCCAAGCATGTCATAAGCCACAAAGCCCCCGCCGATTACCATGAGGGTACTGAATATGATGGCGGTATATGTCGCGGAATTTGGCGCGGTTTTTTGGGTCTTTGCGGTTTTGGCTGCACGGTCTGCCAAAAGCAGGCGGCGTGAGACTTCAACGCGGGTGCGTTCGGCTTCCTCTTTTGTGATGGTGCCGCGCACAAGATCGCGTTCGACCTCATCAAGCTGGTCGCGGTATATCTGCATATCAAATTGTTCTGCTAAAGGGGCATCGTCTGAGTTGTGCCTCAATATTGTGCGCGCCAGTATCGCCACAATGACCAGTGCAACCAGAGCTATTGTCAGCCAGAAAATCATGCGTACCCCCATTTGTTCAGGCGAGGTCTACCCTGTGTGTCGGGCGGTGAAAAGGGGCAGAAATGTCACGTATCCGGCAGAGGTGATTGCCGCATGCCGGGATTCACGCTTCAAGTGCTGCTACGCCTATTGGAAATCATACCAAGCGGGCTAAAAAGGCAGGGAAGGCGGCCTTATGTGGCCAAAATGACAAGCCTTGCGTTGCTATTTTGCCCGTCAAATTGCGCCGCAATCCGACGGGTCGGGGGCCAGCCCCCCAAGGTTGGAAATGCAGGCATTCCCAACCACCCCCGGAGTATTTGTGCCAAGATGATGGGGCAGGGAGGCATATGAGCAGGTAACTGGGCCATGACGCGCTGACAGCCAGCAGCCAAAACCACGGGCCAGCGCTGGAATATGATAGAGAGGCAGCCCTGACGGATGAACAAAATCTCGCTTGTACTCGTCTGTATGCCTCTGTATGACTCTGTAATGGTTGAATTTATCGATTTTTTGCTATTTGCGGAAATCTACTTGGGGAGTGAACATCAGATGAATAATCTTATCCGTGCCGGGCTTGTGGGCCTTGCGGTGACCTTTGCGGTGGAAGCTTCGGCCAAGACCTATACTTGCCAGATCAGCCAGAGGTCGGAACGGTCCTGGGTTCCCAGCGAATTGATCATCGAGCATGATGAAGCAACGGGGGCGGTATCCGTATGGGATACCATTATCCAGCGCTTCTATGGTGAGCCGATTGCCGGCCGGCTTGACGTGCAAAACAACAAGCGCGTGACCTTCAAGTGGGAGTTGGATGACTTTGGTGCCAAAGGTACGGATAATTTGCAATTCACCACCTCCTTTAACTTCGTGGCCACTATTCGCGCTGGTAGCAACACCGTTATTGTGACGGCAAAGCCTCTGGGCTTCAGGAATTCGTTTCGCGGCAGTGGAAGTTGCACGGTAAAATAAGCCGGTAAAATAAGCCGGTAAACGCGGGGGTATGGTGGGGCGGGCACGTTTTTTGCCCCCGGCCCTTGACCTGCCCCCCCGGCGCGGCCCATCAACAGGGCCAGTGAAACCGCATGAACAGGAGGCCTGACATGGCTTTTGAACTTCCCGACCTACCTTATGCCCATGATGCGCTGGCCGCCCGCGGCATGTCGCAGGAAACCATGGAATACCACCATGACCTGCACCACAATGCTTACGTGGTGAATGGCAACAAGCTGATTGCCGGCACCGAGTGGGAAGGCAAATCGCTTAAGGACATCATTACCGGCACTTATGATGCTGGAACGGTGGCGCAGAACGGCATTTTCAACAATGCTTCGCAACACTGGAACCACATGCAGTTCTGGCAGATGATGGGGCCAGATGGCGCTGCCATGCCCGGCGTGCTTGAGGCGGCTTTGGTTGAGAGCTTTGGCTCGGTTGACGCATTCAAGGCGCAGTTTTCCACCGCCGGAGCCGGGCAGTTTGGTGCTGGCTGGTGCTGGCTGGTGAAGGATACCGATGGCAGCCTGAAAGTGACCAAAACTGAAAACGGCGTGAACCCGCTGTGCTTTGGTCAGATAGCCCTGCTGGGCTGCGATGTCTGGGAGCACAGCTATTACATTGATTTCCGCAACAAACGCCCGGTCTATCTGAGCAACTTCCTCGATAATCTGGTGAACTGGGAAAACGTCGCTTCAAGAATGTGATTCTGACTCTCCAGATGAAAAACAAACCCGCCACCCAGCTTTGAGTGGCGGGTTTTTCTTTTTATTCAATAGGTTCAAAGCGACAGGTAAAGTGACGCATTAGGGCTGGCTCCTGGCTGATACGGTAGCCTTTGAGCTTGTCTGCCACCCCGGCCAGCTCTTCAAAGCACTCGACAATATAATCGGCGTGGCTTTGCGTATAGGTGCGGCGTGGCATGGCCAGGCGCACCAATTCCATGGCGGCGGGCTTTTCGCTGCCGTCAGGCTGGCGACCAAACATGACGCTGCCAATCTCGCAAGATCTGATGCCGCCGATCTCATACAAAGCCACGGCCACGGCCTGACCGGGAAATTCCAGCGGTGGAATATGCGCCAGCCAGGCGCGCGCGTCAATGAACACCGCGTGGCCCCCGGCGGGTTTGACCACGGGGATGCCAAGGGCGTCCAGCCGCTCGACAATATAGGCGTTGGTGCGGATGCGGTAGCGCAGATAATCTTCGTCAACGATCTCGCTCAGCCCCTGGGCCAGCGCTTCAAGGTCGCGCCCCGACATGCCGCCATAGGTCGGAAAACCCTCGGTGCGGATCAGGTGGCCACGGGCGGTTTCGGCCAAAGCATCATCATTCAAGGCCAGCCAGCCGCCGATATTGGCAAAGCCGTCTTTCTTGGCGCTCATGGTCATGC
>CAYNXK010000179.1:0-4821 GCA_964401125.1 uncultured Aliiroseovarius sp.
CGGAAAACCGGAAAACCGGAAAACCGGAAAACCGGAAAACCGGAAAACCGGAAAAAATCTTGCCATATCCGGTTATGGAAGTGGGCTGCTACACTTGGGTAAAACGCTTCGTATCTGATTTGTGTGCCGATGAGACGCAAATGCTTTAGAATGCCGGGCGCGACTGTTTATTATGCGTCACCTCTGGTCCCGGGCGGATAGGCGCGTTACGCTGGTGCAAAATAGCAAGGAGATAACGATGCAGCGGCTGGTAGCAGGTTTGATGGCAGGGCTGCTGATGGCGGCAAGTGTTTCGGCAAGTGTCTCTGTGGCATTCAGCGCGCCCTTGAGCGAAAAAGAAGCTAGAAATACGCTTTTCAAGGGCACAAAATTCAACATTCAGATGCTGGAGAAACTGCCGGTCAAGCCGGAAGTGTTAACCAGTGTTGAGCAGATTATCGCAGTGCTCAGCTCGCGACAGGCAGTGAAAGCACTAACTGCAAGCGGGCTTTCATTTGAATATTACGGTGCAATTGCGATCATGCCGGATCAGGTGGTCAGTTTTGAGAATTTGGACAAGGTCATGTCGATTTCGGCAAAGTTGCATAACCCGGAGGCCGCCGCTGCCACAGCCAAGGCCGGCTGTGACGCACTTGATGGCCCAGCCTGTATTGTGGTCGCGTTGATTCTGCCCAAAGGCTACAAGCCCCGTGATTTCACCCTCAGTCAGGCGGCAACAGAGATGTTCCATGATAATTGGCGCGATGGTGACGGCCCGAAGTTTCTGGCATTTTCGGCCACAACCGGTGCCTGGGTTATTGCCAAAGGCGTTGGGGCGGATGTGGCAGCACGGGAGCGCTGCAATGAAAAGGCTGCTGTCAGTGGGGTAGAAGATTGCAAAATAGGTATCGCTGCTGAATAAGCAAGTTTCTGGCAGAGTTTGACCCATATCAATGGCAGGCGCGGCAAGATGTATCAGAACGATTCCAGATATACAGTATGCGTATTAACGAATATGGGATATAAGCGCCGGGCGATAGAGGCTAGGATGCACAGAGATGCACGAATCTCGGAAGTCAGGGAATCAGGGGAAATGGCTTGAATTATACGGAACAACTGGATGCGGCACTTGGCAGGCTGCATGAGGAGGGGCGCTACCGTACCTTCATTGATATTGAGCGCAAGCGCGGCCAGTTCCCACATGCTACATGGCTGAAGCCCGATGGCCTTGAGGTGCCGGTTACGGTTTGGTGTGGTAATGATTACCTTGGCATGGGCCAGCACCCGGTTGTGCTGGATGCCATGCATAAGGCCATTGATGCAACCGGGGCAGGCTCTGGTGGCACCCGCAATATTTCCGGCACCACGATTTACCACAAGCAGCTTGAAGCTGAGTTGGCTGATCTGCACCGCAAGGAAGCGGCGCTTGTATTTACCTCAGCCTATATTGCCAATGATGCCACGCTTTCAACCCTGCCGCGTCTGTTTGATGGCCTGATCATTTATTCCGATGCGCTGAACCATGCTTCGATGATTGAAGGTGTGCGCCGCAATGGCGGTGCCAAGCGGATTTTTCGCCATAATGATGTCGCGCATCTGCGCGAATTGCTGGAGGCCGATGACCCGAACGTCCCCAAGCTGATTGCCTTTGAGAGCATTTATTCCATGGATGGTGACTTTGGCCCCATTGAAGAAATTTGCGATCTGGCTGATGAATTCGGCGCCCTGACCTATATTGACGAGGTGCATGCGGTAGGCATGTACGGCTCACGCGGGGCTGGTGTGGCCGAGCGAGACGGGCTGATGGGGCGCTTGGATATTATCAACGGCACCCTTGGTAAAGCTTACGGTGTGATGGGCGGATACATTGCGGCATCTGAAAAAATGTGTGATGCCATAAGGTCTTACGCGCCGGGCTTCATCTTTACTACGTCACTGCCGCCAGCCATTGCTGCGGGTGCGGCCGCTTCTGTACGGCACTTGAAGACGGATCAGCCCCGGCGTGACAGCCAACAGACGCAAGCGGCAATTTTAAAGTTGCGCCTGAAGGGGATGGGCTTGCCGGTGATAGACCATGGCAGCCATATCGTGCCGGTTATGGTTGGGGATCCCGTGCATACCAAGGCGCTGAGCGATATGCTTCTGGAGCAGTTTGGCATTTACGTGCAGCCTATCAATTTTCCGACAGTGCCGCGCGGCACTGAAAGGCTGCGCTTTACGCCGTCGCCGGTGCATGGCCCGGATGAGATGGACAAGCTGGTACAGGCGATGGATAATCTGTGGTCGCAATGTGAGCTAAATCGCGCCGAGCTTTCCGCCTGAGTCGTAACACCTGCGTGCATCTGTTGCTGGTTTGTGTTACTCTTCCGTTAAGATACGGTTAACATACAGCGAATCGCGTATATTTTGAGTAAAAGGCGCGCAGGCATGGGGCAGGGCAAGGCATGATCTGGAGGTGGCGCACACCCCCTATTACGAAGGAGGCAGGGCTGGCAGGCTTTGACGATTTCGAGATGCGTTTGGGCGACCTGATGCGTGGTGAACGTGCGACTCTTGGTAAATCCCTGCTTGATGTGCAGCGTGAACTGAAGATCAAAGCCACCTATATTGCGGCCATTGAAAACGCCGATCCCTCGGCCTTTGGCACTCCAGGTTTCATTGCCGGTTACGTGCGTTCCTATGCGCGTTATCTTGGGCTTGATCCTGAATGGGCCTACCAGACATTTTGCACCGAATCAGGCTTTTCCGTAGCCCATGGATTGTCGGGCCAAGCCTCGCCTGCCAAGCCTGCCCGCAAGGCTTTCACCGGTGACCCGCTGTCAAACCCCAATGCCAGTTTTGTGCCGCAGGGCGAAAGTATCTTCGCGGGCATTGAGTTGGGCGCGCTGGGTTCCGTAGCTGCCCTTGTCACGCTGATCGGGGTGATCGGCTTTGGTGGCTGGTCGGTTTTGCACGAAATTCAGCAGGTGGATTTTGCCCCGGTCGAACAAAGTGCCAGTGTGCTGGCCAATCTTGAGGAGTTCTCGGCTGCCAGTGCTACGGTTGCTGAGGTGACTGGCGGGGCGGGGTTGAACACGCCGCCTTCACTGGAGGCGCTGGACCGGCTTTACCGCCCGCAGGCGCTGGATGTACCAATTATGGTGGCGCGTGACGGCCCTATTTCTACGCTTGACCCGCGCGAAGTCGGTGCCTTGGCTCAGGCTGGGTTTGGCGCCGGGTTTGGTACGGAATTTTCCCCTGATGCACCACAATTTGGCGCTACTGGGCAGGATGATTTGACCTTGTTGGTCAATGCGGCCGTTGCCGAGGCGCGTGAAGAAGGCCCGGTGCAGGTGTTGGGTGCGGATGCGCCAGAGGTCATGATTTTTGCCGTGCGCCCTTCTTGGGTGCGGGTGCAAAGTGCTGATGGCACCGTTATTTTTGAGAAAATCCTTGCGGCTGGAGAGCAATATGTGCTGCCTGCCACTGAATTTCCGCCGCTGTTACGCACGGGCAATGCCGGGTCCGTTTATTTTGCTGTGAACGGTACGGCCTTTGGCCCGGCGGGTGACGGGCCATCTGTTGTGAGCAATATTGAGCTGTCAGCGACGGCGCTGGCGAGAACTTTCAGCCCTGCCAAGCTTGGCACTGATGCAGATTTGGCTACCTTTGTGGCCGAGATCCTTTTGGAGCAGTAATCACTTCTGGTGGCATGAGCAGGGCCGCTTTGCGGCGATTTTAGGCCTCCGGCGGGAGTATTTTTACCAAGATGAAGCCGAAAGTCTTGTTGCCGGACTGGTCTGGCGGTAATGGTTTGATGATATTCCCTGGCGAAAGGCCCGCCTCATGTCCCACAATCCAATTCGCCCGTGGCGAAACATTGCCAGGCGTAAGTCACGCCAGATAATGGTGGGTAATGTGCCTGTCGGGGGGGATGCACCAATTGCGGTGCAGACCATGACCAACACAGATACAACAGATGTGAAGGCAACTTTGGCGCAGGTTATGGAAGCGGTGGAGGCCGGAGTTGATATTGTGCGTATTTCTACGCCTGATGCGGCCTCAACGCAGGCATTGCGTGAGATTGTGGCCGAGAGCCCGGTGCCGATTGTTGCCGATATCCACTTTCACTATAAGCGTGCCATTGAGGCGGCCGAGGCCGGGGCTGCCTGTTTGCGCATCAATCCGGGCAATATCGGCAATGCGCTTAGAGTGCGCGAGGTGGTACAGGCAGCCAAGGACAATGGCTGTGCAATTCGCATTGGGGTGAATGCTGGCTCTCTGGAGAGGCACCTGTTGGAGAAGTATGCCGAGCCTTGCCCGGAGGCTATGGTGGAAAGCGCGCTGGATCATATCCGCCTGCTGGAGGACAATGATTTTCAGGAATACAAGATCAGCGTTAAAGCCTCTGACGTGTTTCTGACGGCAGCGGCTTACCGCGCCCTTGCCGATGCCACCGATGCCCCTTTGCATCTGGGCATCACCGAGGCCGGTGGGCTGGTCTCGGGCACCATCAAAAGTGCCATTGGCCTGAGCAACCTGCTTTGGTCCGGTATTGGCGATACGATCCGGGTGAGCCTGTCGGCAGATCCGGTTGAAGAGGTGCGGGTGGGCTTTGAAATTCTCAAATCCCTTGGCCTGCGCCACCGGGGCATCAACATTATCTCCTGCCCAAGCTGCGCCCGTCAGGGTTTTGACGTGATCAAGGTCGTGGCCGAGTTGGAGACGCGGCTGGCGCATATTCACACGCCTCTCAGCCTGTCGATCATCGGCTGTGTGGTGAACGGGCCGGGCGAGGCTTTGATGACCGATATTGGCTTTACCGGCGGCGGGGCCGGGGCCGGCATGGTTTATGTAGCGGGC
>CAYNXK010000180.1:0-4810 GCA_964401125.1 uncultured Aliiroseovarius sp.
TGAATGATGCCCGCACGGTCGCAGAAACCCTTGGCTGCGCCTATGATTATCTGCCCATATCCGGCCCCCGCGCCGCCGTAACCGAAGCACTTGCCCCGTTGTTTGAGGGCATGGCCCCGGATGTGACGGAGGAAAACATCCAGTCGCGCCTGCGCGGCTTGCTGCTGATGGCCATGAGCAACAAATTTGGCGAAATGCTACTGACCACCGGCAATAAAAGCGAAGTTGCCGTGGGCTATGCCACCATTTACGGCGATATGGCAGGCGGATATAACCCGCTGAAAGACCTGTATAAAACACGGGTTTTTGAGATCTGTCGCTGGCGCAACGCCAACCATCGGCCCGCTTGGATGCAAGGCCCCGCGGGCGAGGTAATCCCGCCCCGCATCATTGACAAGCCGCCAAGTGCTGAGCTGCGCGAGGGTCAGAAGGACCAAGATAGTCTGCCACCTTACGAGCTGCTGGACGCTATTCTTGACGGGTTGATTGACCGCGAGGCCTCGGTTGCAGAACTGGTGGCAGAAGGGTATGACCGCGCCATGATAAAAAAGATTGAACACCTGATTTTCATAAGTGAATACAAGCGCTTCCAATCGGCCCCCGGCCCGCGCCTGACACGGCGCAGCTTCTGGCTTGACCGGCGCTACCCGATCGTCAACCAATGGCGGGATGAAAGCTGATATGACCAAACGCATTGCCGCCATAACCACGGTCAGAAACGACGCCCTGTTCCTGCCTAGGTGGATCGCCCATTATGGGGCGGCGTTCGGGCATCGCAACCTCTATGTTTTTCTCGATGGCCACGACCAGCCGCGCCCTGATTGTGCCGGGGCCGATCAGGTCAATTTCATCCACCTGCCGCACCAGCCGTTGAAGCGTGCTCCGGCCATGCGCAGGCGGGCCCGCACCATGTCTTATCTGGCGCGCGGGCTATGGCCCTATTTTGACATCCTGCTGGCCACGGACGTTGATGAATTCTTGCTGGTTGATCCCAATACCGGGCTGGAACTGGCCGCCTATCTCTTACAAATCAAAGCCGGCAGCTCGGTTTCAGGGCTGGGGCTGGATGTGGGCCAACACCTGACTGAAGAAGCCCCGCTGGACCCGGCGCAGCCTTTTCTTGACCAACGCGCTTTCGCCCACCTGTCATCACGTTATACCAAACCCGTGGTTGCCTTTCGCCCGCTCACCTGGGGCTCTGGCATGCACCGCATCAAGGGCCGCAATTTTCAGATTGACCCGAACCTGTACCTGTTTCATTTTGGCATGGTGGATTATCAACTGGCCACCGGCAAGATTCTGGACAAGGACCGGCTGGCAACTGGCTGGGCCGGGCATCTGGAGCGGCGCGAAGCCCTATTTGGCATCATCAGCAATGCCAGCCCACTGGACGGTGACGCGATGTTTGCCAAAGCCAGACGCTATCAGACGCGCCGCCGACCGCTCTATGCGCTGAACAAACCGGCGCAAATGCCCGGCGCGCCGGTTATACGCATCCCGACTCGCTTTGCAGGGATGGTGTAATACATTGATAAGGTAATCAAAACTCTCGTATCTGCGCCATAAAAAATAAACGAGGTGGAATGTGGAAGCTCAAAAAAACAGCGACCTTATTGTTCAGGCAAGCAGCAAAGCACGGCACGATTCTGCCGTACTTATGGCCTGTGACGCAAAATATTTTCCCTATGCCACATTGCTTGCCGACCAGATTGCGCAGGCTCATCCCAACCGGCAGTTTGATATTTGCATCATGTCCCATGAGGACCTGCCGGCATGCACCCTTGTCAAGAAACATGGCCTGAGGGTTTTACAATTTGACATGCCCGCCAGTTGGGCCTCCCTGGCGACCAGCAAAAAAATCACCCTTGCCGCCTATCAGCGTATCATTGCCCCGGCAACCTTGCAGGCAGATTACCGGCGCATCCTGTATTTGGACAGTGACATGATTTACCGGCGCGGAAATATCAGCGCTTTGTTGCAACTTGATATAGCCGACCGGCCGGTCGGGGCGGTGTTGGACAACCTTCAGCACAGAAGCCCCCGGCGCCTGCCCCGTGAGTTCAAAGCCGCCGGGCTGGGCCACGGAAAATATTTCAATTCCGGCGTTTTGCTGATTGATGTCGAGACTTATTTGGCTCAGGACATCGAGGCCAAAGCCTTTGGGTTTGCGAATTCCGATAAGCCCGATACGTTATGGAAACATGACCAAAGCGCGCTGAACTGTGCGCTGCACAATAACTGGGCCGAGCTTGCGCCGGTCTGGAACTGGCCCAGTTTTCACCGCTACTTCTTCTTTAGCCACTTCACCGACCCCTGTTTTGTGCATTTCCTAAGCTCGCGCAAACCCTGGCGCGACCAGTCCGGTATTTACCCGCGTAGCTTTGTGAAAATCTATGAAAACCACCTGAAGGCGCATTTTCCCGATCTGGCTGCAAAGATGCCGCCGGCTAATCTGCCCTCGCAAAAGTTTTCACTCTGGGCTGTGATCTACCTGCGCCATCTGGTCGATTTTCGTGCCATGATGCGCTATCTCGCACGCTTCCGCACAGAATGGGACGTCTTGTAGGAGGCCTCTGCATAATTCCAGTTCAGGCCACAAACCGGGGTAATCCCCCCCCGAAACTAAATCACCACCAGCTGAAGCTGGTGGGATTGAAACAGTAGCCGACTGGAAGTCGACCTTTCTTAAGTGAGCATGCTCCGCATGCACGTTTGAATTTCTTGCCCGTTTGGAAAACGGAGGGTTTAAACCAATGAGTAGATACTAATCCTGCCGCGAAGGATCGTCCGGGTGTGGCGTTACCCCCACCGGGTCTTTATGAATCATCACATCCGCCTTGGGGTAAGCATGCAATATGGCCCGCCTGAGCGCCGCCCCGGTGGCATGGGCCGCATCAAGGCTCTGGCTGCCTTCCAGCTCGATATGCACGTTTACAAACACCTTAGAGCCGCTGACCCGTGTCTTTAAATCATGAAAGCCGTGCACGCCGGGCCAACTGGCTACAATCGCCTCTATCCCCGCCACCATTTGAGGATCGGCAACCCGGTCCATCAACGCATCCCAAGCACCCTTGAAAATTCGCGCCGCGCCAACCGCCAGCATACATGCCGCCCCCAAAGCCACCACGCTGTCCACCTGCCCAAGGTCAAACCGCGCCGAAGCCCAGAGCGACAGCAAGGCGCCAATATTTGGCAACAGATCTCCGAGATAATGCAGACTGTCAGCCCTGATCACCTTTGATCCGGTCTGCGCCGCCACCCACCTTTGCCAGGCAACCAGCATAAGCGTCAGCAGAATTGAAACCGCCATTGCCACCATGCCCGCGCCCTCAGCGCTGATATCGCTTTCAGCGCCAGACAACAGCCGGGCAATCGCACCCCAACCGATCACCCCGGCGGCCACCATAATGAACAGGCTTTGGCCAAGCGCTGCCAGATCCTCAGCCGAGTTATGCCCGAAAGCATGGTCGTCATCTGCCGGGCGCGCCGCGTACCAGATTGCTATCAGCCCGCCCAAGGACACCATCAGATCCATGGCGCTATCCGCCAGTGATGCCGCGACAGAAAGCGCCCCGGTCTGGCCAAATGCCCACAATTTCAGCCCCACCAGCACCAGTGCCACAGACACCGACGCCAGCCCGGCCGAAAGATTAAGCCTGATATGCTGGTCCGTCATGGCCAATCGCTACAGCCTTAGGCCTGCCCATGCAATATAGCCGGAGCGAGCAATCTGGCAGGCACAAATATAGCCTGACAACTTTGTTTTGATTCTGCTGTCAGGCTATAAGCCTTTGAACTCGGCGCATGCTTCATGAATTTTGGGATCAAAATTCACTCCCGTGCGCTATACCGCCTTTGAAAACTTTGTGAAAAACTACAAAAAATCGCTCGTTGCATCTTGTAAAATCTTCGCGCCAACACACATTCAGCTTAATGAATACAACCAATGGAGAAATAACAATGACACGCCTGAAACTGCCCACTGATCACCTGACCAGAAACGCCACAGTACTGGCCATGACCTTCATCATGGCTATATTCGTATTGCTTGCCCCGCAACAAGCTACCGCCGATTCTCAGCAAGCTGAAATGCCTTCAATGGTTGTGGTAACTCCCAGTGAAAACTCCTTCCCTGAAACTATCGCTATTTTTGAGCGTGAAGCCAAAGCCGCCGGCTGGAGCATCCTCAACCGCACCAACATGGCAGGCATTCTGTCAGCCCGGGGCTTTTCCCTTAACCCGGTGATGATCTATGACGTGTGCAGCGGCGAGTACAGCGCCCGCATCCTGGAAAATGACGCATATCGCCCCATGTCAGCCTTCATGCCCTGCCGTGTCAGCTTCTACATGACAGAAGATGGCGGCACTTATATCAGCCGCATGAACGTACAGGCCTTCGCCCCGATGCTGGCCCCGACCGTTGCTGAAGTGATGATCCTGTCCGACAACGAAATCTCGGTCATCATCGAGAAAGCCACCAGCAAGTAAGCTTGGCAAAAAGCCAAACTTGTTTGGCGCGATAAAGCGGCTCGCCTTGTTTTCCCAACCGGAAAGATGGCGGGCCGCAACACTTTTAGACACAGGACCAGGCCGCCGGTCGGTAATGTAACCCTCCGGGGTTGACAGATGTCGGTTTTAGGCAAAACTATTGGACATATTCTACTTCTTTAATATTAACCCTTCACCTTTTAGCAAATCAGCGCGCATAATGTGCAAAACTTCAGCCACGCTTACCAGCCAAACTAAAGAAGAACGCCGATGGACCTGATTACCCTGAACACCGAGATGATTGTTGTGCTTTGTGTGCTTG
>CAYNXK010000181.1:0-4781 GCA_964401125.1 uncultured Aliiroseovarius sp.
TCGTGTCGCCAAAGGCGAAGAACATGGCCGGAATGGCCATGACCACCATGAGGCCAGAAAACACCCGGCGTGGGCCGTACCGGTCCAGAAGCATGCCAACGATGATCCGGGCGGGAATGGTCAGGGCGACGTTGGCAATGGCAAACAGGCGAATATCGTCGCGGGTCAGCCAGTCTTCGGCCCGCAGCATACTTGATGCCAGCGGTGCCATGTTAAACCAGACGTAGAAGGTGAGAAAGAAGGCGATCCATGTTAGATGGAGCGCTCTTATTTCTGGGTTCCGCACTCGGAACAGGTCACTAACTTGCATGTCTTAATCCTCTTGGATTAGTTTATTATCAGGAGCGGCTATATGTCAGTCCTGCTCAGAATGGGTGGGAACAACCAACAATGGGCAGGTCGCCCGGCGAGACAGAAAAGAACTTACCGCGCCAAAAGTCATGTGACCAAACTCTTGCACCACGGCATCAATTTTGCCAGCAATGAACCCGACCTTTCCGGGGTCTGCCTTGTGGCTGTGGCGGGCAATGACCAGCAGATCGGGCTTCTGTTCTTCAATGGCGCGCATAATCATCTTGCGAGCGTCACCCTCGGCAAACAAAACTTTGGCGTTCATGCCCACCGCCACCAACTTGGCCGCCGCCTGCTCAGCCCCCTTCTTTTGCTCCTCAAATTGCTCCTGAAACATATCATCCGCAGCGGCAGTAGCACTGCCGACCACCTCAATAACCGAAATAAGCGTAACTTCGGGCTTTATTACAGCAAACATTTCTTTCACGGTATCCAGGGCAATCCGTGCATTACGCGAATGATCGTAAGCCAGCATTATATGCATTGCGAATCTCCTGATATTGCCAATGTGGCCTTGGTTTTTGCTTCCATTACACTTTATCCCTCTAGATTGGCTCTCTATGGATTCGCCTAGAATCCGGCCGGATCGCGCGTTTCATATAGAAAAACCGAAATTGTGGTTCCCGTTGTTGATCTAAGTCAATTTTTGTGAAACATTATTAAAAATAAGTAGGTTACGTGGAAAAATCACTTATCCCACTAAGATAAATCAAGGCATAGCCCTGAAATTTGCAAATCTTCGATTGACAATACCCCATCAAGTGCTTGATAAATATCAAGTCAATAGAGGTGGTGTAATGCAGGAAAAACGTTTTGCAGAAGTTCGTGCCCTGGCACTATTTTCTGAAATCAGTGAGACCTCGTTTGCCGCCTTGATGCGCGGTGCATATTTCCAGAACTTTCCGCCTCAAATGGAGTTGATTACCGAAGGTGAATCAGCGGATTTTCTCCATATAGTCGCTTCAGGAACTGTTGAGCTGTTCTCAAGCTGGAGCGGTCGTGAAAGCAGCATGGCCTTTCTCAAGCCCTATGAGACATTCATCCTTGCCGCGACCATCAAGGACCGCCCCTACCTCATGTCGGCCCGCACGCTGACGAAATCCCGCATCATCATGATCCCGTCAGAGGACATTAAGGCTATCTTCAAAAGCGATACCGAATTTGCCAAGGCAATCGTCATGGACCTAGCTTCCTGTTACCGGGCCGCGGTGCGCCACAGCAAAAACATCAAGCTCAGAACCTCGGTTGAACGCTTGGCAAATTATATCCTGAGACAACATGCCAAAACCGGTGGCGTGGACAAGTTCACTCTTGAAGTGGAAAAGAAGAAACTGGCATCATTTCTGGGCATGACCCCCGAAAATCTCTCGCGCGCTTTTGCTGCGTTAAAAAACCACGGTGTAGAAGTTTCTGGCTCTTCTATACTGCTGACGAATCCCGCCGACCTTGAGACCTATGCAAGGCCCTATCCCCTGATTGATGACTAACAAGGCTGACCAAAATGAGAACCCGTCCGGACGTAACCCAAGATATTATACTTGCAAGTGGAAAAGTCACTGTAGATGAGGCCGGGTTTCTGACCGACCCGGAGGCTTGGAGTGGCGAATTTGCCCAATATATTGCCGATCAGGAAAATATTGAGCTGACGGGCCTGCATTGGGATGTTCTTGCCTTCATGCGTGAATTTTATGAAGAAAACCGTGTTGCCGCCGACGCCAGGTTTGTTTTCAAATATCTGGGTACGATGTTTGATACCGACAAGGAAGGTGCCAAAGACAAGCTGTTTGAGATGTTCCCTTATGGCTATGTTAAACAGGCGGTAAAAATGGCCGGTATGCGCCAGCCCCGCGCCTGGAGTACCGGCTAAGGCGCAATCCAAAAGAGGGCAGCTCCAGCGGAGCTTCAGCCCGTGGCCCTCGCCGTGGCAATAGCATCTTCAAGGACGTTCATATTGCCAATATGGTTTGACAGAATCAGAACAAGGCGCGCATTCAGCCCATCACTTTGATGTTTGGTAAGCCCGTCATGGGCTGCCAGCAAAGTGGCATAGAAATCATCCGCATTTTTGATATTCGGGGTAAGTGTCAAATCGGACATTGTCCTATTCCTTGCCAGTAGCGCGGCGAATTGCAACACGCATGAGTTTTTCATTGAACTGCGGGCGGCGGGCGGCAACGTGCTGGTCAGGGCGGATCAGATAGACGGCCGAAGGCTCATCGCCCAGATACTGCCTTTTCAGAGTGCCGGTAGTGTCATCTTTTACTGAAAGTGCCAGGCGTGTCACCGTGATGCCGCCTTCCTCCATGACCTCCGGCGCATCGGCGTCAATGGTCAACAGAGTGAACTTGTTGCTTAACTTTGGCAGCAGAAAACCCTTGCCTAATGGGGCGTCCGGGCAGGGCGAGCCGGGGCGCGATATTTTTGGCCCCGTCAAGGCATCGGCGGTATTGAGGGGCGAGCCGTCATAGGTGCAGGGCAAACTTAATCTGCCGGAATTTACCAAGGGCCGGGCAAATGCGTGTTCCTCGGCCAAATTAAGCACGGCATCCCGCAAGAGGCGGCTCATTTCTGATTTCGGGGTGATAAAGTCTGTAGAACGGGTCGAGTTGAGAATGTTCTCATCAGCCCCGTGAATACGTTCGTAATCATAGCTGTCCAGCAGGCTATCGGGGGCATTGCCATTAATGACCAGTTTCAGTTTCCAGATCAGATTATCTACATCCTGCAGGCCGGAATTGGCGCCGCGCGCACCGAATGGTGAAACCTGATGCGCGGCATCACCGGCAAATATTACCCGGCCCTTGTAAAACTGCGCCATGCGGCGGCACTGGAATGTATAGATCGAACTCCATTCAAGCTCGTATTGCACATCATCACCCAGCATGGCGCGCAGGCGTTTGTCGATGTTTTCAGGCTTCAGTTCCTCATCACGGTCAATTTCCCAGCCCAACTGAAAGTCGATACGCCAGACATTGTCGGGCTGTTTGTGCAGCAGGGCAGATTGGCCGCGGTTGAAGGGGGGGTCAAACCAAAACCAGCGTTCGGTGGGAAAGTCAGCCTCCATAATGACATCCGCAATGAGAAAATTATCCTCAAAGACCCGCCCGACAAAATCCAACCCCATCATCTGGCGGGTTGTAGAATTGGCACCATCACAGGCGATCAGCCAATCGGCCTCAATATTATATGGCCCTTCAGGGGTATCAACTTCCAGAACCACGTAATTATCATGCGCACCAATTGCCGAAACCCTGTTGCGGCCACGAATCTCAATCTGCTTGCCTTCAACCTGTAGCTGGCGCAGCCGAGCCACCATGAATTCCTCAAGGTAATATTGTTGCAGGTTGATAAAGGCCGGGTTTTTATGGCCACTTTCAGGCAGCAAATTAAATTTGTAAATCTCCCGTTCGTCAAAAAAAACTTTGCCAACATCCCACTCCACACCTTTCTCAACCATCGCTTCGCCGCATCCCAGCCGATCAAGAATTTCCAGGGGGCGCTTGGCAAAGCAAATGGCGCGGCTACCAGAGCTGACCTTGTCATTATCATCCAACACAACCACCGGAATATCATTCTGCGCCAGGTCAATGGCCGCGCTCAAGCCGATTGGACCAGCGCCAATCACGATAACCGGGTGGCGTTTTGGCTTTCCGCAATCCTGATCAGGAGTACGTTGATAGGCATAAAGCGGGACTTCAAAAGTTTTGCTCATTGGAGCCTCCGGGGCAACAGAATCGCATGGTGGCTGCAGTATAGCATTTTCCGTTGCGCTCTCAACGATACTGACGGGGTGTTTTGCCGGGGGTTCCCTATATTATTCCGGCTTTCCCTGCTTGCACCCATTCGTTATGGGGAGGCATGGCTAAGAACCGACTGAACACACAATTCATTGGTCTCGATGTGGGGCTGTCCTTCACCAAGTGGCTAACAGGGGCTGAAAACCTGCATTACGGGCTGTGGACCGGGCTGGAGGTAAATGCCGCCAATCTACGCCCGGCGCAAGATGCCTATACAGATAAACTGTTTGGCTTACTGCCTGAGGGCAAGTTGAAAATACTTGATATCGGTGGCGGGGCTGGTGAAACTGCGGCAAAGTTGATCGCACTGGGCCATGCTGTTGACATCATTGTGCCCTCGCCGTTTCTCGCTGGCCGCTGCCGTGAAAATGCGCCGCAAGCGCAAGTGCATGAATGTATGTTTGAAGATTTTCAGAACGATAGGCGCTTTGACCTTTGCCTGTTCTCCGAAAGCTTCCAGTATATTCCGGCTAAAATTGCGCTGGAAAAATCCATGGCGCTGCTGGCTAAAGGCGGCACCATATTATTGGCGGATTGCTTCCGCTCGGAAAATTACACGCCACATGAAATTGATGCCCGTCCCGGCGGCGGCCACAAGCTGGCTGATTTCCGCAAAACCCTTGCGGGAATGCC
>CAYNXK010000182.1:0-3588 GCA_964401125.1 uncultured Aliiroseovarius sp.
GCTCGCCAAGCCTAAACCCCTTTGAAACATAAAGAAAATCACCCCCGTATCGGGACACATCCGCGTTTCAATGAAGGCAAGTGGCGGAGGAGGTGGGATTCGAACCCACGGTACGCTCTCACGCACGCCGGTTTTCAAGACCGGTGCATTCGACCACTCTGCCACTCCTCCGGCGGCGAACAGATAGAGCGGTTGCGGCGATTCTGGAAGGGCCAAGTTGAAATGGTTCGCGGGCCAAAAACTGCCTAAAATACCATGTCCCCTTTTCACGGGACTACGTAGCCGTTAACATGCCGTGGCAAGCGTGGTTAAACATACGCATATTGGGCATGAAAGTGGGCATTTAGCCTACAGATCAAGGGGCAAACATGGCAGTCAGAGCAAATTTACGGGCGGCAGTTTTTCTGGGTACTGCGATATTTCTAAGTGCCTGTGACGGTGCCAATCTGCCTTCTTTCCTACAGGGCAGCAACAATGACAATGCGCCGCCACTTGCGCAAAGCGGCTCGACCCGGCTGGTTGAGCGTGATGTCGAGGCCCCGGAAGTGTTTCAGAAAACCGAAACCGGGCTGTGGGACGGACGGCCCGCACTGGGCGGTGTCTGGGTGGCACATCCTGATGCCACTGACCCGGAGCGCGTTATCATCCGCAATGAAGCTAACGGCAAATTTGTGATCGGCTCGTTATTTAGGCGCGAGCGCGAAGTACCCGGGCCGCGCTTTCAGGTGTCATCTGATGCGGCCGGTCCGCTTGGGTTACTGGCCGGGCAGCCGGCAAGGCTGAACGTGACGGCGCTGAGGCGCGAGGAAGTGGCTGAGGGCGAAACCCTGCCGGCACCGGCGGCTGTGGTTGCAACATCGCTTGACCCGATCGAGGCGGCTACGGCGGCTTTGGATCAGGCCGAGGGCATAGCACCGGCAGCTCCCGCCACCATCACCCCGGCTACAGACCCTGCTACGGGCCTGTCAAGGCCATTCATCCAGATCGGTATTTTCAGCGTTGAAACCAACGCCCGCAACACCGCCGAGTCCATGCGGAGCGCCGGTATGGTGCCGACCATCAAGCCCGGCACCTCAAGCGGGTCGCAATTCTGGCGGGTTATTGTCGGGCCTACCACATCGTCCAGCGAGCGCGCCAGATTATTGAGAACAATCAATGGCCTGGGCTTTAGTGATGCCTATTTCGTGAGCAGATGAGTGCAAATATCAAAGAGTGGAGAGCCTGAACATGCGCTTGAAAGCTGCCCAAAGGCTTATTGCCTTCGCCGTCCTCGCCCTATTGGTGGCATGGCCTGCCCGCGCTTTTGATGTCCGGGCCACCTCGGCTATTGTCTATGATCTGGGCACCAGTACCGTGTTGTTTGAAAAGCAGGCGGATGTGCCATTGCCCCCCGCCTCCATGTCAAAACTGATGACTCTGAACATGCTGTTTGAGGCGCTGGCGGACGGGCGCACCGACCTTGACACCCGCTTTGCTGTCTCGGCCCGCGCTAAGGCGATGGGCGGCTCAACCATGTTTCTCAACACCACGGACCGGCCCAGTGTCAAAGAGCTGATCCAAGGCATTATTGTAATGAGCGGCAATGACGCCTGTGTCGTAGTGGCCGAAGCGCTTGGTGGCACTGAAGAAGCATTTTCGCGCATGATGACCGAGCGCGCTGCCGCCTTGGGCATGAAGAACTCGTATTTCACCAATTCCTCAGGCTGGCCAGACCCCAAGCTGCGCATGTCGATGCGCGATCTGGCCATATTGGCAACACGACTGATTGAGGAGTTTCCACAATATTACCCCTATTTCAACCAAACCGAGTTTGCTTTTGACGGGCGCGCCCCGGATAACCGTTTCAACCGCAACCCGATTTTGGGGCTTGGCATAGGGGCTGATGGGCTGAAAACCGGGCGCACCAAAGAAGCCGGCTTTGGCCTTGTTGGCTCGGCCCGGCAAGGAGACCGCCGCATTGTGTTTGTAATATCCGGGCTGGAAAGTGCTGCCGACCGGGCCAAGGACTCCGAGGCTATCATCAACTGGGCCATGCGCCAGTTTGCAGAAAAAACCGTGGCTGAGGCCGGTGTTGAAGTCGCCCGCGCCGAGGTTTGGCTGGGCGAAACTGCCCATGTGGGGCTTGTTCCCGAAAAAGACGTGACCTTGCTGGTGCCGGCGATGCAACGCGATGGGGTTAAGGCAGAAATCACTTGGAGCGGGCCACTCAAAGCACCGATTGCCGCCGGGCAGGAGGTTGCCCGCATGGTCATCAGCCGTGATGGGCTGCCTGATATGGAAGTGCCGCTATTTACCGCAAACGCCGTTGGCCCAGCCGGGTTCATGCCGCGCTTGCAGGCGGCTTTTGGCAGGGTCATGGCACTGGTTCTGGGCGGCAGAGAAGCCACCGCCCCCCTGACCAACTAAGCATGGCTGGTATGTTTTTGACATTTGAGGGCATTGACGGCTCGGGAAAATCTACTCAGGCCCGCCTGCTGGCCAAAACACTTGAGGCTGAGGGGCACGACGTGGTGCTGACCCGCGAGCCGGGCGGCAGCAATGGTGCCGAGGAAATCCGGGCGCTGGTGCTGGAGGGCAAGCCGGACCGCTGGTCGGCCGAGGCTGAGTTGCTGCTGTTCACGGCCGCCCGGCGCGACCATCTGGAACGCTTGATCGAGCCTTCGCTGGCGGCGGGAAAGGTGGTGATCTGCGACCGTTTTGCCGATAGTACACGGATATATCAGGGCAGCCGTTCGGGTGATTTGCGCGCCATGGTAGACACGCTGCACAAGCTGATGATCAGGCGCGAGCCGGACCTGACTTTCATCATCGACATGGACCCGGAAACCGGTCATGCCCGCGCCAAGGGCCGCGGCGGCAAGGAAGAACGGTTTGAAGATTTCGGGGCCGGCCTGCAAGCGGTCATGCGCACGGGGTTTCTGGCGCTGGCCGAAGAATTTGCAGACCGCTGCATGGTGGTTGACGGCGACCGCCCGGTTGAGGCTGTGGCGGCTGATGTGGCTGAAATTGCCCGTGTACGACTGGCGCGGCTGCCATGATCGAGGTTGAAGCCCCGCCTGAGCCAGACCGCGCGCCCGGTGCGCCACATCCGCGTAATACCACGCAATTATTTGGCCAGGACGCGGCCAAAGCCACCTTTCTGGAGGCTTTCAATGCCAAACGCCTGCACCATGGCTGGCTGATCAGCGGCCCGCGCGGCGTGGGCAAGGCAACGCTGGCTTGGCAAATCGCCCGGTTTTTACTGGCCACCCCGCCGGATGAGGCCGGCATGTCTACACCTACGCCAGCAAAAACCCTCGACATAGCCCCTGACAACCCGGTGGCACGCCGTCTGCTGGCCCTGTCTGAACCGAGCTTGTTTTTGCTGCGCCGGGGCTGGGACGAAAAAGCCCGCCCTGCCCGCCTGAAAACTGTCATAACCGTTGATGAGGTGCGCAAGCTGCGCAACTTCTTTGCCCTGTCCGCAGCCGGTGGTGGGCGGCGGGTGGTCATCATTGATACCGCTGACGAGATGAA
Organism: uncultured Aliiroseovarius sp.; assembly: GCA_964401125.1. Lineage (GTDB taxonomy): Bacteria > Pseudomonadota > Alphaproteobacteria > Rhodobacterales > Rhodobacteraceae > JAAEUB01. The sequence goes on from CAYNXK010000182.1 coordinate 3,517, forward strand.
CCTGAACGCCGCCAACGCGCTGCTAAAGCTGCTTGAAGAGCCGCCCGCCGGGGCTTTTCTCCTGCTGGTTTG
>CAYNXK010000182.1:3636-4776 GCA_964401125.1 uncultured Aliiroseovarius sp.
GCGCTGCCGCGAATTGCGGCTGAGGCCTCTGGCCCCGCAGGTTCTGACACAGGCCCTGACACAGGCAGGCGGCGAAATTCCGGCAGATTCCAGCGCTCTGAATGAACTGGCCGCAGGCTCGGTTGGTGAAGCACTGGCCTTGATGGCGCTGGAAGGCCCGGCAACCTATGCCAGCCTTGTGCGCCTGTTTGCAGATGCCCCGGCTTACGACCGCCCGGCAGCTCTGGCGCTGGCAGGCTCGGCGGCAGGTAAGGCCGCCCTGCCGCGTTATGATCTGCTTGTGCGGCTGATTTTGCTCATGCTGACACGTCTTGCCAAAGCCGGTGCCGGGCATCCTCCGGCGCGCGAGGCCGCCCCCGGAGAAGCCGCCTTTCTGGCGCGCCTGTCGCCCAATTCTGCTGCCGCCCACCACTGGGCCAAGCTTGAACAGGAACTTTCAGCCCGCGCCGCCCATGGCAAGGCCGTCAACCTTGACCCCACGGCGCTCATCCTTGATATGATATTCAGGATAAATGACATGGCAGCACGTAAAGCTGCCTGAAGGTGGCCATGAACAACATTCCCGAGATAACCGACAGCCATTGCCATCTGGATTTCCCGGATTTTGAGGGCCAGCTTGCCGATGTGGTGGCCCGCGCCCGTGCTGCCGGGGTGACGCGCATGGTGACGATCTGCACCCGGCTTGACAAGCTGGCAGGCGTGCGCGCCATTGCCGAGGCCCATGCGCCAGTGTTTTTTGCCGCCGGCACCCACCCCATGAGCGTGGCAGAGGTGCCGAGGGTGCATGTTGACGAGCTGGTGGCGCTGGCGGTGCATCCCAAATTTGTGGCCATTGGCGAAAGCGGGCTGGATTACCACTACACTGCCGACAGCATGACAGCACAACAAGAAAGCCTGCGCGCCCATATTGCAGCCGCGCGCCAGACCGGCCTGCCGCTGATTATTCATGCCCGCGATGCGGACGAGGATATGGCGCGCATACTGGCTGAAGAGCATGCGAACGGCGCCTATTCCTGTGTCATGCATTGCTTCTCGTCCAGCCCGGCGCTGGCCCGCACCGCTCTTGACCTTGGCTTTTATTTGTCCATGTCAGGCATTGCCGCCTTTCCAAAAAGCCAGGCCCTGCGCGATATTTTCGCC
>CAYNXK010000183.1:0-2397 GCA_964401125.1 uncultured Aliiroseovarius sp.
GTGCCGCCGGAGACTTGTTCAAGGCCCAAGCCGCCGCTGGCTTCGTCATCACCTTCACCGCCATTAAGTGTGTCATTTCCGGCATCCCCCACAATCACATCATGTCCCTCATCGCCATGGAGCGTGTCATTTCCGCTGCCGCCGCTGACTTGGTCATCTCCAAAGCCCCCATGGACAATGTCATCACCGTCACCACCATGAAGTGTGTCATTTCCGCTGCCGCCCATGATCACATCATTGCCGCCGCGTCCGTTGATATGGTCATTTCCGCCATTGCCTTCCAACTGGTCATTGCCCGCCATACCGTCCAACCAATCCGCATCACCTTGCCCGGTCAGGGTGTCTTCACCTATCGTGCCGTTGAGAATAAGCCCGTCGCCAACCCAGCCCAGGGGTGCCCTCACAATCGTGAAGTGGCTTGGCATATATGGCAGAAAAGTCTGAATATCATCAAATGTGAGCGGCTGGCCATCAGCGCTGCGCAACTCCAAAACCTCATTGCGATAACCGAGCAAAGCGCCATAGCTGGTCGTGGTGATAGCCAACTGATTGATCCCGCGCAGCATTGTCCAGGCCGACAGGTCCAACCGGTCTTCGCCTGCTGTAATGTCGGTGATCACATCATGTTGCCCGTCCATGGCCAGCTTGAAAATATCAGCACCCGCGCCACCGATCAGCGTATCACGGCCTGCCCCGTCGCTCAGAATGTCATTGCCGCCAAGTCCTTGCAGAGTTCCGCCCCCCGGACCCAATGCCAGCATGTCATGACCAATACCGCCGGTAAGCGTGCCGGATTCCACCCGCGACACGACACCAAGGTTGCTGAGATCAACCCGGAATTGGCTTAGCCCGGCCTCGCGGCCTGAGGTGGTGAATATATCCAACCCATCGCCCTGCACCGCCAGCCCTAGCCCGGATATTCCCGCCAAGGCCCAGCCGGTCTGATCTGCAATATTGTCCAGCAGTATCAGCCGCCCGCCTTGGGTGAGTACAAACAGGCTCAGCCCGTCATCGCTCCCCCCGGCGACCACATAACTACGCCCGCCGATAGTGGCGACTTCCAAGTGAGTAAGGTTAGCAAACCGAGTGCCAATGCTGTCGATAGTATGGTCCGTTGCCTCCAGCCCACCGTCACTGGCAATCCGCAGCACTGTCAGGCTATTACTGCCCGCCGACCCGGCAATAAGAAATTGCGCGCTGCCCGCCGTGGCCGTGGCCAGAGTGGTGATTCCCTGCACTGGTAGGCTTTGCATCAGCCCGAAATGGTCAGCCGGGCTCAGCGCGCCACCAACGCCCACCTGGTAGCCACTAATGCCGTGCTCCAGAACCGAGCTTACATAAAGAAAGCTGTTCGCTCCAACCTGAACCAGCGCCATGTCCGAAATGCCGGCCCCATAGAAATCGGTCGTATCTCCAGTAATCACCGCATTGCCAGGTGTGCCGCTGCCGTCAAGCGTGAACGAAGTTAAGCCCGCTCCCTCGGATGCCGCCACGAACAGCAGATCTTCACCATTAATGCGTGCCGCCAGCATTGACCCGGCGAAGCTATGATGTGCCTCGACACCAAGAAAAGTGCTTTGCCCGGAGGTCACACCGGTATCCCACCCCGTCAAGGCGTCGGCAATGACCGGGCCGAGCAAGCTGCCGGGCAGGCCGCCCACATCAGTAGTGACCCTGCTGGCTGGATCATGGGAAAAGGTGCTGATCACGCTGGCCAATTCTACGCCGCCGGATTCCAGAACATGGCTGATGCGGGCGCCATAATCCACTACACTCACCCGCGCCACAGAGCCGATGCCAGTCACATTTATTGCTACCGACCCCGCCGGTAGGTCAAAACTGCCACCAAAAAGAGTTCCCACAAAGCCAAAACTTGCCGGCATTTCCACTCACCCAACTGCGCCCCCACGCCGGCTTAAGGTGGCAGACAGGTGCTAGAAGGGTCTTAATGAAATGTGACTACATCGCGGCATTTCTGAAAAGTTATTGGCAGTTTTCAGCCTTACACCTCTGCACACCACTGCTTTCAGGGGCGTGGGGTGGCAGCAATCAGTTTTTGCAGGAATGCCGCAATCGCCGCCGTATCCAGTGGCTTGCCGGCACGAGAAGTGGCCAAAGTTGTGCCCGGCACTTCGCCCCAGTCAATCCGGGCCATAAACGTTCGGGCCGAGGCGCGATTTATCACCAAAACCACATCAGCATCCTGCCCGAACGCCACTATTTGCACATCTTTTTTTGGGTGATCTTTGCCAAGACCGTTGATAAAAAGGCCGCATATACCCTCAGGCAGGGTTACTTTGCTGTCTGCCGCCACACACCCAACCCAAAGCGTGGTTGCGTCTGTATTGACACAAGGTCCAGCCCGGCCCGGCCCGGCGGAAGCTGCCAGCACACATA
>CAYNXK010000183.1:2425-4757 GCA_964401125.1 uncultured Aliiroseovarius sp.
GATCCGACTGTAACAATTGTTCCGGCGTTCTTGCCTTTTCATCTTCTGCCTGCTACCGATTATAGAGCTGGATACCTGAGCAGTTTGAGGCTACAGCCAAATAATTGCAAACACAGAGGCAGGTAGGCAATCTGGTGGAGAATAATGTGAACCACAGCCCTCCAGCCAACCTTGGTGTTGCAAAACCGGGCGCTTCCAGAGCGACATTACCGGATGCAGGCACAAAGCCGCCGCATGTGGTAATTTTGATGGCGGTGTGGAATGGCGCAGATAACCTGCCTGAACAACTTGAAAGCCTGTCGACACAAAGCCATCAGAACTGGCAGCTCTTGGTTTCTGATGATGGCTCCACCGATGCAAGCTGCCAGAAGATCAGTGAATTTGCAGCGCAGGGCCACAGAATTACCTGTTTGACCGGGCCAGAACTGGGGGCGGGCGAAAACTTCATGTCATTGATCAGGGCCATGCCTGACCATGCGGCAGAAAATTCCTGGTTGGCGTTTTGTGACCAAGATGATGTCTGGCACCCAGACCGTCTGGCGCGCGGTATTGCGGCACTTGAGGTTCGGGATAAAGCGTGCCCGGCGCTGTATTGTAGCCGCAGCTGGATCACCAGAGCAGACCTGAGCGGGCGCCGTATTTCTGCCTTACGTTCGCGCCCGCCAGGGTTTCACAATGCATTGGTACAGAATATTGTTTCGGGCAACACAATCTTGCTGAACCCGGCGGCCACACGTCTTGTTCAGGCGGCTGCCAGAGAATCCGGGCCGGTGGTGGTGCATGATTGGTGGGTTTATCTTATCATAACCGGCGCTGGTGGCCGGGTGGTACATGATGACCAACCTACGTTGCTCTACCGGCAACACACGGCCAATCAGGTTGGCGCAAATGATAGCGGCATGGCCAAAATGAAGCGTTTGGTCATGCTGTTGCGCGGCGATTTCCGCGACTGGAACACACGTAACATTGCGGCTTTGCGGCGTTCATCTGCGCGCCTGACACCAGAAAACCGTGCGCTGCTTGAAGAATTTTCCCAGATGCGTGAAAGTCATTTTCACCTGCGGTTATGGCGGCTTTATCGCATGGGTCTCTACCGGCAAAGCTATTCCTCTACTCTGGCGTTGTGGCTGGCGGCTTTGTTGCGGCGTTTGTGATTTTTGCGGCAGCCTGCCAGAATGGCCCGCCAGAGTTATCCGCCAGAGTTACCCGCTGGAGCCTTGCCCCAAATGCCGCTCGCCACGGGCTTTTGCCAGGGCAATCTGGTGCTGTCGTTCACGAAACCGGGCGCGGCGAGCATCATCGAACTGGTCAATGCATTGATGGCAACTTACCCCGGCCTCAAACTCTGGCCGGGTTTTATCTGCGGGCAATATAGGCCGGCGGCAGGCGTGGCAAAGCTCGTGCGGGCCTTCTTGCAGCCCGTGTCCGACCGAGACCCGGCCATCAAATACAAAGCACTCGCCCTGCCACGTACTTTCATCAGCCGGGATATCCTCAAGGTATTGTAAAATTCCGCCCTTGAGGTGGAATACGTCCTCAACCCCTTGAGAAATCAGATAATTGGTAGATTTTTCACAGCGAATGCCACCGGTGCAGAACATGGCGATGCGCTTGTTGTGAAATCGGGCCTTGTTGGCCTGCCACCAGGCGGGAAAGGCCCGGAATGAGGCGGTTTCAGGGTCAATCGCGCCGGCAAATGTGCCAATCGCATATTCATAATCATTGCGGGTGTCGATTACCACAACATCATCCTGCGCAATCAGCGCATTCCAGCCTTCAGGGTCTACATAATGGCCCACATGGGCTTTTGGGTCTACGCCGGGCACGCCCATGCTGACAATCTCGCGTTTCAGGCGCACCTTCATTTTACCGAAGGGCTGGTTTTTGGCGCTGGCCTCTTTCCAGTGCAGGTCAGCGCAACCCGGCAGGGCACGTATATGTGCCAGCACCGCGTCAATGCCCTTGCGCGGTCCGGCGATTGTGCCGTTAATACCTTCCGGGGCCAGTAGGAGAGAGCCGGTCACCCCCTGATCTGACGCCAGCGCCAGCAAGGGGCCCTGCACCACGGCAGGGTCATCAAAACGGGTGAAGTGATAAAGGGCAGCGATGGTAAACATGGCGCTGCAATACGTGCGCTTTTGCCCGCCCGCAAGGGGAGCAGTTGACGCGGGCGACCTGAGGCGCATAGTCATAGGCTCGGATTCTGAATAAGGAAGACCATGCACGCCGCTAACGAAGCCCTTCTTGTCATAGATGTGCAGAATGATTTTTGCCCCGGTGGCGCGCTGGCGGTTGCCGGGGGTGATGCCATCATTCCGGCCATCAATGCCAT
>CAYNXK010000184.1:0-4718 GCA_964401125.1 uncultured Aliiroseovarius sp.
CTGCGACCTTCCGTCCCCCAGACGGACGCGCTACCAGACTGCGCCATAGCCCGAACAGAGCCTTACATAGCGGTTTTGCCACCCTTGGCAAGCTGGAAAACAAGCAAGTGGCTTAGAGTGATGGATGTGATGACTTTTCATGCTGCATTCGCTCGCTCAATGCACTCAGGCGTTTGCTGAGAGCAGATATTTTGCTCAGATTTTGTGGTGAAATCCCACCATGCGCCTGCACCTGAAGCAGGGCCAGCAGAATACTATTATCCATGGCCGGCAGATCACCGTCAGCCTCTTCAGCCGGGTCAGCGGGGTCAGCGGGGTCAGCGGGGATATGCGAGATATCAGCGATAAATGCCGGCGCAGCACTTTCAGGAGGCTGCTGAACCGCTTCATCCGCAGATGGTTTGTCAGACGGCTCTTTAGCATTTTCGGTATGATCAGAAACCTCGGTATCAGCGGATGAGACTACCAGATCAGATGTCGCAAGATCATCCTGCACGGGTACTTCTGGTTCTACTTCTGCTGCTACTTCTGGTTTTACTTCTGCTGCTACTTCTTCTGCTGCTTCTGCTAACTCTGCTGCTAATTCTGCTGCGGGTGGTATATCTGTTGCCATATCTGCGGTATCGTCCGCCGGGGCAGGGGCCGGGGCAGAAACTGGGGCAGAAACTGGGGCAGGGGCGGCCTCCACTGGCTCGGGTGTGGGAAGTTCCTCTGGCATTTCCACTTCTGCTACGGCCTCGGTTGGCTCTGCCGGGGCTGTCGTATCAGCCAGTGTATCTGGCGCCGGTTGTTCGGGCGTGGCACCTTCGTCAGCATCCTCTGGCTCAGCCTTTTGGGCGGCGTCCAATGTCACCACATTTGAAGGTGTCACGTCTTTCATGACCGGGCTGTTAAGGTCCGGCGAAAGCGCTGCCACATGTTTCAGTCCGTTTTCGCGCAGTAATTTTTTCACACCACGGATGGTCATGCCATCATCATGCAGCAGCTTGCGAATGCCGCCTAGCAGCTCCATGTCAGCCGGGCGATAATAGCGCCGCCCCCCGGCGCGCTTTATGGGTTTGACCTGAGAAAAACGGCTTTCCCAAAATCTGAGTACATGGGTCGGCACGCCAAGCCATTCGGCAACCTCGCTGATGGTGCGGAAGGCGTCGGCTGACTTGTTGCTCATGTTTGGTATGCCCGTTTGTTTGCCCGTTTGTTTGCCGGTGTTGTTGGCACTGTAACCATGTTGCTGGCCTAGCGTTTATTGCCGTCAGCCACGCGTTCTTTCATGAGGTGTGAGGGGCGAAAGGTCAGCACCCGGCGTGGCAGAATCGGAACTTCCTCGCCAGTTTTGGGGTTGCGCCCAACGCGAGCGCTCTTGTCACGCACACTGAAGGTGCCGAATGATGAAATCTTTACCTGATTACCGGCGGCCAACGCGCCTGACATGTGCTCAAGTACGCTTTCAACCAGTGCTGCACTTTCATGGCGTGAAAGGCCCACTTCGTTAAATACTGCCTCGCTTAAATCCATGCGTGTCAATGTCTTGGTGCTCATAATATCCCCCTGATGTTGGTGGCAACCATAGGGAGTTTTAATTTTACGAGTCAATAACAATGACTTGCAAAATTCAGGTAATGTGGCTCAAAGGCCCAATCCGCAGCTGATCCGGGGCTGATCTGGGCATATTTCCACCACTACCAGCGTAAAACCACTGACCCCCAAGCCAGGCCCCCGCCAATTGCCTCGGTGACAAGCAGGTCGCCTTGCTTGATTTTACCTGCGGCTTTGGCCACCGAAAGCGCCAGCGGAATTGAGGCGGCGGAGGTATTGCCGTGGTCCTGCACCGTGACAATGACCCGCTCCATGGGGATGCCCAGGCGCTTTGCCGTGCCCTGAATGATGCGGATATTGGCCTGATGCGGCACGATCCAGTCAATGTCACTATCGCTGAGGCCAGCTTTTTCCAGCGATTTATGTGCGGTCTCGCACAGGCGCTCAACAGCTTTGCGGAACAACTGATTGCCCAGCATTTTCACCACCCCGGTGGAGCCGGTGGAGGAGGGGCCGCCATCGACATAAAGCATCTCACGGTCGCGGCCATCTGAATTGAGGTCGGAGGCTAGAATGCCCCGGTCGGTATTCTGGCCGGTACTGGTCTGGGCCTCCAGCACCAGAGCGCCGGCGCCATCACCAAACAGCACGCAGGTCGAGCGGTCGCTCATATCCAGCAGGCGCGAGAAGGTCTCGGCCCCGATCACCAGCACCCGGTCGGCATCACCCGTGCGAATCAAGGCGTTGGCATTGACCAGAGCATAGACAAAACCGGCACAAACCGCCTGAATATCAAAAGCAAAGCCCGTGGTCATGCCAAGGCCGTGCTGCACCATGGTGGCTGTGGATGGGAAGGTCAGGTCAGGCGTGGTGGTAGCAACGATAATAGCATCAAGATCATCGGCCACCATGCCGGCATCCTTAAGCGCGGCTTTGGCGGCGTTGATCGCCAGATGCGAGGTGTTCTCGTCCTGCGCCGCAAAATGTCGCTGTTCAATGCCGGTGCGGCTGCGGATCCATTCATCTGATGTATCAACAATATCTTCAAAATAACTATTGGGAACAACGCGTTCGGGCAGATAATGCCCAACACCTCGGACCACAGCACGTCTTGTCATTTTGGCTACTCGCTCTGTTTGGCTTCCCCTACGGCACCTTCGCGCGCCGCGTGCACACTTGCAACCCTTGCCGCTAGTCTTTTGCTGAAATCCGAGCGCGCCAGATCAAGCGCCAGCCCCACGGCGGCGGCCACGCCTGTTGCATCAGCCCCGCCATGGCTTTTGATTACGGTGCCGTTCAGCCCCAAAAATACTCCGCCATTAACCCGGCGCGGGTCGATTCGCCTCTGCATGCGTTTGAGCGGCGCCATGGCAAAAAGCGCCGACAGGCGGCTATACCAGGTGGCCTTGAAAGCCTCGCGCAAAAAATCGCGGCTCAGCGAGGCGGTGCCCTCGGCGGTTTTCAGGGCAATATTGCCGGTAAAGCCATCGGTGACGATAACATCAACCTTGCTGGAAGGAATATCGCTGCCCTCAACAAAACCGATGAACTCAAACCCGGCGGCCTCGGCGGCGTTTCCTATTAGCGCATGGGCGGTTTTCAGCTCGGGATGACCCTTGTTTTCCTCGGTGCCCACATTCAACAGGCCAATGCGCGGGCGTTTAAGCCTCAGCCCGTTACGGGCATAAGAAGCCCCCATAAGAGCGTATTGCATAAGGTCAGTTCCGTCAGCCCGCACGTCAGCCCCCACATCCAGCACGACATTGAAGCCGCCCGCATTGCGCGAGGGCCAAAGAATGGCGATGGCCGGGCGGATGATACCGGGCAGTTTGCGCAGGCGGATCATGGAAAGCGCCATTAATGCGCCGGTATTGCCGCAGCTTACGACAGCTTCAGCCTCGCCCTGCTTGACCGCCTCAATGGCCGACGCCATGGAGGTGTTTTTGCCGTTGCGCATTACCTGACTAGGCTTGGCATCCATGGCAACAACTTCATCCGCATGGCGGATTTCGCAAATACCAGCCAGATCCGTGCGGCGCTCTACCAGCCGGGTCAGCTTGGCCTTGTCACCGTGCAGAATGAAGGCAACATCGTCGTTTTCTGAGGCTAAATGAGACAGCCCCAGCACCACGGCACCAGGTCCACGGTCGCCGCCCATGGCGTCAACCGAGATAATTCTGCGTTTTATGATGTTAGTCTGCATCAGCGCCTGATCCATGAACGAGACGTATCATAGATTCCGCTTTTGCGCGAGAGGCGTCTATGCCGCGTCATCTTCATCAAAAAGCGCGTCGTCGGTCATTGAGACAACTTCGCGGTCGGCATAATGACCACAGGACGGGCAGACATGGTGCGGCCGCTTCAGCTCGCCACAATTGGAGCATTCCTGCGGGTTATCCGCAACCAGAGCGTCATGGGCACGCCGGTTGTTACGGCGGGATTTGGAAACTTTATTCTGCTGGACAGCCATGTCTCAACCTTTGCATTTAGTGGCCCTCGGGCCGGAATTTTCACGAATCTGACCGCTCATACGCCAACCTGCGCCCGCTGTCCAATTCATCTTGTTCTGAAAGCCGGGAACATAGGGTGATTTTACGCAAGCGCAAGAGGTTTTCCGGGTTTTGCTCAGCCTTCGTTTTCATTGTTGTCATCCGGGCTATCATCCGGGCTATCATCCGGGCTATCAGCGGGGGTCTCGGAGAGCTTGCTTTGCAGGGTGGCCAGACCGGCCAGGCCAGCAAAGGGCCGGGCATCCTCATCGTGCATGGGTTTTATGCCGGGGGCGGAAAACACCGCCTGATCCAGTGCAGCGCCCTGCGCCCGGGGATAGGCTGGCAGGGCCAAAGCCAACGCCTCGGCAAGTACGCGCCCAAGGTCGATCGCCGTTGTCAGCGCTTCTTCATTGGTATCTTCGGGCATTTCATCTTCGCTGCCGCTGGTGTGGGTATCTGAGCCTTCAGCACGCCACAGGCGCTCCACCGGCTCGTCAACCCGCGTGGTGACCGGGGCCAGAGTAACAATGCAGGGCTGTACAAACGTGGCACCAAGCACGGCTTTTAGCTGCCAGTCGCGCTTGCCTTGCGGAAAAAGACCGCCCCTTAGCGAGACTTTACGCAGGGCAGACAAGCCCAACTCTGCCGCCAAATGGGCCAAATCAGCCGGAGCAAGCACCAGATCAACTT
>CAYNXK010000185.1:0-4717 GCA_964401125.1 uncultured Aliiroseovarius sp.
GGAGCTGAACATGGCTATTCTTGAAGTCAAAGGTGTCGGCAAACGGTTCGGCGGTCTGCATGCGCTGAGTGACGTGAACCTGAATGTGCAGGAAGGTACTGTGCATGCCATTATTGGCCCCAACGGTGCCGGCAAGTCCACCTTGCTCAACTGCATGGTGGGTAAGTTGATGCCCGATACCGGCTCGGTCTTGTTTCAGGGTAAATCGGTGCTGGGGCTGAAGCCGCATCAGATCAACCAGATGGGTATCAGCCGGGTGTTTCAAACCCCGGAGATTTTTGGTGACCTGAATGTGCTGGAAAACGTGCTGATCCCGGTTTTTGCCAAACGCGACGGAGCTTTTCGCCTGCACCCGTTTGAAACCGTCGGAAACGAGGTTGAGATGATCGAGCGTGCCATGGCCATGCTGGAAGAAATGAACATGGCTGATAAACGCCACATCAAAGCAGCTTCCCTCAGCCGTGGCGATAAGCGGCGGCTGGAAATGGCCATGTGTCTGGTGCAGGAGCCAAAGCTTTTGCTGTTGGACGAGCCAACTGCCGGCATGGCCCGGGCCAATACCAACAAGACCATCGACCTTTTGAAAGAGATCATGGAGACGCGCAATATCACCATGGTAATCATCGAGCATGACATGCATGTGGTTTTTTCACTGGCCGAGCGCATCACTGTGCTGGCCCAAGGCACGCCGCTGGTCGAGGATATTCCGGAAAACATCAAGGGTCACCCAAAGGTCAAAGAAGCCTATCTCGGTGAGACCGCGACTTGAGCTTGAGGAAGCAGCATATGGAAAAAAACGCAAATCACGCCGCCACCGCCCCGGCCTTTTTCTCGGCCTGGGATCTTCACGCCTATTATGGCGAAAGCTACATCGTGCAGGGTATTAGCTTTAACCTGCATGAGGGCGAAATTCTGGCCCTGCTGGGGCGCAACGGGGCTGGCAAAACCTCAACCCTGCGCACCATCGCCCGCCTTGCCGACCCCAAACTGACCCATGGCGAAATATGGCTGGACCATGAGCGCCTGCACGAGATGAAAGCCCATGAAGCGGCGCAGGCCGGCCTTGCGCTGGTGCCCGAAGACCGGCGCATCATTCAGGGGCTGACGGTTGAGGAAAACCTGCAACTGGCGCAGATCGCACCACCTATTGGCTGGTCACTTGATCGGATTTACGATCTTTTCCCGCGCCTGAAAGAGCGCCGCAAGCAAGAAGGCACCACACTTTCCGGCGGCGAGCAGCAAATGCTGGCCATCGCCCGGGCCTTGGCGCGTGACATAAAATTACTGTTGCTGGACGAGCCTTACGAGGGGCTGGCCCCGGTTATTGTCGATGAGCTTGAAAAGACGCTGGATATTGTCAAACAGCAGGGCATGACCACCATTCTGGTTGAGCAAAATGCGGTGCGCGCCCTTGAGCTGGCTGACCGCGCGATTATTTTGGATACCGGCTTGATCGTGTTTGACGGCACCGCCAAAGAGGTGCTGGATAATGTAGAGCTGCGCCATGAATATTTGGCCATCTGACGGCCCTTCCCCCGCATAATAAAGGCAGTCCAATGTCCGATATAAAAACCTATCCACCTACCCCAGAATTTGTGGCGGGCGCCCATATTGACGCTGCGAAGTACCAAGAAATGTACGCCGCATCATTGGCGGACCCGCAAGAGTTTTGGGCCGAACAGGCCAAGCGGCTGGACTGGATCAAGGCCCCGACCATCATCAAGAATACCTCGTTTTCTTATCCAGATATCTCGATAAAGTGGTTCGAGGATGGGGTTCTGAACGTATCGGAAAACTGCATTGACCGCCACCTGCCAGCCCGTGCGGATCAGACGGCAATTATCTGGGAAAGCGATGACCCGGCGCTGGACAAGGCTATCACTTACGCTGAGCTATCTGAGCAGGTGCAAAAACTTTCCAATGTTTACAAAACACTGGGCGTCAAAAAGGGCGACAGGGTAGTGCTTTATATGCCCATGATCCCCGAGGCCGCCTATGCCATGCTGGCCTGTGCCAGAATAGGTGCCGTGCATTCCATCGTCTTTGCCGGGTTCTCGCCTGAAGCCCTTGGCAGCCGTATTGGCGATTGTGGTGCCGTGCTTGTGGTCACCGCTGACGAAGCCCCGCGCGGCGGCCGCAACACACCCTTGAAATCAAACGTCGATGCGGCATTGGAAATTTGCGGTGATGTGACAACGCTGGTGGTTGAACGCACTGGCGGCGACGTGAACATGCAGGCCGGGCGCGACCACTCCTATTCAGCCATGATGGCTGATGCCGATGACATTTGCCCACCCGAGCCGATGAATGCCGAGGATGCCTTGTTCATCCTCTACACCTCAGGTTCCACCGGCAAACCCAAGGGGGTTGTGCATACCAGCGGCGGCTACCTGCTTTGGGCCGCCATGACCCATGAATATGTGTTTGATTACCACGAGGGCGATATTTACTGGTGTACTGCCGATGTCGGCTGGGTCACGGGGCACAGCTACATTGTCTATGGCCCTTTCGCCAATGGAGCCACCAGCCTGATGTTTGAGGGCGTGCCCACCTACCCCGATGCCGGGCGCTTCTGGGCCGTGGTGGAAAAACACAAGGTCAACCAGTTTTACACCGCCCCCACCGCCCTGCGCGCCCTCATGGGGCAAGGCAATGAATGGGTGGAGAAATATGACCTTAGCTCGCTGAAACTATTGGGAACCGTGGGCGAGCCGATCAACCCCGAGGCCTGGAACTGGTATAACGAGGTGATCGGCAAAGGCCGCTGCCCCATCGTTGATACCTGGTGGCAAACCGAGACCGGCGGCCACATGCTCACCCCCCTGCCCGGCGCTATTGCCACCAAACCGGGCGCTGCAATGGTGCCATTTTTCGGGGTGCATGCGGTGGTGCTGGACCCGTTGACCTCAGAGGAAATTACCACAAATACCGCCGAGGGCGTGCTGGCATTCAAAGACAGCTGGCCTGGCCAGATGCGCACGATATACGGCGACCATGCCCGCTTTATTTCGACCTATTTTCAAGCTCACAAGGGCTATTATTTTCCCGAAGACGGCTGCAAGCGCGATGCGGATGGCCATTACTGGATCACCGGGCGCACAGATGATGTGCTCAATGTTTCCGGCCACCGTATGGGCACGGCCGAGGTGGAAAGCGCGCTGGTCTCGCATCCGCTAGTCAGTGAGGCCGCCGTGGTTGGCTATCCACACCCCATCAAAGGTCAGGGCATCTATGCCTATGTCACGCTGATGGCCAGCACCCAATATGATGATGCGCTGAAGAAAGAGCTTTCAAACTGGGTGCGCAAAGAGATTGGACCCATTGCCAAGCCGGACCTGATCCAGTGGGCACCGGGCCTGCCAAAAACCCGTTCAGGCAAGATCATGCGCCGTATTTTGCGCAAAATTGCCGCCAATGAGCATGATGCGCTTGGCGACATCTCGACCTTGGCCGATCCGTCGGTGGTCAAAGACCTCATTGCAGGCTGCATGAACAAATAGCACAGGTACACAAACAGGCACGGCCCTGAACTGGTTGGCTGGCTGGCTGTGGGCTGCCCATGCAAGAATAACCGGCAAGGCGTTTTTGTTAAAGGTAATGCACCTACTATAATACCCGCATCAGCTTAAGCCTCTTCAGCTCGCGGATCACCCGGTCTGCCTGCATTTGCGGCATCAGGCTCAGCTTCAATATCAACCCAGACAGCAGCAAAACCGCGCCGCTCAAGCCCCATTTTAGCGCCAATAACACCTCGCTTGCGGCAAAAAACATAATGGTGCAATAAACGCCGCTAAAAAACAGCACGGCCTGAACCAGTACGATCAGCCAAGTAACCCAACCAAGCGTGCCGCGAAATTGGCTCCGACTCAGGGCAAACCAGCCCAGCGGTCCAGTTTTCTCATAAATTTCCTGGTCCTCGCCTGCCAATCTTTCCCTGATCAATTCATCAAGCTTGTCCATCTTCATCTCCTTGCCAGTAAGCCCGCAGTTTAGCACATGCATACATTAATACGGGCAGTTGGCTCAATGGCACAGACATATTACACCATTTATTGCACCACTTATTGTGCCGTCCAGCCGCCGTCGATCGGGATGGTGGTGCCGGTGACATTATGGGCAATGGGGGCACAAAGCCACAGGGCCAAAGCGGCCACCTCCGAGGGGTCGGAAATGCGCTGGCTCGGCTGTTTCTCCGCCAGAAGCGCGGCGATTCCGGCATCCCTGTCACCGCCATGCGCTTTGGCTCTGGCCTCGATTTGCGGCCCGATCAGCGCAGTTTCAACCCAGCCCGGCGCGATGCAATTGGCGGTTATACCGCCCTGATTACGACTGCCAGCAGTGGCATATTCAAGGGCTGCCACCCGTGTAAGCCCCACAAGGCCAAATTTGGCCGCCGTGTAGGCTGCTTTGTCTTTTGAGGCAATCAGCCCATGCACAGAGGCAATATTTATGACCCGGCCATAGCCGCGCCGCGCCATTTCAGGCATTGCCGCCCGCATAGTGTAAAACGCCGCCGACAGGTTTATGGCAATAATAGCCTGCCACTTTTCTGGCGGCATTTCAGCCAGCGGGGCAATGTGCTGGATACCAGCGCAATTGACCAGAATATCGGCCCCGCCCCAAGCATCCACCTCGGCCATCAATGCCGCAATTTCCTCCGGGTCTGACAAGTCGTGACCAAAGAATTTGGCCTCTGGCGCCCCGGCCTTTTCCAGCC
>CAYNXK010000186.1:0-4713 GCA_964401125.1 uncultured Aliiroseovarius sp.
TCAGGCCTGGATATGGTGGCAGGCGGCGCCCTAAAGCGCGGCCCTGAGTGCCGGCTCATGGCAAAATGCGCGGTGCCGGGTCGCGCGGTGGGGCGGCATCGGCCGGGCGCACATAAAGCGGGGCAGGGCGCGCTATGGGCTGGCCTTTCTTCATGAAGGCCAGCGCGCCGATGTTTTTGGCTCGCTGGCCGGGTGATGTGTTGCTGACGCGTATCAGAGGCGCATCAAGCTCAGACAGGCCACTGGCAAGGCACAGCTTTGGCTCTGAGCGCTGCGTATCAAAGCGCTGCAAATAGACTTGCTCGCGGGGGGCATCCACCGCCACCCAATAGGGGAATGCCTGTGCGCGGTCCGCGCTTTCAAACGCGGTGATGCCGATAGCGGGAATATTGAGCGATAGCGCCAGCCCCCGCGCCGCGGCCACTGAAATGCGAATGCCGGTGAAATTGCCGGGCCCGGTGCCAACGCCGATAAGGTCAAGGTCGCGCCAGCCCATCCCGGCCTTGGCCAGCAGCTCTTCCAGCAAGCCCATCAGGCGCTCGCCTTGCCCGCGGGCCATTTGCTCGCACTGGCTGCTCAGAACATCACTACCCTGCAACAGGGCCGCCGCAATCCAGTGGCCGGATGTGTCAAACGCAAGAATAACCGGACTTGCTGCCGTCATGGTTCAGACCCCGATCGGGCGCACTTCTGTCACTTCCGGGATGTAGTGCTTGAGCAGGTTTTCGATGCCCATCTTCAAGGTCAGCGTTGATGAAGGACAGCCGGCACAGGCACCCTGCATATGCAGATAAACCACGCCACGGTCAAAGCCATGAAAGGTGATATCACCGCCGTCCTGCGCCACAGCCGGGCGCACGCGGGTATCAAGCAGGTCTTTGATTTGTTCCACAATCTTGCTGTCTGGCCCGTCATGCGCGGCATGGCTGGGGGCAGCGTCACCCTCGATGGCCGGGTTGCCCGATTGAAAATGCTCCATGATCGCGCCCAGAAGGGCAGGTTTGATATGGTCCCAATCAATCGTATCTGTTTTGGTTACGGTGATGAAATCGGCCCCCAGAAAAACCCCGGAAACACCATCCACTGCAAATATGCGGTGGGCCAGAGGTGACGTGCTGGTCGCCTCAACGGAGGTGAAATCAGCGGTGCCAGTGCCAAGCACGGCCTCTCCGGGTAAAAACTTCAGCGTTGCGGGGTTTGGAGTGCTTTCGGTCTGGATGAACATATGGCCTACCTTTTCTGTTACCTATCATATGAGCCTGACAGCCGGCCCTGTCAAGTTTTAGAATGATTCCAGCAAGGGCGGGCAGCACCTTTCTTATGGCCGGCCTTATAGCCGGGTTATGGCCGCAATTTGCCGGCATTGGTTGGTATATTGACCAACTCCATTATTTGATCAAAATAATCATGAGAAGGCAATGTGGTAATTAAGGGTGCGCCGGGCTACTGTTATTTGCAACTTGGCTTGAGGTAGGGGTTTGGCAAAGAGAATGTGGCGGGGGAATGAGGGGGGAATATAATGCAGATTACACCAGTTAAACTGCCGGATCATGAAAAAGCCTACCGTGGTTTGCGTGACATGATCCTGTTTGGCGAGTTGAAGCCGGGGCAGGCGGTAACCATTCAGGGTCTGGTGGCTTCGCTGGGCATGGGCATGACCCCGGTGCGCGAGGCCATCAGGCGGCTGACCTCGCAAGGTGCCCTGATGCTCAAGGGAAATCGCCGGGTTTCAGTGCCGGTTCTGGACTTGCAGCAATGGGAGCAAATCGCTTTTGTGCGGCTGCGGGTTGAACCTCAGATTGCCAGATATGCCATTGAAAATATTAATGAAAAAATAATATATCAACTGACAGAAATTGATCAAGCATTGAACCGGGCGATTGCCGGGGGCGATGTGCGTGGTTATCTGGAATGTAACACGAGATTCCACAAAGAGCTTTATGACTGCGCCCATGCCGAGGTGCTGACATCCATCGCCGATATGCTGTGGCTCAGGGGCGGGCCATCTCTTAGGGTGCTTCTGGGGCGTCACGGTACTGCCAACCTGCCCGATAAACACGCCGAGGCACTGGCGGCTATGCGGGCCCGCGATGGCGCAGCTTTGGCCGCAGCAATTACTGAAGATATTTCACAGGGAATCGACCAGGTGCGCCTGAGTTTTTCCAGCAAGTAGTTTTGATTCCAGGCGGCATTTGGTTGACAGGCTATAATTTGATCATATTATAAACACACCAGAACCTGATTTTGAGGCCAGTATGAACAAGATCACCAACCACCTGCCGACGCCTGAATTACAGGCGCTGGATGCGGCTCACCATATGCACCCGTTTACCGCTAATGGCCTGCTTGGCTTGCGCGGCGCGCGTGTCATTACCCGCGCTAAGGGCATTACCCTGACCGATAGCGACGGCGTTGAGTTCATGGATGCCATGGCCGGGCTGTGGTGTGTGAATATCGGCTACGGACGCGATGAGCTGGCCGAGGTGGCCGCGCGGCAAATGCGCGAGCTGCCCTATTACAACACCTTTTTTCAGACCACCCACGTGCCTGCCATCGCGCTGGCGGCAAAGCTGGCCGAGTTGGCGCCGGGTCATCTGAACCACGTATTTTTTGCCAGCGGTGGCTCGGAGGCAAATGATACCAATATCCGGCTGGTGCGCACCTATTGGGCCGAGCTTGGCCAGCCCTCAAAGCAAGTGATCATCTCGCGCCACAACGCCTATCACGGCTCAACCGTCGGGGCGGCCAGTTTGGGCGGCATGGCGGGCATGCATGCGCAGGGCGGCCTTCCGATTCCGGGGATTGCCTATATTGACCAGCCGCATTGGTACGCCGAGGGCGGTGATACTGACCCGGAGGCCTTCGGGCTGGAACGCGCCCGCCAGCTTGAAGCCAAAATCGCCGAGCTGGGCGAGGAAAATGTTGCAGCATTCATCGCCGAACCTGTGCAGGGGGCCGGGGGCGTGATCATCCCGCCGGCAAGTTACTGGCCGGAAATCCAGCGTATTTGCGACGCCCATGAAATATTGCTGATTGCGGATGAGGTCATCACCGGCTTTGGCCGCACCGGCAATTGGTTTGGCTCCGAGACCTTTCACATTCGCCCCGATATTATGACCATCGCCAAGGGGCTTTCCTCGGGTTATGCGCCCATCGGCGGCAGCTTGGTCAGCGACGAGGTGGCCGAAATCATGGCCGGGTGCGAGTTTAATCATGGCTATACATATTCGGGTCACCCGGTGGCGGCGGCGGTGGCGTTGGAAAACCTGCGCATTCTGGAAGAAGAAAAAATCATTGAGCATGTGCGCGACGTGGCCGCCCCATACCTGAAAGAAAAGTGGCAGGCCTTGGCGGATCACCCGTTTGTGGGCGAGGCAAAAATCAGCGGCATGATGGCCTCATTGGCCCTGACCCCGGACAAGGCTGCGCGGGCAAAATTTGCCTCTGACCCCGGTGTTGTGGGTTTTATTTGCCGCGACCGCTGTTTTGCCAATAATCTGGTGATGCGCCATGTGGGCGACCGGATGGTCATTGCTCCGCCGCTGATTCTGCAACCGGCCGAAATTGACACGCTGATCGAGCGCGCCACAAAGGCGCTGGATGAAGCTTATAGCGAGGTCAGGGCCGAGGGTCTGATGGTGGCGGGGTAAACCATGGCCCGCTGTAAGGGGCGGGCTTTGCTTTCCTCGTTTGATACGGTTAGCCTGATGTATTCAGTGAGGGGTGCCAGTATTAAAGCGTCCCGCCCAAAACCTGAGGCACGGGTTTGGGCGAGACGCTTTAGGCAGCACGGATACATAAAGAAAGGTCGCCTTAGGGTGATGGGCATGGCAACACATGGCAACATATGACGATACAATGATAACAACAGCACATCTTTGGCCAGGTGCCGCATGACGACGCTGACTTTTCTTGTCAATCTGGCTGGTGCCACCATGCTGCTGCTGTTTGCCGTGCGTATGGTGCAGACCGGAATCGAGCGCTCCATGGGGCCAAGTTTCCGCCGTATTGTGACCGCCCGCAAAGATAGCCGTCTGCAAATGTCGCTGGCAGGAATCATGCTGGCGATTGTACTGCAAAGCGCCACGGCGGCATCATTGCTGTCTTCCGGTTTCATGGCCTCGGGGCTGATTTCGTTCACTGGCGGGCTGGCGCTGGTGTTGGGGGCAGACCTTGGCTCGGCGCTGGTCATCCAAATTCTCAGCCTCAAGCCTGACTGGCTGATTCCGGTGTTTTTGAGCATCGGCGGCTACCTGTTCTTGAAGGTGCAGGCCCGCACGCCGCGCCAGATTGGCCGTATTCTGATTGGCATCGCTTTCATTCTGCTGGCGCTGAACCTAATTTCGGCAGCGGTAGAGCCGATCCGGGAAAGCGCCTTCATGCCCGCCGTGTCTGCCTATCTGGAGCGCGATTTTATCACCGCCTTTTTAGTTGGTGCAGCGGTGACTTTCGTGATGCATTCCAGCGTTGCCGCCATTTTGATGTTCGTGACCTTTGTGCTGATAGGCGTGTTGCCGGTGCAGGCCGGGGTTTCGGTGGTGATGGGGGCCAACCTTGGCTCGGCGGCCCTGTTTGTCTGGCTGTCGCGCGGCATGGCGCAGAGCGCAAGGCGGCTGCCATATGCCAACCTCTTGTTGCGTGGCTCTGGGGCGGTTCTTGCCCTGTTCGTGGTTAACTTCACGCCGTTGGTAAGCTATCTGGCCATGTTCCCGG
>CAYNXK010000187.1:0-4697 GCA_964401125.1 uncultured Aliiroseovarius sp.
CAATCTTGTTGATCCGCTCGCCATTGACGCCGCCCATGGCGTGCCACCACTGAATCTCGGTCTGGGCCATGGCCATTGATGCGGTAGATGCCAGCATACCGGCGATAACTACCTTGATAATTCCTGATTTCACTGCGTCTCTCCCTTGAGTTTGCATAAAAAATCTATGCTGCCCGATCAAAATTTCCAAATGAATCAGAGCAGATGAGGACAAAGAGAACACAGCCCACCTCATAACTCAAACAAAATTTAAGTATTTATTTGGCCGAATGTCGTGTGGGCGTTACGAGTATCTGTCATATTCATAAAACCTAATTTATCAATAGGTTCACGGAGGGCCTACTGAAAGCAAGTCGCCCGCAACGTAAGGGTCAACCCGAAAAGTGGACGCCGGCTTGTAGGCCCGGCTTTCAGAAAAAGTTGCGCGTAAGCTCAACAGGTCAGAGCCGCTCCACTGTTTCAGATTAGAACCCGCCGCCTAGCGCAGCCAATAATCCGGCACATCCCAAAATGGCCGATTTGCTTCATGGCTGGCGTCACTCCGGCTCAGGCCAAGGTCTTCGAGGCGGGTATCATCAAGCCGGCCCAGATCTTGGCGTTGATTGCTAATAAGAACTACATGGTTGAGCCATGAAAATAATGGCCTGCGCTGCTGCTTGCACACGTTAACGCGGATATTTGCGGAGGCAGTTGTACCGAATGTGGTCATGGTGAGTTCCTTTCACATGCTGAATGATTCACTAATGGATCATCAATTTACTTGATGTTTATGCCGCAACCTGTTTCATTAGTAAAACGAATGTTTGTTAAGTGATTCATCAGGAAACATGATATGCCTCGCAACCTCGATATGACCGCCCTGCGTAGCTTTGCCACCGTTGCTGATTCTGGTGGTGTGACCCGTGCCGCCGGGTTGCTTAACCTGACGCAATCGGCGGTGTCGATGCAGCTCAAGCGGCTGGAGAAAAGCCTTGGCCGGAAGCTTCTGGACCGTTCCGGGCGCGGTGTGGCCCTGACGGCGGATGGTGAGAAACTGTTGGGTTATGCCCGCCGCATGCTTTCCCTGAATGACGAAATATATGAACGTCTGACCGATCAGATATATGAAGGTGAGATCAAGCTCGGGGTGCCTGATGATGTGGTTTATCCTGCCATTCCGAAAGTGTTGCAGATCCTGCACGCGGAATATCCGCGCATGAAGATAAATCTGGTGTCATCCTACACCACCGGGCTACGCCAGATGTTTGCCCGTGGCGAATGTGACATGATCGTCACTACCGAAGATGATTTGCACGCGGGCGGCGAAACCCTGACGGTTCAGCCGCTGATCTGGGTCGGCGCCCCTGACGGCAACGCCTGGAAATCTCGCCCCGTCCGGCTGGCCTTTGAGCATCAGTGCATTTTCCGCCAAGGTGTGCAGGGGGCGCTGGACAAGATGGGCATTGCCTGGGAAATGGCGGTAGAAAGCAATTCATCGCGCACCATCGAGGCCAGCATCAGCGCCGACCTTGCGGTGCATGCGGTGATTGAGGGCACCGAGCCGCAGCAGGTGGTGCGCATCAGCCATGGTGGGGCTTTGCCTGATCTGACCTCGATCAAGATCAACCTTTATGTCGCTGATACCTGTAAGGGCGAGGTGGTTAACCGGCTTTTGGGGCTGCTCAGACAGGCTTACAGCGCCTTGTGATCCATTATCACCACCACCTTGCCGGTTGATTTACGGCTGCGCATCAGCTCATAGGCCTCATGGCTGCGCTCAAGCGGTAGGATGTGGCTGACATGCGGCTTCAGCCGGTCCTCTGCGTACCAGGCCAAAAGCTGGCTTAGGCTGACCTTCAGAGCCTCGGGGCGGAAATTCAGGTAGCCGCCCCAGTAGAACCCCAGCAGTGAGATATTCTTGACCAGTAAGATGTTGGCAGGCACTTGCGGAACCTTGCCGCTGGCAAAGCCCACAATAAGCACGCGGCCCTCCGGGTTAGTGGCCCTGAGCGCGGCATCAAAACCCGCCCCACCAACCGGGTCATAAACCACATCGGCCCCGCCAAGCGCCCTTACCGCCGCCCGGATATTCCCAGCAGCACTGTCAATCAGGTGATCTGCTCCGGCGGCTTCACAAACCGCCAGCTTTGCAGCACCGCGCGCGCAGGCAATGACACGCGCTCCCATTAGTTTGCCAATTTCAACCGCCGCCAGTCCGACACCCCCGGCGGCCCCCAGTACCAGTAAGGTCTCGCCCGCCAAAAGCCGCGCCCGCTGCGCCAGCGCCAGATGCGAGGTGCCGTAAGCCACCTGAAACGCGGCGGCATCGGTAAAGCTCATATTGTCAGGTAGATACAGGCAGCGCGCGGCGGAAAATACCCCCTGTTCGGCCAGGCCTCCCTGACTACCAAACACCGCAACGCGGCTGCCCAGGGCGGGGGCTTTGGTGTCAGGGCCGGTGGCAATGACAGTGCCTGCCGGCTCCATTCCCAGGGTGAATGGCAAGTTTGGGCGCTCCTGGTACTGGCCTTTGGCCATCAGCATATCAGCGAAATTCAGGCCACAGGCGGCAATATCAATCAGGACTTCACCGCTTGCCGGGCCGGGAGCCGGAGCTGCAATGGTGCGAAGACTGCCGGGTTGCTCAAGGCTGGTTATCTGAAAAGCGCGCATTTATGCCCCCAGCCTGTTTTGATAATACGGTGAGGCTAGTATAGAAGCCTTTGCTCGGCGGCACCACCAGCCCGACCGCGGTAAATGGGATTATCAAGCATGATTCGCATTTTGCAAAAAATCCGCAAAACACGCATAGCGAGAGTGCGAGAAGTTCTCATTTTTCGCCTGTGACCCAAATGGGTAACCAATAATTATTTCTAAGTCATTGTATATTAAGAATACTAATCTGTGATTGCATCCTGTCCAAAAGGACAGGTTGAGGTTGTAGTGGCCGCCATGTTTTGTAGTGAGTGTAAGATATTTGAGGAGGTACGAATGAAACACCCGGTTGATGTACATGTTGGAAAACGCGTTCGGCACCGCCGTTGGATGGTTGGAATGACCCAGCAACAGCTTGCTGAGAAAGTCGGAATAAAATTCCAGCAGATACAAAAATACGAGACGGGTATGAACCGGGTCAGTGCCTCACGCCTTTGGGGTATTTCCGAGGCATTGGATGTTCCCGTCAGCTTCTTTTTTGAGGGACTTGAGGCTGCGGCCTCTGGAACCTCCGGTGACACTTTGCCTGCGGATATTCTAGCAGACCGAGAGGCTTTGGAACTGGTTCGCAGCTATTATGCCATACCGGAAAACCAGCGTCGCCGCCTGTTTGATCTTGCCCGGGTTCTGAGCGACGTCGCTTGACGCCTGCCCGCCCGGCGTTTAGCCTAAAATGGGTGCGTTGAGGGCAGGTATGCAAGAATTAGACCAGACAACCAAAGATGAGTTGTTGCGTGTGGCCATTTCTCTGGCCAACGCCGCCCGCGAGGCGATTTTGCCTTATTTTCGCGCGCCTGACCTACAAGCAGATAACAAGGAAGCTGGCACCGGGTTTGATCCGGTGACGGCAGCAGACCGCGCGGCCGAGCAGGCCATGCGCGACATTCTTGAACGCGAAAGACCTCAAGACGCGATTCTGGGCGAAGAATTTGGCGAGAAGCCGGGGCAGAGTGGCCTGACATGGGTGCTGGACCCGATAGATGGCACGCGCGGCTTTTTGTCAGGCACGCCAACATGGGGTGTGCTGATTGCGGTGGGCGGTGAGGCAGGCCCTCAGCTTGGCATTATCGACCAACCATATATTGGCGAGCGGTTTTTAGGCGGCTTTGGTGCGGCTTGGATGGAGGGACCGCTGGGGCGGCGCGAACTTGGCGTGCGTCAGGCCGGTGAGTTGGAGCAGGCAATTCTTTTCACAACATTTCCCGAGATCGGCAGCGCTTCTGAGCGGGCCGCATTTCTGGCGTTGGAAAAACAGGTGAAACTGACCCGCTACGGTTTGGATTGTTACGCCTATGCCTTGCTGGCGATGGGCCAAATTGACCTTGTGGTGGAAGCCGGGCTGCAAGCTTACGACATTCAGGCTCCGATTGCCGTGATCGAGGCTGCCGGGGGTATTGTTACTGACTGGCAAGGCGGCAAGGCGCATATGGGCGGGCGGGTTTTGGCGGCAGCGAATGTCGGGCTGCACATAGCGGCCATGGCGGTGTTGGCGCGTGAAGCGACAAATCCTTAGCCCAGAGATAGTGGTAACGCCAGATAAAGCCAAAACAGCGGAAAACCCTGAGCCTGAGCCGGTTTAATCATGCATAGCAGAGATGCGGCTGAAAAGTTGCAGATAGGTTTCGCCCAACAGCGGATACAGAACCGGCGGGCCACTAGGAAAATCGGGTAAATGAAGGCAAGGCGGCTGGGGAAATCCAGCGCCCGCCACGATGGCGGTGCTGGCGCACCACCAGGCGGCGCATTTGGCAGCGGTACAGGATAAAGCGGCGCGGGTGTTTGAGGTAGGCGGTAATTTCAGCGTGGTCGCGTTGTGCCTCAAAGCGCGCATGGGCAATGGCAACGGACAACAGCCAAAAGCCGAGAAGAACGTCCAGCCACAGCGGGGTTGCTGGCTCAAAAAGAAGGACCGCGAAAACGGCAAGGGCCGAAACAAGCAACTCATGCGGCGAAGGTGGCCCTATCGCGCTTTAGTTCCGCTCCGTGAACTCATTTAGGCGGCT
>CAYNXK010000188.1:0-4693 GCA_964401125.1 uncultured Aliiroseovarius sp.
GGGTCTTTGCCGTTAGGGTAAACCAGCCCGGCCGAGATCACCAGTTTAGCGGCGTCTTCCACCGACATATTCAGCTCGATCACATTACTTTGGGCACGAATAGCAGAAAACCCGAAGTGGGGTTGGGCGTGGTCGGCAAAAACACTGACATGATTTCCTTTTCCACATCAATATGTTGGTCTACCTCGCCCTTGGCTCTGGTGGAGATGAAAGCGATGGCCCAGATGCCCTTGCGCGGATATTCAATCAGGCAGGCTGTGTCGAACTTGGCTTCAGTGCTTTGCGAAAACACCGTTTCAGCGATTTGTTTGATGCCGTTATACAGCGAGCGCACCACCGGCATGCGGTCAACCAGGCTTTCGCCCCAGGCCAAAAATGAGCGCCCGATCAGCCCTTTGGCCATCCACCCTACAAACATGGTGAAAAGCAAGAACAAGACCACGCCAATACCGCGCACATTGATGCTTGTATCCTCGCCAAACCAGCGTTTGAAAAAGGCTTCCGGCTGGTAGGCCGAAGGAATGAATGGCAAGACCCAGCTGTCGATCCAGCCGACAAAAGTCCAGATCATCCACATGGTGATAGCAATGGGCACGACCACGACCAGACCGGCGAGGAAATTGTTCCTCATACCGGCAAAAATGCTGCGGCGGCGTGGCTTGGGCTGTTCTGTCATGGTTTTACTATCCCTGCATCTCCGGGGGTATGTAGGTTGTTAACCTCTGCGCTGCAATGGGGCAGGGGAATGGGGCAGGGCAGCGGGAATAGGGCAGGGCAGCGGGCGTCGGCGTTTAAGGGCCGATCTTGGGCCAATCTTGGGCCGGTATCATGCGGGTTTGAGCATTTCAGCGGCAATCCGCGCGGCCAACCCTGCATTGTTTTTTACCAGCGCGATATTTGCTTTCAGTGAAGCGCCATCCGTGGCCTGAAATATATGGTTTAGCAGAAAGGGCGTGACCTTCTTGGCGTTGATGCCACGGGCTTGAGCCTCGGTCAGGGCGGCGGCGATGATCGGGTTGATAATGGCGGGCAGAATTTCATCATCTGGCGGGATCGGATTGGCCACAAGTTGCCCGCCGGGCAAGCCCATAATGCTGCGCATCAGGTGGGCGCGGGCGATATCGGCGGGCCTGTCCATGCGCAAGGGGCTGGCAAGACCAGAGCTGCGCGACCAAAAGGCGGGAAAATCATCCTGCTGGTAGGTAATGACCGGCACGCCAAGAGTTTCCAGCACTTCCAGCGTCTTGGGCAAATCAAGAATGGCCTTGGCACCGGCCCCGACTACGGTGACGGGGGTTTGGGCCAGCTCGTGCAGATCTGCCGAAATATCAAAGCTTAGCTCGGCCCCGCGATGCACCCCGCCAATGCCGCCGGTGGCAAAGGTTTTGATCCCGGCCAGATGGGCGGCAATCATGGTGGCAGCAACCGTGGTGGCGCCAGTGCCGCCGGTGGCAAGGCAGGCGGCAATATCGGCCCGGCTGAGCTTGGCTACATTTTTAGCCTGACCCAGCGCCTCAAGCTCGGCGGCGCTGAGACCAATGTGCAAACGCCCCTCAAGAACGGCGATGGTGGCCGGCACGGCCCCGGCTTGGCGCACCACCGCCTCGACATCGTGCGCGACCTCAACATTCTGCGGCCAGGGCATGCCGTGGGTGATAATGGTGCTTTCCAGCGCCACAATGGCGGCTCCTTCGGCGCGGGCCTGTGCCACCTCGGTTGAAAATTTGAGAGCTGCTTTCATGGCGCGACCTTTGAGACAAAATCCGCCGCCGCCTTCAGGGCTGTGGGCAGGGCTTCTGCGGCTGAGGCACCGTGCGCCTCAGCGGCAATATGCGCCGCCATGAAGGTATCACCGGCCCCGGTGATGCGCCTGACAATCACTTGCGGGGCCGGGGCGTGGGTAATATTGCCTGCCGTGCCCTCGGCAACGCCATTGCGGCCATCAGTGACCAGCGCCCGCCGCACTCCGGCCCCCAGCAGCGCCTCGGCTCCCTCGGCGGCATTGGCAGGTGTGCTGCCGGTCAGCAGCCCGGCCTCCTCGCGATTGACATAAAGCGTAAGGCCAGGATGGGCCAGCAGCGGCCTGAGACGCGTGGCTTTGCCGGGGCTGGCCGGGGCAAGGCGCAGGTCAGCGGCAGCAAAACTGGCGCGCCGGGCAATATCGCCCAGCAAGGCCTCGGTCAGGTTGCCATCAAGCGCCATGAGTCCCCTATAGGGCACGGCTTCACTTCCCAGCCGACCATCTTCAAGAGCTGCCAGAGTGGCGCCGCCAGCCGCCTCTAGGCTATGCGCGTCAGCAAGGGCGGCAACCAGCCCATCAGTGTCTTCAATAGCCATGTAAATATCAGTAGGCAGGCTTTGGGAGCGGTAGATATGGGCGGTTTCAAGCCCCAAAGCCGTGCAGGCCTCCAGCAACTCGTGGCCCTCTGCATCACAGCCAATGGCTGTCAGCAGCGTGGGCGTCAGGCCAAAACGTTTGCACGCCACGGCAATATTCAGGGCCACACCGCCGGGCAGGCGTGTGATACGCCCCGGCATGTCGGCCCCTGGCGGCATTGCGGCCGGGGAGCGCCCGATGACATCCCACAATACGCTGCCGATGCACAAAATATCAGGTTTTGTATCAAGGTTTTTGCTCATGGTGCTTCAATGCATGGGCTTTGGGCGGGGGTCAATCATCATCCGCAGGCATGGCAAAGGTCAGATTGGCCCACAGGCTGTGCCAAACCGCGCCGGTCTCGGCGGCCAGCTCTGGGTCGGGCTGGCGCAAAACTACCGCGTCAAGCATGTATATATAGCCCGGTTTGACCGCAATGAGGGCAATACCCTGCGCATCGCTGCGCACCAGGCTGACCTCAATCGTGCCGTCAGGGCTTTTGGCGAATATCTCAATCTGCTCTCCAGTGCGCACGCCTTCACCATAGAAAAGTTGCACTGGCAGACCTTCTGGCAAGGCATCCGTATAGGGATTTGCCAGCGCCACCAGCTCGGTTTCCAACCCCATACGGCGGTCGGCCCCCGCCCCCGCACCCACGGCGATCAGCGCCTTTGAGTAACGGCTGTAGGCTTCGATGAAGCCGGCCTCAGGCAAGCCGCGTGCCAGATGTGCCTCCAGATTGGTGGGCAGATCCTTGTGGGCGATGAAGTTTCCGAATTTTTGCCATTTGTCGTAAGTCAGGGTGGCGGTGGCTGTCTGATAGACCACCACATGCAGCCCCTCGGACTCTGCTGCCATTTCCAGCGCCGGACGGTCGCCAGCGCGGGCTTTGATCTGCTGCACCCGGTTGCCGATGACCAGATCAAACCGCCGGGAGGCTTGCGGCATGTAGGGCAGGGCGTGGCCCTGAAAGTTCTCGCCGTTGACAAAATTGGCCACCAGCCTACCCTGAGGCTCAACCGTGAAGTCATCTGGGGATATCCATAATTCATGGGCCGTTGATGTGACTGGGTGAATTAAGGTAATAATAATGAATAACAATATGATACGCATTATAGTTAATGTATTAAATGAGGTGTTCATCAGGTGGGCCTCTCAGGCGATCAAGCAAGTATTCAGAATGCCGCCCGTTAGGCAGAAGTCAATACGCACAGCAAGATTCACAACCAAGTTTATGGCCATATTCATGGCCGGCATGGTCACGTTTATGTCACCGAATGCCAGCCATGCCCATGAGGTGGTGCCCGCCATTGCCGATATGCAGCAGGATGCACAGGTGCTGCGCCTTGATATAAGCCTGAGCCTTGAGGGCATTTTGGCCGGCATTGACCTGAGCAATATTTCTGACACCAACGACGCTCCCGAGGCCGCCAGCCATGACATTCTGCGCCGGCTTTCAGTGGCTGAATTTGCCGTCAAAGCCCGGGCCTTCTGGCCGCAAATGGCCGCCGGCATTGATATTCTGGCTGATGGGGTCAGAATCACGCCTGAACTGGCCGGCATTGAGGTGGCCAAGGTAGAAAACCCAAACCTGCCGCGTGACACTTTGCTGAAAATTACCGCCAACTTGCCGCGATATGCCCGCGAAATCAGCTTTGGTTGGGCCGCGGAATTTGGCGGTATTGTCCTGCGGCAACAAGGTGTTGAGGCACCCTATACCGGCTTTCTCGAAGCCGGGGCGGTAAGTGGGGCGATTTTACTGCAAGGTGGTGGTGCCCAAAGCGGCTGGCAGGTGTTTGTAGCCTATATTCCGGTAGGATTTGACCATATTCTGCCCAAGGGGCTGGACCATATCCTGTTTGTGCTGGGGCTGTTTTTTCTGAGTGCCCGGCTGCGCCCGCTGATCTGGCAGATCAGCGCCTTTACGGTGGCGCATACGGTGACGCTGGCGCTGGGGGCGCTGGGGTTGGTGCAGATCAACGTTGATATCGTCGAGCCGCTGATTGCCGCGACGATTGTGTTTGTGGCGGTCGAGAACGTGTTTGTGCGCAGATTGCATCGCTGGCGTCCGGTGGTGGTGTTTGGCTTTGGTCTGTTGCACGGGCTGGGGTTTGCGTCGGTGCTGGGGCAGTTCGGTCTGCCCGAGCAGCAATTCCTACCGGCGTTGATCGGTTTCAACGTCGGTGTCGAGCTGGGTCAGATTGCGGTGATAGCCGGGGCGTTTTTCGCCGTCGGCCTGTGGTTTCGCAACAAGCCCTGGTATCGCGGGCGGATCGCCATTCCGGCCTCGATCGTCATTGCGATGATCGGGGCCTA
>CAYNXK010000189.1:0-4678 GCA_964401125.1 uncultured Aliiroseovarius sp.
CAAAATTATCGCCGCAAGAAACCGAGGGTATCAAGTGTTGGATTCAATCCACTAGGCAATTTTCCCCCGCACGCCTGCACCTATCTGGCCTCGGTGCAAAAGCAGATGGTCAAGGATGACACAAGCCGCCATGGCTTCGCCCACCGGTACGGCCCGGATACCAACGCAGGGATCATGGCGCCCCTTAGTGATAATCTCGGCCGGCTTGCCTAATTTGGTGATGGTCTGGCGTGGAGTCAGTATCGAGCTGGTAGGCTTAACCGCGAAGCGCACCACAATATCCTGCCCCGTGGAAATGCCGCCAAGAATGCCGCCTGCGTGGTTTGATCT
This sequence comes from uncultured Aliiroseovarius sp., assembly GCA_964401125.1. Lineage (GTDB taxonomy): Bacteria > Pseudomonadota > Alphaproteobacteria > Rhodobacterales > Rhodobacteraceae > JAAEUB01. The sequence goes on from CAYNXK010000189.1 coordinate 331, forward strand.
ATAAACCGGCCCGTCCGGCCCCATGTCTATCTCGTCGGCATTCTCTTCGCCGGTCAGGGTAGCCGCGTTCATTCCTTCACCGATCTCAACGCCCTTCACAGCATTGATAGACATGCATGCAGCGGCCAAATCAGTATCTAACTTAGCGTAAACAGGGGCGCCAAGGCCGGCAGGGGCGCCAGAAATCACCACCTCGCAGATAGCACCGACCGAACTTCCGGCCTTGCGCAGACCATCAAGGTAAGCGGCCCAGTCGTTGGCCGCCTGAGCATCTGGCGCCCAGAAAGGGTTGCGCTCAATCTCGGCCATATCCATGCGGGCGCGGTCAATCTCATGCGGGCCCATCTGCACCATGTAGCCGGTGATTTTGATCCCCGGTGCCAGCATTTTCAGCACCTCTCGGGCCACGCCACCCGCCGCCACCCGAGAAGCGGTTTCACGGGCCGACGAGCGCCCGCCGCCACGGGGATCACGAATGCCATATTTCTGCCAATAGGTAATGTCTGCATGGCCCGGACGAAATTTTTCGGCAATGTCGCCATAATCCTTTGAGCGTTGATCGGTATTCTCGATCATCAGCTGGATAGGCGTGCCGGTGGTCTGGCCTTCATAGATACCTGAAAGGATACGCACCGCATCAGACTCGCGGCGCTGGGTGGTGTATTTTGATTGCCCCGGTTTGCGTCTGTCCAGCCAGTGTTGCAGCATGGAGGCTTCAAGTGCCACGCCGGGCGGGCAACCATCAACTGTCGCGCCAATGGCCGGCCCGTGGCTTTCACCCCAGGTGGTAACGCGGAAAAGATGGCCAAAGCTGTTTATCGACATGGTCGGGCTCCTTTTCAGATTTTTTAGGGCTTTAGGCTTGCGGGGGCAAGGCTTGGTGCATATCCTGCCCCTACCTCGGGGTGCTTTCACAAGCTGAGACGCAATGATGCGAACCCGTTGAACCTGAACCGGTTAAGACCGGCGGAGGGAAGGTGGATATCCTCACCCGAACACCGTCCGGCGCATAAGGAGGATATAATATGAAGACCCTTTCCTTTGTCGCGGGCATAATGGCAGCCAGTGCTGCCTATGCAGAAGCCCCGACGCTTACAGTGTACACCTATGACAGCTTCATCTCCGACTGGGGGCCTGGACCGGCCGTGGAGAAGGCGTTTGAGGAGGTTTGCGCCTGTAACCTGCGGTTTGTTGGCGCGGGAGACGGCGCCGAACTGCTGGCACGGCTCAGGCTTGAAGGTAAGCACAGTGAGGCCGATGTAGTGCTGGGCTTGGATACAAACCTGACCGCCGCCGCCCGTGACACCGGGCTTTTCATGGAACACGGGCAAACGCTCACTGGCCTGACTATTCCTATTGAGTGGGAAGATGATATATTTTTGCCGTTTGACTGGGGTTACTTTGCCTTTGTCTATGACCGCACTAAAGTCTCTAATCCACCTGAAAGCTTTGCAGACCTGATTGCATCTGACCTGAGCATCATCATTCAGGATCCGCGCTCATCCACCCCCGGGTTGGGTTTGCTGATGTGGGTCAAGGCGGTATATGGCGATGATGCCCCCGCCGCATGGGCCGGGCTGAGCCAACGCATTGTGACAGTGACCAAGGGCTGGTCCGAGGCTTACGGGTTGTTTTTGGAGGGTGAGGCGGACATGGTTTTATCCTACACGACCTCGCCCGCCTACCACATGATAGCCGAGGGTGACGCCAGCAAGGCTGCGGCCTTGTTCAGTGACGGACATTATATGCAAATCGAGGTGGCGGCGCGCATAGCATCATCCGACCAACCTGAACTGGCAGGTAAATTCATGGCATTCATCATGTCAGATACCTTTCAGAGCATCATCCCAACAACAAACTGGATGTACCCGGCCTTTATGCCTAAAGCAGGCTTGCCGGACGGATTTGAGACCCTGATCCAGCCGGAAAAGGCACTTTTGTTCTCCAGTGAAGAAGCGCGCGAGATGCGCAAGGTGGCATTACCGGAATGGCTGGACGCACTTTCAAACTAGCGCGCAAACCAACAGGCAGCGGGTTGGTAAGTGGGCTGGCCGGGTGGCTGGCGCTGGCAATGGTGCTGTGTCTGATCTTTGGCACCTTGCTGGCAGTCGGCTTGAGGGCAGAGGGGGCGGGCCGGTTTGGCCCGGCAGACTGGTCTGCTTTGCGCTTTACCCTGTTGCAGGCCAGCCTGTCAGCACTGATCAGCGTGGGCCTTGCCGTGCCTCTGGCGCGGGCGCTGTCCCGGCGGAAGTTTCCGCTAAAAGGTGTGCTTGTTACCCTGATGGGCGCGCCGTTCATCTTGCCGGTTCTGGTTGCGGTTTTGGGCCTATTGGCAGTTTTCGGGCGCTCTGGGGTGATAAATTCAACCCTGGTTTGGGCTGGAATAGAGCCTGTTTCAATATACGGCTTACACGGTGTCGTGCTGGCGCATGTATTTTTTAACCTGCCGCTGGCAACACGGTTTATCCTGCAGGGCTGGCAGGCAATCCCCGGTGAACGCTTCCGGTTGGCGGCCTCGCTAGGGTTTACCGCAAGCGATGTTGGGCGGGTACTGGAGCGCCCCATGTTGCGCACAGTTTTGCCGGGGGCGATGCTGGCGGTGTTTTTGGTTTGTCTGACCTCATTCGCCGTGGCCCTGACTATGGGCGGTGGGCCGCGCGCCACCACGATTGAGCTGGCAATATATCAGGCGGTACGGCTAGATTTTGACCTCGGAAAAGCTGCCTTGCTGGCGTTGGTGCAATTAGGCCTGGGCCTGACTGCGGCAATGTTGGCCTTTCGGGTTGCCCTGCCGGATGCGGGCTTTGGTGCGGGATACGACCGGGCTGAGCGGCGTTGGGAGGCGGAACCCACTGGATTACGCCTGCTGGATACCTTCCTGATCAGCGCCGGAGCGCTATTTCTCCTGCTGCCACTGGGCATGGTGGTTTTGAACGGCTTGCCGGGCTTGGTAAGTTTGCCTGAAGCAGTCTGGTGGGCAGCGCTGCGCTCACTTGGCGTGGCATTGATTGCCACCAGCCTGACACTCACACTGGGCTTCGCCATTGCGGCGCTGACTGTACTGCACGGGGTACGGATGGCAGCAAGCATGGCGATGCTTGGCATTGTGGCCTCGCCTTTGGTTATTGGCACCGGGCTGTTTATCATCATTCACCCATTGGCAAATCCGGCGGCTTTTGCCCTGCCGGTTACGGCGTTGGTCAACGCGTTGATGGCCTTGCCATTTGTTCTGCGTGCCTTGTTGCCCGCCTTGAGCGATGTTGAGGTGAATTACGGACGTCTGGCAGATGGGTTGGGCATGCAGGGATGGGCGCGGATGAAAAACCTGTACTGGCCGCGCATGCGCCGGCCTCTGGGCTTTGCCGCCGGGTTGACAGCGGCTTTATCCATGGGTGATCTGGGGGTTGTCACACTTTTTGCAGCGCCGGATCAGGCAACATTACCCTTGCAATTATACCGCCTCATGGGGGCATACCGGATGCAGGATGCAGCGGCGACCGGCTTGCTTTTACTGGCATTATCACTAACGCTGTTCTGGCTGTTTGATCAAGGAGGGCGGGGGCGTGCTTGAGCTTGAAGACCTTAAATTACGGCAAGGTGACTTTTCACTCACCGCCAATCTTACAATAAAGCCTGGCCGCATTGTGGCTGTGCTTGGACCCTCGGGAGCGGGCAAATCAACCTTGCTGGCGGCGATTGCCGGATTCTTGCCACTGACCGGCGGGCACATTCTCTGGCAGGGGCGTGACCTAACTGACCTTGCGCCTGCCGCCCGGCCAGTGAGCATGCTGTTTCAGGACAACAACCTGTTTGCACATCTGAATGCGCGCGACAATATCGGGCTGGGGTTGAAGGCGTCCTTGCGTCTATCACAACAGGATTGGGCCAGAGTTGAAGAAGCATTGCAGCGGGTTGGGCTGGATGGCCTCGGGGGCCGCAAGCCCGCAGATCTTTCCGGCGGCCAGATGGCGCGGGTAGCTCTGGCGCGCGCTTTACTGCGGGCGCGGCCTCTGATGCTGCTGGACGAGCCGTTCGGCGCCCTGGGACCGGGGTTGAAGGCAGAAATGTTAACGCTGGTGAAGGCGCTGGCAAGCGAGGCCGGAGCAACGCTGCTAATGGTGAGCCATGACCCTGATGACGCCCAAAAAATCGCAGATGAGGTTATTCTGGTTGATGCGGGACAGGTGCAACCGCCACATGATACAGCCGGGTTCTTTGCCGCCCCGCCGCCCGCGATAAAAGCTTATTTGGGAAAATAAAAAGGACAGGTTCTAGCGCAAATTTTTCTGCCCGTTAAAGCGTCCCGCCTTATACCTGATACAGGGATGAGGCGGGGCGCCGTGCGCTG
>CAYNXK010000190.1:0-4653 GCA_964401125.1 uncultured Aliiroseovarius sp.
CCGACAAAAATAGCCGCCATGGTGACAAGTGCAATCCACCATTTACCGCGCCAAAGCGTGCGGAATATCTCAAGCAGGTCAATCTCATCATCATTGGCAGAGGTCGCCTGAACACTCACCGGCTCTTGATATTCTGATAAATTATTACGCGTCAGCATTCATATTTCCAATTTGGATACACAGGTATCGCTTTGCCACATCTGGGGAATGAGTTCAATATGTCTGGGGCGTCAACTTATGGTCATGTTGTTGATTTTCTGCCCTATTCAGGCGGAGCCAGACTGGCCAAGGCGCTATGCACCGGCCTTTGACAAAATTGTGGTAATCGTCCGTATTACCAGAGTTGCATCAAGGCGAAAGCCGGCATTCTCGATGTAATGTATATCTACACGGGTTTTCTGCCTTGTTGCTTCAAGCCCCACAGCATAGCCCAAGTCAACCTGAGCCAGGCCGCTGATGCCGGGCCGCACATGATGGCGGGTCCGGTATTCCGGGATAAGGCGCACGAACTTTCTTGCATGCGAAAAGGCATCTGGTCTGGGTCCGATAAGGCTCATTTCACCCCGCAGAACATTAAGGATTTGCGGCAATTCATCAATGCGGGTCTTGCGCATGAAGTTGCCAAGCCGGGTGATGCGGGTTGCCTCAATAGGCTCATTGAGGCCGCGGCAAGCTTTGCCTCTGCACTGCATGGAGCGAAATTTGAAGACGACAAAGGCTTTGCAGCCCCGGCCCATGCGGATTTGCACAAAACCAAGTGGGCCAGAATTTAGCCAAGGGTTTAAGATCAGAAGAATGATTGCAAAAGTTGCGAGTAGCGGGAGCAGTAACAGGCTGACGATTATATCAAACAATCGCTTGGCAACCCAAAAAAAGCGGCGTTTTCCCGTACTTGAGATTATTAAGCTTGAAGTTTTGATATCAAAGGCTGTTTTTCCTTCTAACACCACATCACACTCCAATATTACTAACAGCAGCCCGAATCGGACAAGAAAATAAGATAAACTAGGGGTTGAGTATAAGTTAAGGGGGGCAATAAGGGAAGCTGCATGACGGCGCTCAGCCGGATGTGCTTGGCAGGCTATCTCGCCTGAATTTTTGAGGCTACGGTCAAAAAAGTCTGGAATGCCTTCGCGCTGGTCTATACGAATGTAATAACGGCATTTGTTGTGGGGCTGAGCCTTGAATATTACCGAGACCAGACTTGCGGGTGTTTTTCTGATCACGCCGCAGCGATTTGAGGATGAGCGCGGCTTTTTTTCGGAAAGCTGGAACAAAAAAACCCTCACTGAGGCCGGGCTTGATCTGCCTGCCTTTGTTCAGGATAATCATTCACTATCTGGCCCCGCTGGCACGCTGCGTGGCCTGCATTATCAGTCGCCGCCCCATGCGCAGGGCAAGCTGGTGCGCTGCGGTCAGGGCGAGCTGTTTGACGTTGCTGTCGATATTCGTCAGGGCAGCCCGACTTATGGCGCTTGGGTCGGGGCAGTTCTTTCGGCCAAAAACGGCCGCCAGCTTTGGATCCCTGCGGGTTTTCTGCATGGTTTTGTCACGAAACTGCCGAATACCGAGATTATTTACAAATGTAGCGATTATTATGCGCCCGAATGTGATGGCGCGGTGCGTTGGGACAGTTTGGGGATCGGCTGGGGCGTTTCTGATCCGCTGTTGTCAGAAAAAGATGCCACCGCGCCGCTGTTTTCAGAGTTCGACAGCCCCTTCACATGGGAGGGCGCGGCATGAAAATTCTGGTCACCGGCGGTGCGGGGTTCATTGGTTCAGCCGTTGTGCGTCTGGCGGTTGGGCGCGGGCATGAGGTGGTCAACCTTGATGCGCTGACCTATGCCGCCTGCCTTGAAAATCTGGCTCCCGTGGCCGACAGCCCGCTTTATGCGTTTGAGCATGCCGATATTCGCGACCGCGCGGCGCTGGAGCGGGTTTTTGATACCCACAAGCCCGATGCAGTGATGCATCTTGCCGCCGAAAGCCATGTTGACCGCTCGATCGACGCGCCGGGGGCTTTTATCGAGACCAACATTACCGGCACCTATAACTTGCTTGAGGCGGCGCGGGCATTTTGGACCTGCCAAGGCCGCCCGGACAGCTTTCGCTTTCACCACATTTCCACCGATGAAGTATTTGGCAGCCTTGGGGCGACAGGCAAATTCACGGAAGATACGCCTTATGATCCGCGTTCACCCTATGCGGCCTCTAAAGCCGCCAGCGACCATCTGGTGCGGGCTTGGGGTGAGACTTACGGCTTGCCGGTGATCCTGACTAATTGCTCCAATAATTACGGCCCCTATCATTTTCCCGAAAAGCTGGTGCCGGTGGTGATCATCAAGGCGCTGGCTGGCCAGCCGATCCCGGTTTACGGTGATGGCAGCAATATCCGCGACTGGCTTTATGTGGAAGACCATGCCGATGCCCTGCTTCTGGCCCTCGCAAAAGGCGAAATTGGCCGCAGTTATAACATCGGCGGCGAAAATGAGCTTAGCAATATTGATCTGGTGCGCCGGATTTGTGCGGTTTTGGATGACCTGCGCCCGGCTGCAAGCCCTTACGCCGACCAGATCAGCTTTGTTGCCGACCGGCCCGGCCATGATCAGCGCTATGCCATTGATCCGGTGCGCATTCGTGATGAGTTGGGCTGGCGGCCCTCGTTGACCATTAGCCAGGGGTTGCAGCGCAGTGTTCAGTGGTATCTCGACAATGAAGCCTGGTGGCGGCCGCTGCTTGGGCGCGATGGCGTTGGTAAACGCCTGGGGGTTGCATGAGATTGCTGGTTTTCGGCCAGACCGGGCAAGTTGCGCGAGAGCTGGCGCGCATTGCGCCGGGCGCGCGGTTTTTGTCGCGCGCCGAGGCCGATTTGACAGATCCTGCCGCCTGCGCCCGTCTCATAAGCCAATCGGATGTAAGCGCGGTGATCAATGCTGCCGCCTATACGGCGGTGGACAAGGCGGAAGCGGATGCTGAGGTGGCATTTTTGGTCAATGGGGCCGCCCCAACAGCCATGGCAGAGGCTGCCGCCCAAAAAGCCATACCGTTTGTGCATATTTCAACCGATTACGTCTTCAACGGGCAGGGCGCACGAGCCTGGATGCCCGATGATCCCTGCGCCCCGCTTGGGGTTTACGGCCACAGCAAACTTGCCGGAGAGGCGGGGGTGCGCGCCGCCGGGGGCGCGCATGTGATCCTGCGCACTTCCTGGGTGTTTTCTGCCCATGGCAGCAATTTTGTCAAAACCATGCTGCGGCTTGCAGAAAGCCGTGACAGGCTGCGCGTGGTTGCCGATCAGGTTGGCGGGCCGACCCCGGCGGCGGAGATTGCAAAAGCTGTAGTCAGCATTGCCGCGCATCTTGTTGCCAATCCCGATCGCTCGGGCACCTATCATTTTGCCGCAAGCCCCGATGTGAGCTGGGCCAGGTTCGCCCGGGCAATATTTTCCGAGGCGGGGCGAGATGTGAGTGTTGAGGATATTGCAACCGAGGATTATCCAACCCCGGCAAAACGCCCGGCGAATTCGCGGCTTGACTGCGCTGCTCTTGAGCGCGATTTCGCAATCAAAAGGCCCGATTGGCGGCGCGGGCTGCGTGACATCTTAGCAGAAATCGCAGAAGAAACCGCAGAAAAAACCGCAGAAAAAACCGCAGAAAAAACCGCAGAAAAAACCGCAGAAAAAACCGCAGAAAAAACTGCAGAAAAAAAGGATCAGAAATCATGAACAGAAAAGGCATCATTCTGGCCGGCGGCACCGGCTCGCGGCTTTACCCCGTCACGCTGGGCGCCTCAAAGCAGCTTTTGCCGGTTTATGACAAGCCGATGATTTATTATCCGATCACCACGCTGATGCTGGCCGGTATTCGCGAGATCGCCATGATAACCACGCCTGAGGATCAGCCCCAATTTAAGCGACTGCTGGGCGATGGCAGCCAATGGGGCATCAGTTTTACCTGGATCATTCAGCCCTCACCGGACGGGCTGGCGCAGGCATACCTGTTGGCCGAGAATTTTCTGGCGGGTGCGCCATCTGCACTGGTTTTGGGCGACAACATATTTTTTGGCCATGGATTTCCGGAAATACTTGCCAGTGCCGATGCCCAAAAAGCAGGGGGCACTGTGTTTGGCTATCATGTGGCCGACCCGCGCCGCTATGGCGTTGTCGAGTTCGGGGCTGACGGACAGGCTATCTCGATTATTGAAAAGCCTGAAAACCCGGCCTCAAATTATGCCGTGACCGGGCTTTACTTTCTCGATGGCACAGCCCCCGAGCGGGCAAAACAGGTCAAACCATCCCCGCGCGGTGAGCTTGAAATCACCACCCTGCTGATGAGTTATCTCGTCGAGGGCAGCCTGAATGTGGAGCAGATGGGGCGCGGCTATGCCTGGCTTGACACCGGCACCCATGTCAGCCTGCTGGACGCCGCCAATTTTGTGCGCACCCTGCAAATGCGCCAAGGTTTGCAGGTCGGCAACCCCGAGGAAATCGCCTTTGACCGGGGCTGGATAAACCGCAAAGAGCTTCAGGCTCAGGCAGAGCGTTTCATCAAGAATGACTATGGTGAATATTTGAGCGGGCTGTGAGCAGCACCCCCTTCTATAGCCTGACGACTTTATTTTGATTCTGCTGTCAGGCTATAAGCCTTTGAATTT
>CAYNXK010000191.1:0-4626 GCA_964401125.1 uncultured Aliiroseovarius sp.
CCCTGGATCACCCGGAACGCCGTCTGCCGCCGGTTGTTCACCTGGCCGGCACCAACGGCAAAGGCTCGACACTGGCAATGATCCGCGCCGGGCTGGAGGGGGCCGGCCACAAGGTTCACACCTATACCTCGCCGCATCTGGTGCACTTTCATGAGCGTATCGGGCTGGCGGGCACGGTCATAAGTGAAGATGCGCTGACACAGGTTCTGGACAGATGCATGGCGGCAAACGGCAATGGCGCGATCACCTATTTCGAGATCACCACAATTGCCGCCTTTCTGGCCTTTAGCGAGACCCCCGCCGATTATCTCTTGCTGGAAACCGGGATGGGCGGGCGGCTGGACCCGACAAATGTGGTGGCAAAACCCGCCCTGAATGTGATCACGCCCATTTCCTTCGACCATGAAAGATTTCTGGGCGACACCATTGCCAAAATTTCCAGTGAAAAGGCCGGTATCATCAAACGCGGCGTGCCTTGTGTGGTCGCCCCTCAGCGAGACGCGGCTCTGGAAGTCATCACGGCACGCGCCGCAAAGCTTGGCGCGCCGCTGATTGCCCAGGGCCAGCACTGGCATGTCTGGCAAGAGCGCGGTCGCCTGATATTTCAGGATGAAACCGGCCTGTTGGACCTGCCCTTGCCCGCCCTGAAGGGGGCGCACCAGATTGATAATGCCGGGGCCGCTCTCGCCGCCTTGCGCGCCCTTGGCATGAATGATGACGCCTGCGAAGCCGCCATGACGGAAGTTGACTGGCCCGCCCGAATGCAACGCCTACGTTCAGGGCCGCTTGTCCGTGCTGCCGGGCAGGCCGAGCTGTGGCTTGATGGCGGCCATAACCCGGCGGCGGGCGAGATGCTGGCGCAGGTTTTGGGTGACCTGCCCAAGCGCCCCACCTACCTGATCTGCGGCATGCTCAACACCAAGGATATAGCCGGTTTCCTGCGCCCGCTGGCAAGTATTGCGGATGAACTGCACGCTGTTGCCATTGCTGGCGAAGCAAACACGCTGCCAGCACAGGACACTGCTGCTATTGCGCAAAAAGTTGGCCTTACCGCCCATATTGCCCCTGATCCGGCGCAGGCAATATCCCAGATTACTGCCACCCAGCCCGCCGCCCGCATCCTGATCTGCGGCTCGCTCTACCTTGCCGGGCAGGTGCTTCGAGAGAACGGCTAAAAAACGCGCGTATTTTACTTTTTTGTAAAAAATAATCCGTGATCACAAAAAATATTTGAAGGAGAAACCTGAAAATATATCGCAACTTTGAGTCAAACTACGGAAACGACTCACTTTTTGTAAAAAATACCGATTCTTTTATGGGATAACCCATCATATTGACGCCACCTAAATAATACATCAATATATGCTCGACTAAACGGGCGATTATTGCTGAATATAATGAGTACAAATCTGTCGAGCAGGACAGAGGGACAGGGAGATGACGATGTATCGGTTACTAAGAAGCGCCTTGGCTGTTTTTGTGATCGCAAGTACGCAAGTCAACGCACAAGACGTACAAATTACACCCGAAAGAAGCACGTTCAGCGTGACAATCAATGGGGAATTAATTGAAATCAGTCGCATTCAGGACACCGGCCATAGGCTAACGTCAGAATTCACCAAAACATCGCGCGCCTGTCCACCCTTTTGCATCCACCCCATTACTGCCGCGCCGGGGGTTCAAACCCTAGGCGAAATTGAAATTCTGGATTTTCTTGAGGGACCGGTTGCAAATGGTAAAGGTATCTTGGTTGACTCAAGAGTGCCCGAATGGTTCGCCAAGGGCACTATTCCGGGTGCCGTCAATATTCCTGTGCCGGCCCTTGAAGCTTCCAACCCTTTCCGTGATGAAATTCTAAAAGCACTGGGTGCAATCCAAACCGGTGACGAATGGAATTTTGAGAATGCCATGGAGCTTGCCATGTTCTGCAATGGCCCATGGTGTGATCAAAGCCCGCGCGCCATCCAGGCGCTGCTCAAAATTGGCTACCCAGCTGAAAAGATACATTATTATCGCGGGGGCATCCAAATGTGGGTGCTTTTGGGCCTGACCATCAAACAAACAAACTCATAGCTGGAACCTACTATGCTGCGTATATCCTATATTATCGGGCCTTTTGCCCTCGCGATTGCCGGGTTGATGTTTCTACAAACAGGGCCGTTCTATTCAGGAAAAACTGCGCTCGAAGCAGAGACTTCCGAGCCGGTGCTACACCTGACTGATGTGGCTGATGTCATTGCCCGAGCGCCAATGGCGGGACAAGGCGTGGCCCCTCAGGCACATGTTACTTCTGTATCGCCTGAAAATGAAGAAATTCATGCACTGACAAATCTGGTGCTGGCCGGGCTGGGTGCACAACCAAGCGCGCCGATTGAAGTGATAGAAGTAAGCGACGAAATGCGCGACCTGACATCACACGTTTTGGCAGGCCTGACCATTCAAACGGCCCAACCAAGCACCCCCGCCCCAGAAGCCAGCGAAGAGTCCAGCCTTAGTGAGATCGTGACCCAAGCCATGGCTGCTGGCCAATCCGAGAACCTTATTGATACATTACTCAATGATGCCTTCCTAAAGGGGCTGATTTCAGTCCCTCCAGCGCTCCAAACCTCTGATGGACGGGTGGATACCGCCATTTTGATTGCAGAGCTGGAGCGCGCAGCACGTGGTCAGGCTCCGACAATTCCGACAGACGATGTCATAGCTGGTGGCGCAGGCGTAGAGGTGCGCGTGGTTCAGGAAGCGGGCAGGACGGTACATCACAACTTTTATACCGTGCAAAAAGGTGATTCTCTCGGTGCAATCGCGCATAAATTTTATGGCGATGCGGGGAAGTTTGCGAACATTTTCGATGCCAACAGGCGGCTTCTCTCCAGCCCGAACCGCATCAAGGCAGGGCAGCGCCTGAGCATCCCGCCTTTGTCGAGAATTTGAGATTCAACCCGCCCAATTCTCGCTTTGCATCTCGCGCAGCCTACTGGCAGTACGTTCAAATTCAAACGCCCCGTCACCTTCCAGATACAACATTTCAGGCTGGGCGGCGGCCGAGGCAATCAGCCTGACACCGGCCTCATAAAGCGTGTCAATCAGAGTGACAAAGCGCTTGGCTTCATTAAAGTTTTCCCGGCTTAGTTGCGGAATTCCGTCCAGCAGCAGCACCCGGACGGCACTGGCAACCGCCAGGTAATCTGCGGCACCAAGGGGCTGGCCACAAAGATCATGAAAGCCAGCGCGGGCCACCCCGTTACAAAAAAGCGGCAAAACCACATCACGCCCCTTCACGCGCAATTTCAGCGGTGCGCCACCACCGCCGGTTAATTTTTGCCAAATCCCATCCATCGCTACACGCGCAACTCTGCCATCAGGGCTGAAATAGACCTGTGTGCCTGCCAAACCATGCTGACGATAATCGGTGGGGCTGACCAGTTCCTGCACCAGCATTCGGTCTTTCAGAAAGGCGATGAATGGCACAAAAAGCTGACGGTTCAAGCCGTGCTTGTAAAGCTCATCCGGTGGCCGGTTTGACGTGGCTACAATCACCACCCCCGCCGCCAACAGCATCTTAAACAACCGCCCGACAATCATGGCATCGGTAATGTCGCTGATCTGCATCTCGTCAAAAGCCAGCAGGCGCAACCCTTCTGAAAGCCTCTTTGCCACCGGAGCCAGCGCATCATCCACCCCAGATTTTCGCGCCGCGTGCAGGTCCGCATGCACCTCCTGCATGAAAGCATGAAAATGCACCCGGCGCTTGGCTTTGATATTCAACTGACCAAAAAACAGATCCATCAGCATAGACTTGCCGCGCCCCACCCCGCCCCACAAGTAAAGCCCCTGCGGCACTTCTTCAGAGCGAACAAACAAACCGCCAAAAATGCCCTTTTTGCGCTCTTTGGTAACCTCCAGATGTGCTCGAAGATCCTGAAGAAATGGTAACACAGCTTCCTGGGCCGGGTCTGCCATCAGATCTCCGGCCGCCACCTTGGCCGCGTAAATATCCTGTAAAACACCTGCCAAATCGCCCTCTTCATCTTGGTGAAAATACGGCTCTGTCACAAAATTTTTCACCTGTTTTTCGCCTGTTTTTATGCGCGCCATGCCGTTTTCTACCGGGATCTGGAAGAGGGGTTACTGTAAGGTAGTTGCAACGCGAATGCTGCCGCACTTTGTACCTCGCCAGTTGGTAATCGGGGCATTCAGGTATTTTCCTGTAGCCGAATGCTTCACATCAAGCACCCCGAGGCGCACGAGAATCGCCGTAATGACAGCTTCGGATGCGCGGCTGGCACCGTCGTCAATTTTGATTGCAATGCCAAGCTTTTGTTCCGGTAAAATCGCTGTAAACACTGCCTCTGCCCCGGTTTTAACCACCACGCGCCCCTCCATGGCCCGCATCAGGTTGGTGCAGGCACGGCCCTCACCGGCCACCAGTTCAGGATAGGAAGCCATTGCTTCACGCAGGCGAAATGCAGCTTGTTCGCGGGTGTTTCCATCCGGGCGCGCACCGGCGAAAAACGCCATGGCACGGGCAAGCCCGGTGAGGGATGTGGCGAAATTGGGAGCAGAGCAGCCGTCGATGGCATGGCCGGGGCTGTCCATGCCCGTTACATCTTCAAACGCCGCATGTAC
>CAYNXK010000192.1:0-4511 GCA_964401125.1 uncultured Aliiroseovarius sp.
ACCGGCCTTGCGGGGGGTGACATGATCAGGCGGCCCATCAGGGCGCGATTTGGCTCCTCGCCAAGCAGGGTTTCCAGCCGGGATTCGCGCCAGGCCACTGCCTTTGCGTGCAGTTCTTCCAGCAGCTTGTCAGCGCGCAATTCAGCCAGGTGGGCATCGCGCAGCGCATCAGAGGCCCGGATGCTGGTATCTTCAACGCTGCACCAATTACGCTCGCTCCAGTAATCCAGCCCCAGCAAGTCTGCATCATGTACCGCCCGGCCCCGGTCACGCTTCAGGATATAACTCTCCATCGCCCCCAGCGGGTAGTGATTGAGCTGCACGAGGCCATAGTTTTTACGCCCGAAAGGTGAAAATATTTGCCGGCGGCGAAAGCGCGGCGGCAGCTCGCGGCCCTCGCCATCAAACCAGCGGGCGCTGTCGGCCGTGTCAGACGGGCTACGCGGCCGATGTACGCCAAGCTTTTTGTAAGCGCCGTTATTGCGATAGAGCGTCTTGAACATGAAGGCCCGCCAGGGCCAGGGCATAATCTCGGGGGCGGCGCGGCGGAATTGCTCAGTCACCGGCGCATCCGCATATTCCACCTGCCCGCAATTGCCAAACAAACGCCAGGTCAGGGTGATGGCGTCGGCCTCAGGCAAGGCCGCCATGAGGGCTGTAAATGTGTGATCACCCACATGAATATTAACGAATTCATCAATATCAAGCGCCAGCAACCAATCAGCCCCACGCACCAAGGGGTGTTTGTCGGCGGCCTTCAGCGCTGCCCACTGCACGCCACCCTCATGCGGGCCATCATTGCGAATATGCGTCAGCCAGCCCATGGCCTGAAGCCGGTCCAGCATGGCATCTGTGCCATCAGCGCAATCATTGGAAAACACCAGAAAATCGGTGATGCCCAGCCCGCGGTGATGCGCCAGCCATTCCAGCAGAAAAGCGGCCTCATTGCGCAGGGTCAGAACGGCGGTTAGGCGCATTTCACCAATCTTTCAGAAAGGCCACGACCTTCTTGTTTGAGGGTTTTGGCCAGAAGGTCAGCCCGGCTTTGTGCATGGCATCAAATACGGCCTGCACCCCGGCCTGCCCTATCCATTGCGGATGCAGCTCGACCACGGCGCCGCGCAATGATGAAAGGTCAGCCAGCGGCAGAATATCGGCCTCGGCGCCCTCAATATCACAGACCAGAAAGCTGGGTTTTATGGCCTTAAAGGTGCTGCGGATATTGCGCACTTCAACCTCTTCAATGCCGATCACCGGTGAGGCCTCGCCGGGGGCGTCTTTTTGCATGCTGGAGGCGAGAAAATTCTCGCGCACATAGAACTTTGCCGTGCCCTTGCGCGCCCCCAAAAGCGCGTTATGCACCTGGATATGCTCAACTTCATTGGCCGCGTGTACCGCGTGTATATAGGGAATGAGCGCCGGGTTGGCCTCGAAGGCATGCAACTCGGCCACCTTGCGATTTTTTGCCATGAAAGTAGACATATAGCCCATGCCGGCCCCCAGTTCGATCACCACATCATCGGGCCGCACCATGTCCTTGACCGCCTCGACCTCGCGGCGCTCATAATTGCCCTGCCTGAGGGCGCGGCGACGTTTTTGGTTAATGATGCGGCGGTCATTGGGCAGGCGCAGGCCGCGCGAGCGGATGAATTCGGGCGCACCCTCTTCACGTTCAATTTCAAAGGCAGCATCTTTCGCAGCATCTTTCGCAGCATCTTTCGCAGCATCTTTCATCGGGTTCTCCTTCAACTTTCCACATCCAGCGCCAGCGCATGGGCTACCCTCTCAAGCGGGCTGATTTTGGTAGCCAGCGCTTGGGCATACAGCTCCTGAAATTCGGGGTTCTCATGCAATTCGGCAACCTTGGCGCGGTGCCATTCCAGCCCGGCCTCGTGCAAGGCAACCAAAGCCGCATCTTCACGCAGCCGCTCCAGCTCGGCCCGCAGGCGTGGAATATTGCGCTTGATGGTCACATCCTTGTGGTCTGACCAATCCATCCGCACCCAGTAATTTAGGCCAATCGAGCGGTCCACATGCAAGGCGCGCCCACGTTGGCGCTTTATCAAAAAGCTTTCGGCCGAGCGCAGGGCATAATGATTAAGTTGCAACATCTCATAGCCAATATTATTCAGTGACGAGCGCCAGCCCTTTTCCTTGATATCCTCGCCCATGGGCAGGCCCGAGCCGTTGACCCAAGAAACCTTGTCGGCCTGCCCTTGCCTGAGCTTGTTTGGCCGGTGACAAGACAGCTTTTCATATGCGCCAATATTGCGGACCATGGTTTTGAAGCCCCAGACAGTGTGCGGCTTGGGGCAATGTTTGGGGGCGGCCATGTCAAATTGCTCAAGCACCAGATCGTCAGACAGCCGGGTAACATCGTTATGGCCAAACAGCCGCCAGGTCATGGCGACATTGCTGGCATCAGGCACGCGGGCCAGAAAATCATCCAACGTACCGTTACCAACGCGCACATTGATGAACTCATCCACGTCAATATGAATGAGCCATTCGGCGTTTTTGATGACATCTTCCTTCAGCGATTGATTAAGCGCATATTGCTGCGGCGAGTTACCTTTCCAGTTGTCGTTATTGCGATGCTGAAGCACGCCAAGCTCTTGCAATAAATCAAGTAATTCACTGGTGCCATCCGAGCAGGCATTGGTGTAGATGATGAAATTATCAACCCCTATGGCCCGGTGATAGGCCACCCATTCCAGAATATAAGGGGCCTCATCCTTCATGCAGCCAACGATGACCTTGCCGCTGTTTCCTTTAGGTAGAATGCGCCGACTGACCTCAGTATAAGGCGCGGCTTCTTCCGCCTCATTCAGACGGCCGACATTATTATGCGGCTCAAAACGGCCGCCTTTCAGGTGATCATAATTTTCGCGGGCGCGGGGGCTGAGCAACTTTTCAGCGGTTGGGCTGAGGCTAGCGGAATCATCCGGCGTGGTGGCTGCCTTGGCCTTGCTGTTCTCCTCGCGAGTAGCCTTGTCGATGCGCGGCAGAAAAGCGGCAACATATTGGCTGGCGCGAAAGCCGAATTGCGGGTCCGCCTCCAACCAATTTTTCTCCTTGGCGTCACGCTTGAGATGGCTGGTTTGCAAGGCGGTATGGGCCTTGATCAGCGCCTTGTTGTCTTTTGCAAAGTGCTTTGAGATGGCGCCAAGACTGCCGGGCTTCAGAGGCGCGCCGGTAATCGCCACCTCATCCAGCAAGCGCCGCCAAAGTTGCCGTGGAATCACCCGGCCCTTGCCAAGAAGGGCAACAAACAGCAGGTTCACCGCCCGCATACGTGCAAGGTTGGTGGCGGCAGGTTGTCCAAGCTGTGAACTGGCCTCTACCTTGCCTATATTGTCTTTTATATCAAACGCTTCGAGAATTTCATCAACAATGCCTTCGCCCGCAAACCGCGCCGCATCATAGGGCCGGAAACTGACAGATTGACTGCCAAAAACCCCCTCCCAATGCTGTTGCAGCCCATGGTAGTCAAGCCAGAATGGTGCGGCCTGAACCTCGGGAAAGCCATGCTGTACCGGGGCATATTCCTGCCAGTCTTTCAGCGCGTTTTCTCGCCAGCCCCCGGCAGATGCCAAGGCCAATTCCTGATCCAGCGGCGCGGTGCGCCCGGAAAGAATGGCGGCGGCATAATGGCGCGCAAGCAGGCGGGCCTGTTCATCCACATGGGCGATGATGCGGATGTCATCTGATAGCGGCAACAGCAGCGCGCGCAGGCGTTTCAAGGCGCTGGTTGTTGGTAAAGTGCAAAGCTGCGCGGCGGACAGGATCAGGGTCTGCGCCTGACTTTTGGCCAGCTCTGATGCCAAATCTCCGATCAGGCTTTGGCGCAAACTGGCCTGCTGCGCCGGGCTGGCAAGGCCACGGTTGAAGCGCAAAATATCAGGCGATCCGGGGTCACTGACCGCCATGTAAAGACGGGTGTGGCTGCGCCCGCCACCGGCGCGTGGATAAAGCACACCCTTGCCGGCAAGCTGGCCGCGCTTGGCCTCCAGCACCTGTTGTAAGCGCTCAGAGCCGCATTGTTCCATACCAATATGCAGGTATATTTTCACGTATTATCATCCTCGGATTGCGGCCGGTTTTCATTGGCATTGGCCACACCCCACCATGGTAAATCAAGCTCAAGAAAGTCTGAAACCTTACTTTTTGCCGTTGGGTCTTCAATGTCATATTCCAAAAAGTCTTTAGAATTTCCAAAGACTTGCCGGCAAAAAGCGTTATGGCCCTCAATCCAGCGGATACGTTCTCTATCAGTGCCGCCCCAGCCCTCGGGCAGGCCGGGAATGGAATTTTTTGGCAGCCTCGTGCGCCCAAGATTTGACCAGCGCCCCATGGAATCTGACAGCTTGGCAGGGGCACGGTAAGTCAGGATGAACTTTGCGCCAGAATGCTGCGCCCGGATGGCGGCCAACAGCCCCCAATCGGTTTGTGGCCACAGGTTCAGCCCGTCGCGCACGATGTCAATCTCGCTAAAAGCATCAAACTCGTCC
>CAYNXK010000193.1:0-4479 GCA_964401125.1 uncultured Aliiroseovarius sp.
GCCGCTGTTTAGGGTTTTGCGCCATCAGCGCCAACATCAAACTTTTCGCGCAATTCACGCAGTATGGGCAGGGCTGTGCGAACACGGTCAGTGCCGATGCTTTCGACAACATTGGCGATGATTGGAGCTATCATCTGAAGAGCAGCATCGCGCGCCGCGCGCCCTGCCGGGCTAATGGTCACGATCTTACGGCGCGCATCATCCCAATCAGGGTGGATATGCACATAACCGGCCCATTCAAGCTTGGTCAGCGTATTGGTCATGGCGCCACGCGTCAGGTTAAATGCCTTGGCCAGTTGCGCCGGGCTGCGCGGCTCGGCCACCCGCGCCAGATGGTTCAAAACCGAGAAGTGGCTAATCTCCATGCCTTTTGGGAGCGCTTTTGACAAGGCGTTGCGCGACAATTGCCCAGCCATGAAGATTTCGCTGAATAATGCCACAGAGAGGCTGTCCGTAGTTGTGGGTTCTGACATCAGGGGCCTTTAAAATCTTGATCATGGGTCAGGGACGGTACGCGTTTGCGCGATTTTTCCACATCTTCAAGGTCAAAATCAACCATGGTAACGCCGGGATCCTCTCCGCCATCGGCCAAAACTTCGCCCCACGGAGACACCGCGAGTGAGTGGCCATGGGTGTATCGCTTGCCGCCATGATAACCGGTTTGCGCCGGAGCGAAGATAAAACAGCCGGTCTCGATCGCCCGAGTGCGCAGCAAGCTTTGCCAATGCGCTTTGCCGGTGATCGGAGAAAAGGCAGCCGGAACAGTAATGATCTGTGCGCCAGCCTGTGCCAGCCGGCGGAACAGCGCTGCAAATCGCACATCATAACAAATTGTCAGGCCGATCTTTGCCCATGGGGTTTTTGCTAATACAGCCCGGTCACCGGGCCGGTATCCTGCACTTTCGCGGTAACTTTCGTTTTCATCAATCTCCACATCAAACATATGAATCTTATCATAACGCGCGCGTACCTTGCCATCCGGCCCGATCAGGAGAGAACGGTTGGCAAGGCGCCCATCGGCATCGCCTGTTTTCAGGGCCAGAGACCCTACCAGCAACCAAATTTCCAGCGCCCTGGCTTCCTTGCGCATAGCGGCCAGGGTTGGGTCATCCTTCTCAAGATGCAGAACCTCGTTCTGATAAGCCCGGCTCATGGATACCGTATTGGTCACCTCTGGTGTCAGCACGAAATCAGCGCCCTTGGCAGCAGCCTCGCGTATCAGGCCCAATGTACCCGGAAGATTTTCCTTCGGGTTATCCAATGCTGTAATCTGGACAAGGCCGGCACGCATGTCAGTTCGCCAGCATAGCGTCGAGCTTGCCGCCTCGTTCAAGTGCAAACAAATCATCGCAACCGCCGATATGCGCCTCGCCAATAAAGATCTGTGGCACTGTATGGCCGCCATTGGCCCGCGCCATCATTTCCTGACGACGCGCAGGCTCTCGCCCAACATCAATTTCTTCAAACTCAATGTTCTTGCTTTTCAGAAGCCGTTTGGCCGCATGGCAAAACCCACAAAACCGGGTGGCATAAATAGTGACAGGCTGCATTTGGGTATCCTTAACGCGTGTTGCTTAGCTTTATCGGGCTTTACGCGTCTTTTGCAACCCGCGCCAGTGCCAGTGTAAAAACGTCACAGGCACCAGCCGCAGTGCAGGCCTCGGCGGCAGCGGCAAAGGTTGCGCCCGAGGTCATAACATCATCCACCAGCAAAACACTGCGGCCTTGAATGGCCTTGCCCCTTTTCGGGTGCGGGATGATTGCACCCTGCAAGCCAGAAAATCGCGCCTTACGGTCCAGCCCTTCTTGTGGCGGCGTGCGGCGTGGGCGAACCAGTAGGTCAGGCGCGTATTCAAGCTGGGTAATGCGCGTCAGCGCCTGGGCCAGAACAGCAGCCTGATTGTAACGCCGTATGAATAGACGAGTCCAGTGGGAAGGTATTGGAATCACCAATAAATCCGGGTCCATAATGGCATCGGCAGCACGCGCCATCCAATGAGCTGCGGGGCGCGCAAGATCCAGCCTATCACCATGCTTCAATGCCAAAACCAGCCGTCGGGCATTGTCTCGGTAAAGCAGTGCTGCCCGGCCGCGCGACCATGGCCGGGAAATGGCAATGCAATCGTCACATATCAAGCGCTCTTTCTCTGGCCCTGCCGCCTCAGGTAAAGGCGTGCCGCAAGTGTCGCAAACCATCCCCGTGATAAACGGCGTTTTGGCCCAGCAGGTTCCGCACAGGCCAAAAATATTTTCCACCGGCTCCCGACAGGAGACGCATTGATCCGGGTAAAGCAGCTTCAATGCCGATTGCATTTATTTTTACCTTCGCTATTTATGAGCGACCAATGGGAACCCTAATAAATCAACCTCCGGCCCTTACGGACCGCAAGCAGCTTGCCAGAAGCCGTGCCCGCGTTAAGCGGAACGCCTTGTTCCTGCACGATGAGGTTGCCGCTGAAATCAAGGATCGCCTGAAAGAGGTTAACAGAAGGTTTACCAAGCCAGCAATTGTAACCGGATTCCCCGAAATATGGGCAAATTTCTTCCCGAATGCCACAATTGTAGATGATTCCGATCTGCTTGATCTGGAAACCGGCGCTTTTGATCTGGTGATTAATGCGCTTACCCTGCATTGGGCGAATGACCCGGTTGGTCAACTTGTGCAATGTAAGCAAGCACTGAGACCTGACGGGTTTTTTCTGGGTGTGATGTTTGGCGGGCAAACCCTGTCAGGGCTGCGTACCGCTTTTGCCGAAGCAGAAAGCGCCCTTTCAAGCAGCCTGACGCCCCGGATGCTGCCGATGGGAGAAATCCGCGACCTTGGCACCTTACTGCAACGGGCGGGTTTTGCCTTGCCGGTGGCCGACAGCGCCCGCCGGAATGTTACTTATCAAGACGCCTACGCCCTGATGCGAGACCTGCGCATGATGGGCGAAGGTAATGCGCTTTCCCAAAGGGCACGAACACCTACCAGCCCTGCCCTGTTTAAGCTTGCGGCGCAAATATACCGTAGCCATAATTCCGTACCAGATGGGCGCGTTGAAGCTTGTTTTGAAATGATATATCTTTCCGGTTGGGCACCTCACGAAAGCCAACAAAAGCCGCTCAAGCCTGGCTCTGCCCAGATGCGACTCGCCGACGCGCTGAGCGTACCTGACGCGGCTATAGCGGATTGATTATAATATGAAACCATTTTCAAAAAACACCAAAAACGCAGGAATGCGCCTGACACAGGTTAGTTATAAGCCAGAAAGCCGCGCCGATATACCCGAGGGGAAAGTTGGGGTTTTGCTTGCCAATCTTGGCACACCAGACGGGCATGATTACTGGTCTATGCGGCGCTACCTACATGAATTCCTATCAGACAAGCGGGTGATTAACCTACCGCGCTGGAGGTGGCAGCCACTTTTGCAAATGGTAATTCTGACAATCCGACCCTTCCGCTCTGGCACCGCCTATCGGGAGATTTGGAACCATGAGCACAATGAAGGCCCGCTGACCACAATCACCCGGGCAAAAACCAACCTTGTCCGCAAGGCGATAAGCGAGCGTTTTGGCGATGATGTCATTGTTGAATATGCCATGCGCTATGGTAGCCCGCCGGTCCGCTCGGTTCTGCAAAAAATGGTCAGTGAGGGCTGTGATAGGGTCTTATTCTTTCCGCTTTATCCGCAATATGCCGGCGCAACGACCGCCACCGCAAATGACGCGTTTTTTCGTGCCCTGATGGAAGAGACCCACCAACCTGCCACCCGCACCGTTCCAGCATATTATGATGATGCCAGCTATGTTGATACACTGGCCAAGTCAGTCACCCAAGCGCTTGGTGGCGCGCAGCCTGATGCTCTGGTTGTATCATATCACGGAATGCCACAAAGCTACCTTGATGCCGGAGATCCTTATTATTACCAATGCGAGAAAACCACGCAACTGCTGCAAGAGCGCCTTGGCTGGACACCTGACCGGGTCGTCTCATCCTACCAATCACGGTTTGGCGGGGCAGAGTGGCTCAAACCCTATAGCGTTGATAAGGTTGAAGAATTAGCGCGTGCAGGTAAGCGCAACATTGCCATTCTTGCTCCGGGGTTTTCTGCCGATTGCCTGGAAACACTGGAAGAAATCAACGGCGAGATCCGCTCGGCTTTTCTTGATGCCGGGGGAGAGCATTTCACCTATATACCCTGCCTCAATTCCGATGCTGCGCATATTACAATGCTGACGGGTATTATTGCGGAAAACCTGAAAGGTTGGCTGGATTAGAGCCTGTTATACCGCCCAGCCCAAGCGGCGCACAAAGTCAATAATTTTGGCCTCGGCATCTTCTTCATCGGCCTTGATCGCATTCATCTGGATGAACCAATAAAGATACCTGTCAAAATCTGGCCTGTGGTCAAAGACACGCTCAAACGCCTGCTCAACACCAATATCCGCAATGTTCAAGCCAATGTGGTGAAAATCAATCTTTGCAAACAGAATCGC
>CAYNXK010000194.1:0-4478 GCA_964401125.1 uncultured Aliiroseovarius sp.
CCCGGTTTAAAGCCGAAAGGTCAGTCGATCCGGCTGAGCAGAGCGTTCAGGCTGTCCTTGGCGTCGCCATAGAACATGCGAGTGTTTTCCTTGAAGAACAGCGGGTTCTCGATGCCGGAATAGCCCGTACCTTGGCCGCGTTTGCTCACGAATACCTGCTTGGCTTTCCAGACCTCCAGCACCGGCATGCCGGCGATGGGCGAGTTGGGGTCTTCCTGCGCTGCCGGGTTTACGATGTCGTTTGAGCCAATGACAATGACCACATCTGTTTCAGGGAAATCATCGTTGATCTCGTCCATTTCCAGCACGATATCGTAAGGCACCCGGGCCTCGGCCAGCAGCACGTTCATGTGCCCCGGCAAGCGCCCCGCTACCGGGTGGATGCCAAAACGCACGTTTTTACCCTGCGCCCGCAGGCGTTTTGTCAGCTCGCTGACCGCCTGCTGGGCCTGAGCCACCGCCATGCCGTAACCCGGCACGATAACAATGCTGGAGGCTTCATCCAAGCTGGCGGCAACACCATCGGCGTCAATGGCCACCTGCTCACCCTCAATTTCCATGGCCGGGCCGGTCGGATTGCCAAAACCACCAAGAATCACCGCCAGAAAGCGGCGGTTCATAGCCACGCACATGATATAGCTGAGAATGGCCCCCGATGAGCCAACCAGCGCGCCCACCACGATCAACAGGTCATTGCCCAGCATGAAGCCCGCCGCCGCCGCCGCCCAACCCGAATAGGAGTTGAGCATCGACACCACCACCGGCATATCAGCCCCACCAATGGCCAGCACCATATGCGCCCCCACCAGCAAAGCGATCAGCGTCATCAGGTATAGCGTCCACGGCCCGGCACCCTGCATGTACAAAACCAGCAGCGCCAGCGAGGTCCCCACCATGAGGATATTCCAGAAATGCCGCCCCGGCAGGATCAGTGCCTTACTATTGAGCCGCCCGGAAAGCTTGCCGTAAGCCGCCACCGAGCCGGTGAAGGTAATGGCACCAATGAACACACCAAGGAATATTTCGACCTTGAGAATGGCTATCTCGGCACCATCTTTCTGGAACAGCTTTTCAGCAAATCCCGACAGCTCTGCGGTAGGGTCCAGCCCGCCCAGCATGGTGTTGACGTTCAGCCCGATAAACACCGCCGCCAGCCCAACAAAGCTGTGCAAGGCGGCCACCAGTTGCGGCATGCCGGTCATCTCGACCTTCTTGGCCACGATCACACCGATGATGCCGCCAATGGCAATGGCAACAATCAGAGCCAGACCAATGGTCACCCCTGGCCCCAAAATGGTGGCAAGCACAGCAATAGCCATGCCAATGATGCCAAACCAGACCGAGCGCTTGGCGCTTTCCTGGCCTTTCAAGCCACCAAGGGCAAGGATGAACAAAACCGATGCCGCGATATAGGCGGCGGTTTGCATTTCTGCTGTCAGTATATCTGAAGCGTTCATGTCTAACTCCGCCTATCAGGATTTCTGGAACATCTGGAGCATACGGCGTGTCACCATAAAGCCCCCGACGATATTAATACTGGCAATCAGCACCGAGACCACCGCCAGCACCGTGACGATGCCAATGCCGGTGTCAAGTTGTAGTAATGCGCCCAGTATAATTATACTTGAAATAGCGTTGGTAATGGCCATCAGCGGTGTGTGCAGGGAATGAGCCACCCCCCAGATAACCTGAAAGCCAATAAAGATTGCCAGCACAAACACGATGAAACTCTGCATGAAACTGGCCGGTGCATACATGCCCAAAACCAGCATCAGCAGCCCGCCGATCAGCAATATACCAACCTGATTGCGGCCAGATTTGACCTGCGCCGCCGCTTCTTCAGCCTTGATCTGCTCGGGGGTTTTCGCCGGGGCAACTTCCTTGGGCTTGGCGGCAATCGCCTGCACCTTGGGTGGTGGCGGCGGAAAGGTGATCTCGCTCTCAAAGGTGACAGTAGCCCCACGGATCACGTCATCATCCATATCGTGGTTGATTTGGCCATCCTTTTCAGGGGTCAGGTCGCTCACCATGTGGCGGATGTTGTTAGCATAAAGGCTTGAGGCCTGCGATGCCATCCGGCTGGGAAAATCAGTGTAGCCAATAATCGTAACGCCGTTTTTGGTAACGATTTTTTCGTCCATCACCGTAAGCTTGCAATTGCCACCCTTTTCGGCAGCAAGGTCAACAATGACGCTGCCGGGCTTCATGGCCTTCACCATGTCCTCGGTCCACAGCTCCGGGGCTTCACGGTTGGGAATAAGCGCTGTGGTGATGACAATGTCTATCTCCGGTGCCAGCTCACGGAACTTGGCCAGCTGGGCTTCGCGAAACTCGGGGCTGGAGACAGCGGCATAGCCGCCGGTTTCTGCCCCATCTGCCTGGTCTTCATCAAAATCGAGGTAAACAAACTCGGCCCCCATGCTCTCGACCTGCTCAGCCACTTCCGGGCGCACGTCAAAGGCGTAGGTAATGGCGCCAAGGCTGGTGGCGGTGCCAATGGCGGCCAATCCGGCCACCCCGGCCCCCACGACCAGCACCTTGGCAGGCGGCACTTTACCAGCGGCTGTGATCTGGCCGGTAAAGAAGCGGCCAAAGTTGTTGCTGGCCTCAATAACGGCACGGTAGCCGGCAATATTGGCCATGGAGCTGAGCGCGTCCATCTTTTGTGCCCGGCTGATACGCGGCACCATTTCCATGGCGATGACATTGGCACCTCTGGCGCGGGCAGCCTCCAGGCCGTCTTCATTACTGCCGGGGTTGAAAAAGCTGATCAGGGTCTGGCCCTTGCGCAGGCGTTTCAGCTCGGCGGCATTGGGTTGGCGCACCTTGGCAACAATATCAGCGGCCTTCCACAGGGCGGCGGCAGTTTTCACCACCTCAACGCCAGCTTTCCTGTAAAGCGCATCTGAAAACCCGGCAGCAGCGCCCGCCTTGGTCTGGATCACACATTCATAACCCAGCTTTTGCAGCAAAGCCGCGCTTTCTGGCGTCATCGCCACGCGCGCCTCATTCTGAAAAACCTCTTTTGGCGTTCCGATTTTCAAACCCGTTCCTCCTGTCACAGCTGTTGACATCATTGTTACCTCTTTTGCATTTGGATTAAAGGCTATTAAGAGCTATGCAGACTTACAAATCAAAATAGGCGAATATATAGATAATCCAGAATCTAACGCCAGAATCTAACGCGGAGTAGACCATATGTCACCAAAAGTCACCAAAAAGAAACGCCTCCTGTCACGCCGTCATTTACTGACCCTTGGCATTGGCGGCCTCGGCGCTGGCCTGTTGGCGACCCTGTTTAGCATGGCTGGCTCCACTGACTCAACAGCCCCGGCTGGCGCGGCCCTTGCACAGAACGTGCCCTCCGGCAAAATGACTGCGACCGAAGCCTATAATGCAGCCCAGAGCGGCGCTATTATTCTGGTCGATATCCGCCGGCCCGATGAGTGGGAAAGCACCGGCATTGCCGTTGGCGCCATCGCGCTGGACATGCGTGAAGATAGCTTTGTGCCCAGCCTTGTGGCCCTGCGCCAAGCCAACCCGGATACACCTATCGCCATGATCTGCCGCACCGGAAATCGCACCCAATTT
The DNA here is from genome assembly GCA_964401125.1 of uncultured Aliiroseovarius sp. Lineage (GTDB taxonomy): Bacteria > Pseudomonadota > Alphaproteobacteria > Rhodobacterales > Rhodobacteraceae > JAAEUB01. Next base: position 3,592 of record CAYNXK010000194.1, read on the forward strand.
GTGGTCAGCGCATTGTCAGGCCAGGGCTTTCTAAACCTGATTGATGTCAGCGAAGGCATGGCCGGCGGGCCAAACGGCAAGGGCTGGAAAAACACCGGCCTGCCGGTTTACACGGGCAATAGCGAAAACATTGACGCCCGCCTTGCGGAAGTAATGCCTGAATAATCGAAGTGTCAGGCCGCGGCCTATAGCCAACGCCTGACCTTGCTGCGCCAGATGGTAAATTCCTCACCAAACTTGGCCTCCAGCCCGGCCTCTTCGCCAAGAATGTAACGCCTTGTAATAAGGCTGCAAAATAGCGGCACCAACAGCAGTCCCGGCAGTACATCCCAGTAAAAAATCAAACCACCCAGTACCAGTGCGTCGCCCAGATAAATCGGGTTGCGGCTAAAGCGGTAAATGCCGGCCTGCAAAAATGCCGTTGGCACCCGGCGCGGAATGAAGGTGGTGCGGGCGCGCAAAAACTCCCAGACAGCCAGCGCCATGGCGACAATCCCCAGTAATATCAGCCCCTGCCCCAATAACTGCATCCAAGGCCAGCCAAAGCCAAGCCCCGGCAACAACCAGTCAAGCACAAACGCCGCCAGTATGAACAGCCCCATCCAGACCGGCGGCAAATCAATGGCGCGCAACACTTTACCCATGAATATTTCTCCTATGATGATTGAATGCAGTCAATCAGCGGTCTGCCTCAAGCACTATCGTTATCCTGAATAGGGCTGGATGCAATGGTAGAACTGACAGGTAAACACGTGATTGTGATTGGCCGGCGCAGAACCCGCGTGACCGTTAGCGGTGATACCTTGCAATCAAGCCTTGTCAGGCGCGCAGAGGGGCTATGCCCGAAAGTTGGTGACGCTGTAATCAAGCGGCATGTTTTTTCTGCT
>CAYNXK010000195.1:0-4451 GCA_964401125.1 uncultured Aliiroseovarius sp.
TAGGCAGGAGTTCTCTAACGACACCGGGAAATTCGAGCTCTTCTTCCTTGGCCATGGTCACTCCTGTGTTATTTCACCCGCCAAAGCGCGAGCGCCCCCTAAATGGGGGGAAAGCCATAACTATTCAAGGGAAAATGCACCTCAAGGCAATTCAAGCCCAAACCGTGCCAACATCCGGTGGCGAATCTGGTCACGGGCCTGACGATAGGCCGCTAGCTTTTCCTCGCGCTTTGTGCCCAGGTCGGTCGGGTCAAGCACAGGCCAGTACTCAACCTCGATATAGGCATGGCGGGTCAACTCCTGTGCCATGCGCAGGCTGGCGGGCGACAGGGCAATGATCAGGTCAAAGCCCGTCAGATCATCGCCCCATTCCTGCATTTCTTCAAACGATCTGGTGCGGTGGCGGGCAAGTTCAACCCCCATCTCTTCGCAGACCACGACCGAAAAGCCGTCTATCTCCAGCGTGCCGCGCACCCCTGCCGACTGCACATAGGCCCGCTGGCCATAAAACGCCTTCATCATGCCCTCGGCCATGGGCGAGCGCACGGAGTTGTGATCACAACAGAACAAAACCGAGCCTGGAATTTCTACGCCCATGATGCTCAACCCCAGTGCAAAACACAGATCAAGGTGAACAGGCGGCGCGCCGTATCGTGGTCAATTTCAGCTTTGCCCTCAAGGCGTTCCATAAGCACCCGTGCGCCCTCATCATGGATGCCGCGCCGGCCCATGTCGATGGCCTCAATCTGGGCTGGGGGCAGGCTTTTTACGGCCTCAAAGTAGCTCTCGCAGATAGAAAAATAATCCTTTACCACCTGCCGAAACGGCCCGAGGGAAAGGTGAAACTCCCCTGCCTTGTCACTGGATTCCGTAGTAATATCAAATACCAGCCGCCGCTCCCGAATAGCTAGGGAAAGGTGGTAGGGACCGATGGGTGGCAGCATATCTCCCCGTGCGGGCAAGGTAAAATGGTTGTCCTCCAGCAGGTCAAACACCGCCACCCGGCGCTCCTGCTCAATGGCTGGGGTCGGAGGAGCAAGGCCGCTATCGTCAATATCGATCCTGATCAGGCAATTGGTCATGGCTTGCCCCTGTTTAATCTCTCAAGGCGGGCGCTGACCGTCAGGCCATGCGCCTCAAGGCTTTCTGAGCGGGCCAGAATTTCAGCCGCCGGGCCAATGGTGGCCAGTGCTTCCGGACTCAGACGCGTGAGCGTCGTGCGCTTCATGAAGTCCAACACCGAGAGGCCTGAGCTGAACCGGGCCGAGCGTGCCGTGGGCAGCACATGATTTGGCCCGCCGACATAATCGCCAATCGCTTCAGGCGTCCAGGCACCAAGAAAAATTGCGCCTGCCTCGGTGGTTTTTTCCGCCAGCGCCTCGGGGTCGGCGACGCAAAGCTCAAGGTGCTCAGGGGCAATCCGGTTGGAAAGATTTACCGCCTCGGCCATGTTGCGCACAATGATCACCGCGCCATTTTCACGCCAGGATGCCCCGGCAATGGCGCGCCGCGTGAGTGTTTCCAGACGATTTTTTACTGCAGCCGCAACTGCAGCGCCAAAAGTCGCATTATCCGTGATAAGAATCGACTGCGCGCTTTCGTCATGCTCGGCTTGGCTAAGCAGATCCAGCGCTAGCCAATCCGGGTCATTATGCTTGTCGGCGATGATCAGAATTTCCGACGGTCCGGCTATCATGTCGATCCCGACCCGGCCAAATACTTGCCGTTTGGCCGCCGCCACATAAGCATTGCCCGGCCCGGTAATTTTGTCCACCGGGGTGATGGTTGCGGTGCCATAAGCCAGCGCTGCAATCGCCTGAGCGCCACCGATACGGTAAATTTCACTAACCCCGGCAATCTGCGCCGCCAGCAGCACGGCGGGGTTGATTTTGCCGTCCGGTGTGGGCACGGTGATGGCCAGCCGTTTCACCCCGGCCACCCTGGCAGGAATCGCGTTCATCAAGACACTGGAGGGGTAACTGGCCAGCCCGCCCGGCACATAAAGCCCTGCTGCGGCAACCGGCGTCCAGCGCCAGCCAAGCTTCACCCCGGCTTCGTCGGTCCAACTTTCATCCTTTGGCATCTGGCGAGCGTGATAGGTCTCAATGCGTGCCGCCGCCAACTTAAGGGCAGCGCGTTCATCGTCTGGCACAAGCACACAGGCAGCTTCTATTTCCTCAGGTGTGAAAGCCAGCGTTTCGGGCGTCAAATCCAACCGGTCAAAACGTGAGGTCAGCTCAATGATGGCCTCGTCACCCCGCGCCCGTATATCAGCAATGATTGTGGTCACGGCGGCATTCACATCAGGGCTGTCCTCACGCTTCATGGACAAAAGGGCTTCAAAATGAGCCTCAAAACCCGTGTCTGTCGTATTTAAAAAATGCGGCATGTTTCACTCCTTGGCCCCACATACAAGCAACCTGCCGCGCCCTCAAGCTGCAGCTTTTCATCTTGGCAAAATACTCCGGGGGGCGGTTTAAAACATATTGTGTTTTAAACCTTGGGGGGCTGGCCCCCCTGAGATTGCTTTATTCAGGGTGCCGCGGAGTTTTTCTGGAAGGGGCCAGATAGGGCTGAGTTACATCCTTGAGAGTCAGGTTCAAGGTCTCGACCTCCAGCGCAATCGCACCATCTCCCGCCAGCGTCAGCAACAGGCGGCCCATCCCGTCCTCGCCGGCCTCAAAATCCAGGGCGAGCAGCGATAGTACCATATCCTTGTCGTCTTGCGTTAGGCCTTGCACCTGCACCGCCTGCACATCTTCAATCACTAGCAGCGTCTGCACCCGCTCCACCGGACGGCGGCGGTGGGCAGCAGCAACCACATCTTCCCATCGGAACCGATTAAGCAGTAGAACAAAGCGGCGCTGCGCCTTTTGCCAACGCATTTGTGTCGCCGGAAACACCGCATCCTGCGTAAGAGCCGAGACAATTTCGAGGTCAGCCACATCCTGTGCCAGCAGGCGCAAAGGCGCCTCCCTGCCATCTTCAAATGTTGCGTCTTCGCTCATGCTCTCTTCACCCGTTCAATTGTGGCACCTACACTTTGAAGCTTACGTACCAGATGTTCATAGCCGCGATCCAGATGATAGACGCGGCTAACTACAGTTTCCCCTTCAGCCGCCAACCCGGCCAGAATCAGGCTTACAGAAGCCCGCAGATCAGTAGCCATAACCGGCGCGCCTTTGAGTTTTTTCACTCCGGTTACCGTGGCCTGACCGCCCTGTACGTCTATATTGGCCCCCATGCGCATCAGTTCCGGCGCATGCATGAAGCGGTTCTCAAAAATTTTCTCCTCCAGCACACTGACACCCTCGGCCGTGCAAAGCATTGCCATCATCTGGGCTTGCAGGTCGGTGGGAAAGCCCGGAAAAGGCGCGGTTGTCACATCAACCGCCGAAAGTCGGCCATTCTTGCGCGCCACTTTCAGGCCGCGCGCGGTTTCCTCAACCGATATGCCTGCCGCATCCAGTTTCTCGGCAAAGGTGGCTACAAGATCAAGCCGCCCGCCGATACATTCCACCTCGCCGCCCGCTATGGCCGGGGCCAGCATGTAGGTGCCTAGCTCAATCCGATCCACCACCACCGGGTGCGTTGCCCCGTGCAGCCGGTCAACGCCCTCGATAATGATCTTGCTCGTGCCCTCACCCTCAATATGTGCGCCCATCTTCTTCAGGCAGGCCACCAGATCAACAATTTCCGGCTCACGGGCGGCATTTTTAAGCACAGTAGTACCCTTGGCCAGAGTCGCTGCCATAACGATGTTTTCCGTGGCCCCGACAGAAGCAAAGCTCATCTCGATCACCGCGCCCTTCAGCCCGCGCGGCGCCTTGGCGTGCAGATAACCATCGCGCAGCTCAATCTCAGCACCCAGAGCCGTGAGGCCCTGAATATGCAAATCCATCGGCCGCGCCCCAATGGCACAGCCGCCGGGCAGCGATACTACCGCATGGCCCAGCCGGGCAATCATCGGCCCCAGCACCAGATTGGAGGCCCGCATTTTGCGCACAATGTCATAATCGGCAATATGATTGTCGATATTGTGGCTCGACATGGCCAGCACTTGCCCGTCCTGCAGGCTTCCGGCCTCAGCGCCAAGCGAGGTCAGAAGCTCGGTCATGGTTTTGATGTCAGACAGCCGCGGCGCACCGGTCAGGGTCAGCGGCTCTTCGCTCAACAGGGTTGCCGGCATCAGCGCCAGGCAAGCATTTTTGGCCCCGGCGATTGGGATTTCCCCCTTCAGCGCCCCGCCACCAGTTACAATAATAGAATCCAAATCTCTGCCTCGCTATTCGTTTGTTTTTGCCTTTTGGGCAGTTTTTTGCTCGGCTTTGGCCCTGGCCTGTGCCTTGCGCCGCGCCATATTCACCTTCAATGCTGCCTTCAGCCGGTCCTGCCGGTCCGCTGGCACCTTGCCATTTGCTGGTTTCGCAGGTTTTTCGCTCATTGCTCTT
>CAYNXK010000196.1:0-4429 GCA_964401125.1 uncultured Aliiroseovarius sp.
CCACCACACCCCACCACACTGGTTTTGAGCACAACCCTGACCCAAAATACTGACCAAAATCAAAGGGCCAAAGGCATCAGGCTAGCTGGACAAGCTGGGCAATCAAAATTATAGAATTCATAGTCACAAAATTTGCCCGGTCCTTAAATACAAAGGCACAACATGACAGATACCGATAACATTCCCGCCCTGATGCAAGATATTGGCCAGCGTGCCAAAGCCGCCTCAATCAGGCTTGGCTTTGCCAGCTCCGGCGCCAAACAATTGGCTCTGATACAGGCTGCCGAGGCAGTTTGGGACCGGCGCGCTGAAATTATCACCGCCAACCAGCAGGATATGGATTATGGCCGCAAAAAAGGCCTGAACCCGGCCATGTTGGACCGGCTGATGCTGAATGAAGACCGGATACGCGCCATGGCTGAAGGCCTGCGCGCCGTGGCCGAGCAGCCTGACCCGGTGGGTGAGGTGCTGGCAGAATGGGATATGCCTTCAGGTTTGCATATTGCCCGTGTGCGCACGCCTCTGGGGGTGATCGGTGTAATCTATGAAAGCCGCCCGAACGTTACTGCTGATGCCGGCGCGCTTTGCCTGAAGGCCGGCAATGCGGTAATTCTGCGCGCAGGTTCGGAAAGCTTTCACTCCTCAAGTGCCATTCACGCCTGCCTTGTTGAGGGGCTGCGCGCAGCAGAACTGCCTGAGGGTGCCATTCAGCTTGTGCCCACCCGCGACCGGGCGGCGGTTAGTGAAATGCTGCAGATGACCAGCACGATTGATGTGATCGTGCCGCGCGGGGGCAAGGGGCTTGTGGACCTGGTGCAGCGCGAGGCAAGGGTGCCGGTTTTCGCCCATCTTGAGGGTATCGTGCATATTTATGTGGACAAGGCGGCGGATGCGGCCAAAGCCATTGCCGTGGTGCTGAACTCCAAAACCCGCCGCCCCGGTATTTGCGGCGCGGCTGAATGTTTGTTGATCCACAAGGATATAGCCGCCGGGCTGGGGCAGGAGATTGTGGAGGCGCTGATTGAGGCCGGGGTTGAGGTGCGCGCCGGAGCCGGGCTGAAAGGCTCAAAATTGGCAGTTGAGAGTGATTGGGGGTGCGAATACCTTGGGATGATTATCGCCGCAAAGGTGGTGGATAATATAGACGCCGCCATTGCCCATATCAGCACATATGGCTCAAACCACACGGATGCGATCCTCACCGAGGATGTTGCTGTTGCGGCGCATTTCTTTACCCGGCTGGACAGCGCCATTCTGATGCATAATGCCTCGACCCAGTTTGCCGATGGCGGTGAATTTGGCATGGGCGGCGAAATCGGCATTGCTACTGGCAAGATGCATGCCCGTGGCCCAGTTGGTGCAGCACAGCTGACCTCGTTCAAATATCTGGTGATGGGGGACGGCACTCTGCGCCCCTGAGGTTTTTCAGAAAGTCAGGCTGATCTGCTCCGGGACAATATCCGTCTGGGCTTTGCGGCCCTGAAGTATCAGCTCCTGGCCCATCAGAGCAAAATGAAGCTGAGCCGGGGCGGGAAGGGCTTCAGGCACTGCCTGCTCCAGTATTTCCCACAAATCGGCATCAACCTTCAGCCGCTTGCCGATGCCGGTTACATGCCAGTCTGAGTCACGGCACAGCACGTTGATCTGGCCACCATAGGGCAGCGCACTTTCAAGGCAGAGCAGGGCCAGAAAAGCCAGTTTGACCTCGCGCCGGGGCAAGTCTCCTGATGCTTGCCAGTCTATAGCAACCCTGCGGCCGCCGGTATCAGGGGCCAGAATATTGCGGACCTCACTTTCGGCCATAATTTGGCCCTCGCGGGCCGTGCCAAAAGCCACGCGAAAAAACCGGATACGCAGATTGGCGTCTTTTACTGCCTCTGCAATCAGCGCCACTTCTGGCCCTTCAATGCCGGAAAGTTGCAGTAATTCAATGCCGTTGCCTATGGCCCCCAAAGGGCTGATAAGGTCATGGCAGATGCGCGAGCCCAGCAGGGCGGACAGATCAGCAGGGCTGGCTTTCATTTGAGGCTCCGAAATCATTGCAAAGGGCAGGAAAATGGCTGAGGGTTTTTGGATGCCGGGCATGCTGGTGCGCCACCCGGATCAGGCTGAATGGGGGCTGGGGCAGGTGCAATCGAGCATCGGCACCAAAACCACGGTAAATTTTGAACATGCGGGTAAACAAGTTATTGATACCAGTATTGTCTGTCTTTTGCCAGTGTTTGAAAATTGAGGCCGCCCTATTACCGGCCATTATAGTTAAAATCAGGTTAATTCAATCAGAGTGATATTTAAAGCGTTTTGCATTTAACCTGTGGCACAGATTGGATGCAAAGCGCCCACAACATTGCGAGGCTGCGGGCCTTTTACATTTTATCTGATTCAGGTAAAACGCAAAAGGCTTTAGGCTGGCATTGGCTTGCAAATGGCCAGTGCCAGCCATAAAACCGCAACAACCACAGGAGATCACCTTGTCATGTCGCCCAATGCCCCGGATTTCGAGCTGCGGCTAGCCCTGAGTCAGGATGATTTGCGCGCCGCCCAAAGACTGCGCTATGAGGTTTTTGTTGAAGAATTGGCCGGCGATGGGCCGATGGTGGACCATGAGGCGCGGCTGGAATGCGATGAATATGACCCCTATTATGACCACCTGATCCTGATCGACAAAGCCCGCAAAAACAGCCCCGTAGTGGGGGTTTACCGGGTGCTGCGCGATGATCAGGCCCGCACGTTGGGGCGGTTTTATACGGAAAAAGAATATGACCTGACGCCGCTGAAACAAAGCGGGCGCAAGCTGTTGGAGCTGGGGCGTTCGTGCATACATTGTGATTATCGCGGCGGCACCGGGCTACGGCGGCTGTGGAATGGGCTGGCGGATTATGTGGCCCTGCACCAAATTGAAATCCTGTTTGGAGTGGCCAGCTTTCACGGCACAGATATAGAAGCTCTGAAGCACCCCCTGTCGCTATTGCACACCCGCTACCTGGCCCCACCTGCATTGCGGGTGCGGGCCATTGAGGGCCATTATCAACCGATGAACCTGCTCAAAGAAAGCCAGATCGACCGGCAAAGCGCCAAAAAAGACACACCGGCCCTGATCAAGGCCTACCTGCGGTTAGGCGGCTATGTGGGCGATGGCGCTTTTGTTGATCATGCCTTCAACACCACCGATGTTTGCCTGATCATGGATACCGCCGAGATGAGCCAACGTCATAAAGCGGCCTATTTGCGAGAAAAGGCCTGATGAGCCAGACTTGGTACAGCGACGCCAGACCGCCAGACCCGGTGCCGGTTACAATTTTCGGCTGGCTGCGTGCAGTCCTGCGCGGCACGGCGTTGATTTTTCTGGTTTTCGGCGGGCTGCTGCTGCTGCTGCTGGTGCGGCTGCTGGAAGCGCCAATTTGCCGCCAGAACAGGCCTGTGACGCCACATATTACGCAATTTGTCTGCCGCGGTGCTTTGGTTATTCTGGGCATGGGTTTTGACACCAAAGGCAGCCCAATGGCCACACCCGGTGCAGTGGTAGCCAATCACGTCTCGTGGCTTGATATTTTTGCCCTGAATGCCCGCAATCGTATTTATTTTGTGGCCAAGCACGAAGTGGCCGGCTGGCCCGGTGTCGGCTGGCTGGCCCGGGCGACCGGCACCGTGTTCATAAAGCGTGAGCGGCGCGAGGCCAGCACCCAGATCAAGCTGTTTCGCCGCCGGCTTTCACAGGGTCACAAGCTGCTGTTTTTCCCGGAAGGTAGCTCTTCTGATGGAATTCGTGTTTTACCTTTTAAATCAACGCTTTTCGCGTCATTTTTGACATCAGAACTGCGCCTTTTGATGTGGGTGCAGCCGGTCACAGTGAACTATTATGCCCCCAAAGAATGCGATGAGCGGTTTTATGGCTGGTGGGGCAGCATGGCGCTGGGACCACATTTGTTGCAGGTGCTGTCCGCCGCGCCGCAGGGCCGGGTCGAGCTGGTCTACCATGCCCCGGTCAGGGCGGCAGATTTCAGCGACCGCAAAGCGCTGTCGTCTTATTGTGAAGATGTTGTGCGGGCTGGGCTTCAGGGCGCAATCATGCTGGAATAATCGCCGCCAGTGCGCAGGGTGATAATGACCGGAACATCGGTGCGGTTGCGCCAGAACCAGCCGTGATTGCCACTAAAAGCCGCCGTCAGCGTGCTTTGCTGGCCCGGCATGGCGCGGCCGCGTTCATAGGTGATTTGTTGGCCGCTGCCATCGCCGTGGGTGTCAAAGTTCAGCACTGACCCACCGGCGTCCCACTCAAAGGTGGCCACCGCGTCTTTCTCCATGACCAACTTTATCTCGATCCCCTCACCGGGGGCCAGTGTATAGCTAACTTCATCGCGCCAGAGTGCGGCGGCAGGCTCCGGGGTAGGGGCGGTGGCAGGCGCCGCGGCGGGCGCGTGACACGACG
>CAYNXK010000197.1:0-4428 GCA_964401125.1 uncultured Aliiroseovarius sp.
GCAGCAGGTCAACCAGCCCCCCCGGCCCCTCAAGCCCGGTAATGGCGCGGGCGTCGCGGTGGCCGCCGGCTGTCAGCCCTGCCACCAGATCATCGCGGCCCGCCCCTTTGATGGGCGCTTCTCCGGCGGCAAAAACATCCGAGATACCAACCAGATCAGCCTCGTTGAAGCAGGCGCAGAAATCATCAAACAGGTTGGCTAGGCGCGAGTATCGGTGCGGCTGATGCACAGCAATCACCCGGCCTGCGGGGCTGTCGGCAATGGCCTGGCGCGCGGCTTTCAGCACGGCAGCAATTTCCACCGGGTGGTGGGCGTAATCATCAATAATGGTAACGCCATTGACCACGGCCACCTTGGTAAAGCGCCGGTTGACGCCCTCGAATTCGGCCAGTGCTGTGCGAATTTCGCCACGTTTCATGCCCAAGTGGCGGGCCACGGCAACCGCAGCCAAAGCGTTTGAGACATTATAGTCGCCGGGCATGGGCAGGGTGCAGCCCTTGATGGTTGCATTTTCGGCATTCAGCTCAATATCAAAATGCGCCACGCCGTTTTTGTAGATCAGGTTGGTTGCCCGCACATCGGCCTGGGCATTGAAGCCATAGGTCATGATGCGCCGGTCAGTAAGCAGCCCCACCAGCGCCTGCACCTCTGGGTGGTCAGTGTTGCAAATTGCCAGCCCGTAGAAGGGAATATTGAGAGCAAAGTCATGAAAGCCCTGCTTGAGAGCGTCAAAGTCGCCCCAATGTTCCAGATGCTCCGGGTCGATATTGGTGATGATGGCGATGGTGGCGGGCAGGCGATTAAATGTGCCGTCGCTCTCGTCGGCCTCGACCACCATCCATTCGCCGGCCCCCATGCGGGCGTTGGAGCCATAAGCGTGGATGATGCCGCCGTTGATTACCGTGGGGTCAATGCCGCCCTTGACCAGCAATTCGGCCACCAGTGTTGTGGTGGTGGTTTTACCGTGGGTGCCAGCAACTGCAATGTTGGATTTCAGGCGCATGAGTTCTGCCAGCATCTCGGCCCGGCGTACCACCGGCAAACCTTGGGCACGGGCGGCGTCAAGCTCTGCATTGCCGGGCTTGATGGCCGATGAGATCACCACGACCTCAACATTTTCAAGGTTTTCCGCTTTTTGGCCGATGAATATGTCAGCCCCGAGTTGGGCCAGGCGTACGGTAATATTGGTGGGCTTCAGGTCTGATCCCTGCACCCGGTAGCCATGGTTCAGCAGCACCTCGGCAATGCCTGACATGCCAATGCCGCCAATACCAACAAAGTGGATCAGGCCCATTTCGGTGGGCAGTTTGGTTGTTGCAGCGTTCATGTGTTTTCCGTGTTATTTGCCAGTTCATGCACCAATGCCACCAGCCGTTCCGTAGCATCGGGCCGCGCCAAAGCCAGTGTTTCTTGTGCCATTTTCAGGGCCGCATTCGGGTTTTGCAGCACCAGCGCCACTTGCGTGGTCAGATTTTCCGGACTGAGTTCGGCTTCCGGGATCAGGACCGCCGCGCCCGCCTCAACCAGCGCCCGGGCGTTGGCTGTCTGCTCATCGCGGATGGCCGCAGCCAGAGGCACAAAGATGGCCGGGCGGCCGATTACCGATATATCCGCCACGGACGAGGCCCCTGCCCGGCTGATCACCAACTGCGCCTCAGCCATGCGCCGGGGCACATCGTGAAAGAAGGTTTTAACATCGGCCTTGATGCCGTGGCTGGTATAAAAATCACTGACGCGCTCAAGGTCTTCGGCGCGGGCCTGATGGCTGACCCTGATATGGCGGCGCAAGTTGTGGGGTAGCGCGGCAAGAGCTTCTGGCACCACATCGCTGAGGATAGCCGCGCCCTGAGAGCCACCCATGATGAGCAGCGACATGGGGTAATCACCCGGCACAATATAGGGTGCAGCGGCGCGCTCCAACACAGCCACGCGCACCGGATTACCAATATGCACCCCGGTCACGCCCTTGGGCAAGGCGGTGGGCCAGGTGCCGCAAGCAATGCGGCCAACCCGGCGCGCAAAAAGCTGATTGACCCGGCCAAGCACGCCGTTTTGTTCGTGCAGCATACGCGGCAGGCGCAAGAGCCAGGCGGCGGCCATGGCCGGAATGGCCGGATAGCCACCAAAGCCTATGATAATCGCCGGCCGGTCGCGACGCATGGCCAATGCTGCGCTGATGATGCCGGCAAAAATGCGAAACGGCACCAGAAGGCGCGCCCGTGCCCCGCCACGGGCGAAAGTGGCCGAGCTGACCTGCTCGATTTCAACCACATGAGGAAAGCCGCCAGTATAACGTGCGCCGCGCGCATCGGTGGAAAGCTTGACCCGCCAGCCCAGCCTCAGCATTGCCTCGGCCAGTGCTTGTGCCGGAAACATGTGCCCACCTGTGCCGCCGGCAGCGATGACAATCAGCGGGCTGGTATCAGCCATGGCGCCGCCCGCCGTTCTTGATCAGAATATCGCCAATGCGCCCCTGCGGCCGGGTGCGGGTGAAAGCCAGCAACATGCCCAGCGCAATGCCCCCGGCAATTAACGAGCTGCCGCCGTAGCTGACAAAGGGCAGCGTCATGCCCTTGGCCGGCAAAAGCCGCACCGCGACCCCCATATTGATCAGTGCTTGCACCGCAAACATTGCCACCAGACCGGCACCGGCCAGCCGGATGAACGGATCACGCTCGGTAATCAGGCGCATGAGGCTGCGCACAACGATGGTGGCGTAAAGCGCGATGATCACGAGGACCAAAATCAGCCCATATTCCTCGGCAGCAACGGCGATGATAAAATCTGTATGGGCATCGGGCAGCGACCATTTCACCTCCCCCTCGCCGACCCCGACACCAAAAAACCCGCCCTCGCGGATAGCATTGGTGGCAAAACCCAACTGCGTGGTCGGGTCAATATCGGGGTTCAGAAAACCATCAATTCGGCGGGCAAAATGCTCGGAGTTATTATAAAAAAACCTCCCCGCTAATACCACAAGCCCGGCAATGGCAATCAGTAGGATAAAGGGTGCTCCGGCCAGAAAATACATGACACCCCAGCCAAACAACACCAGCGCGGCTTGACCAAAATCAGGCTGCAAAGCAAGAAACACCACCGCCACCAGCGCCAGCGCCAGGCTCATGGTTTTGCCAGGTGGGCCGTTGATTTCCTGCGAGGCAGCAATCAGCCAAGCGGCGACAATGACAAAGCCGGGCTTGAAAAACTCGGATGGCTGGATTGAGCCAAAGCCAAGCGAATACCAGCGCACCGCACCTTTGCCAAAATCGGTGCCAAACAGCGGTAGAAACATCAACGCCACAAAGGCCACCGAAAAACCAAGCACACCAAGGCGGCGCACCAGCTGCGGGCTCATCATGGTGGTGATAAACATGATCACCATGGCAATACTGCCAAAAAACACCTGTCGCTGCACATAATGAAAAGGGCTGAGACCATTGCGCTCGGCTAATGGCGGCGAGGCAGCCAGCCCTAGAAGCAGGCCAATGCCAAAGAGAAGCAAAACGCAAGAAACCGACCACTTGTCAATCGAGCGCCACCAACGTGGGAAAATCGGGTCGCTATCCCCCTTGGGAATCGCGCCATACGCCATTTCGGTCATGAATTACCGCCTGTACTGCTTAATTGTACTGTCTAACTGTACTGTTTAACTGCTCTGCCCGGTTATGCCGGGTCTGCGAGCAGCATAGACGATCATGTGCGCCTAGGCTAGGACAAGTTACATGGCCAAATTGATCCTGTTCAACAAGCCCTACGGGGTGCTGTCGCAATTCACCGATCTGAAAGGTGCTGGCGTGAAAGCTGCTGGCAGCCGCCCGACCCTGTCGGATTTCATTGACCTGCCGGGGGTCTATCCGGCTGGGCGGCTAGACCGAGACAGTGAAGGGCTGATGTTGCTGACCGATGACGGCCGCCTGCAAGCCCGGCTTTCGCACCCCCGCCACCGGACTGAAAAAATCTATCTGGTGCAGGTGGAAGGCGCACTGGATGACGCCAACCTTGAGCCTCTGCGCCGGGGCCTGAAGTTGAAAGACGGTCAGACCCGACCAGCGCAGGCCCGGCTGATTGCGGCACCGGACCTGTGGCCGCGCATGCCGCCAATACGCGTACGCAAATCAGTACCGGATTGTTGGCTTGAAGTGGTGATCCGCGAGGGGCGTAACCGTCAGGTCAGACGGATGACCGCCGCGATTGGCTTTCCCACCCTGAGGCTGGTGCGCTGGCAGGTTGGAGAATATTCGGTTGAGGGAATGGCGCCGGGAGAATGGCGGTTGATGTGAAATTCTCAGAAACCGGGCCCCGCCATTATCGGCGAGACCCGGTTTAAAGCCGAAAAGTCAGTCGATCCGGCTTAGCAGAGCATTCAGGCTGTCCTTGGCGTCGCCATAAAACATCCGGGTGTTTTCCTTGAAGAACAGCGGGTTCTCG
>CAYNXK010000198.1:0-4349 GCA_964401125.1 uncultured Aliiroseovarius sp.
TCCCGTCATCAAGGCACTGACCGAAGGGCTGGCAGGTAACGAAATCAGCCGCGTCATGGGGGTAATGAACGGCACCTGCAACTACATCCTGACCCGTATGTATGACGCTGACCTGCCTTATGAAACCGTGTTTGAAGAGGCCAGCCAACTGGGCTATCTTGAGGCTGACCCCAACCTTGATGTGGGCGGCATAGACGCCGGCCACAAGCTGGCCCTGCTGGCCTCCATCGCCTTTGGCACCAAGGTCAATTTCGACGATATGGAAATCGAAGGCATCAAACGCATCACCATTGAAGACATCGAGCAGGCCGCCGATATGGGCTTTCGCATCAAGCTGCTTGGGGTAGCGCAACTTACCGGGCGCGGCCTTGAGCAACGTATGAGCCCTTGCCTCGTGCCCGCCACATCGCCGCTTGGCCAGCTTGAGGGCGGCACCAACATGGTGGTGATCGAGGGCGACAGCATTGGCCAGATCGTGCTCAGCGGCCCCGGTGCCGGAGAAGGCCCAACCGCCTCCGCCGTTATGGGCGACGTGGCCGACATTGCCCGTGGCCTGGCAATTTCCACCTTCGGCCAGCCCGCCAGCAGCCTGAAAAAGGCCGTGCCCGCCAAGGCCATCACCCCGGCGCCGTATTATTTGCGCCTGAGCCTGCTGGACAAGCCCGGCGCTCTGGCCAAGGTCGCGGCCATGCTGGGAGAAGCCGGGGTCTCGATCGACCGCATGCGCCAGTACAGCCACGACGAAAAGACCGCGCCGGTGCTGATTGTCACCCATAAAACCAGCCGTGAGGCTCTTGACCTCGCCCTGTCCGGGCTGGCCGATACGGGAGTGGTTGACGGCACACCTGTCACCATTCGCATTGAAACCACTCAATGAATAACATTCATATATGCCCGTAATGCACTTATAAATAAGGATAATACCATGTCTGCTAAAGTTGAATTTCTGGACCGCATGCTCTCGCTCGGCCTGGCCCGTGTCTCCGAGGCTGCTGCGGTGGCTTCAGCCGGGCTGATTGGTCATGGCGATGAAAAAGCCGCCGACCAGGCTGCGGTGAATGCCATGCGAAACCAGCTTAACAAGCTGGATATTCAAGGGGTTGTGGTGATCGGCGAAGGTGAGCGCGATGAGGCGCCCATGCTGTTCATCGGTGAAAAGGTTGGCTCAGGCAGCGGCCCCGCCGTTGATATCGCCCTTGACCCGCTGGAAGGCACCACGCTGACCGCCAAGGACATGCCCAACGCCCTGACCGTGATTGCCATGGCCCCGCGCGGCACCCTGCTGCATGCGCCGGATGTCTATATGGACAAGCTGGCCATCGGGCCGGGCTACCCTGAGGATGTGATCAGCTTGGAGATGTCCGCCGCCGAATGTGTGCGCGCCTTGGCCCAAGCCCGCGGCTGCACCAACGCCGATATTACCGTCTGTGTGCTGGAGCGCCCGCGCCACGAGGCGATAATTGCTGATATTCGCAGCACCGGGGCGGCAATTCGGCTGATAACCGATGGCGACGTGGCCGGGGTGATCCACTGTGCCGAGGCCGAAATTACCGGCATCGACATGTATATGGGCTCGGGCGGCGCACCTGAAGGCGTGCTGGCGGCCTCGGCCCTGAAATGTATGGGCGGCCAGATGTGGGGCCGGCTGACCTTCCGCAACGATGACGAGCGGGCGCGCGCCGCCAAGGCCGGCATTACCAATCTCAATCGCATCTATAGCCGCGATGAAATGGTCACCGCCGATGTGATTTTCGCCGCCACCGGCGTGACCGATGGCTCTATCGTCTCGGGCATCAAGCGCGAGCCGGGCTACCTGACCACCGAGACCATCCTGATGCGCTCCAAAACTGGCTCGGTCAGGCGCATGATCTACCGCAACCCGGTAGTGCGCAAGTAATGCAGGGCCTGATTCTGATCGACATCCAGCAAGCATTTGACGCCCCCGGCTGGGGGGCGCGCAACAATCCGGGGGCCGAGGCACAAGCGGCACGGCTGCTGGCGCATTGGCGCAAGCTGGGCTGGCCGCCTTTCCATGTGCGCCACCTGTCCACTGACTCAAACAGCCCGCTGCACCCGGCCAAAGGCATGTGTGGCTTCAAGCCGGAAGTGGCGCCGCTGCCAGGCGCGGCGGTCTATGAAAAAAGCGTTAACTCAGCTTTCATCGGCACCAGCCTTGAGGCTGACCTGCGCGCACATGGCATCACGGATCTGCTGATCTGCGGCCTGACCACGCCGCATTGCGTCTCGACAAGTGTGCGGATGGCGGCCAATCTGGGTTTTCAGGTAACATTGGCGCATGATGCCTGCGCTGCCACGGCAAACGGGGCCGATACGGTATGGCGCAACGGCGATTTGCCGGAGCCGCAAGCCATCCACAATGCGGCAATCGACCATTTAAGCGCTGAATTTGCCCGCGTTCGCGCAGTTGATGATATACTCCGCTCATGAATGATCTTCCCACAGGTTTTCTAAATGTCACCACCTCGCTGAAAGGCCGGCGCTGGGTCGGGCCGGGCGCAGAGTCCGGGCGTCAGGCCGAGGCGTTGGTGCAGGATACTGCCCTGCCTTACCCGGTGGCGATGGTGCTGGCGCAGCGCGGCGTAACAAGCGCCAAGGTGGCAAGCTTTCTTGCCCCAACCTTGCGTGACAGCCTGCCAGACCCGCGTGGCCTAAAGGACATGCAGCGCGCGGCAGGCCGTGTGCTCACCGCTCTGGACAAGAGCGAGCGCATTGCTGTTTTTGCTGATTATGACGTTGACGGCGGGGCCTCTGCGGCGCTGCTGATTGATTGGTTCAGGTTTTTTGGCCACACGGCCACGCTTTATGTGCCGGACCGGATCAAGGAAGGCTACGGGCCAAACGTCCCTGCCATGGAGATGCTGGCAGCAGATCATAGCCTGATTATCTGCGTTGATTGCGGCACGCTTTCTGACGCACCCATTGCTGCCGCCAACGCCAAGGGTGCCGAGGTGATCGTGATTGACCACCACCTTGGCGGCGAAACCTTGCCGCCGGCCTATGCGCTGGTCAACCCCAACCGGCAGGACGAAGCCGATGCACCCGGCTATCTTTGCGCAGCCGGCGTGGTGTTCTTGCTGCTGGTCGAGCTGGGGCGCATTTTGCGCGAAGCCGGGCGCAAAGGCCCGGACCTGATGCGCGCACTTGATCTTGTGGCGCTGGCAACAGTGGCCGATGTCGCCCCCCTGCTTGAGGCCAACCGGGCACTGGTGGTGCAAGGGCTGAAGGTGATGGCACAACGCGCCCGGCCCGGCCTTGTGGCCCTGAGCGATGTGGCAAAAATGAACGAGCCACCCCGCCCCTACCACCTTGGTTTTCTGCTGGGGCCACGCATTAATGCCGGTGGGCGCATAGGCCGCGCCGATCTGGGGGCGCGCCTGCTGGCGACGACCGACCCCCATGAAGCTGCGGCGATGGCCGAAAAACTAGACCAGCTGAACCGCGAGCGCCGCGAGGTCGAAGCGGCGGTGCAAGAAGCCGCCATGGCACAGGCTGAGGAACGCGGCTTTGACGCCCCTCTGGTTTGGGCGGCGGGCGAGGGCTGGCACCCCGGCGTTGTAGGCATTGTCGCGGCCCGCCTGAAAGAAGCGGCAAACCGCCCGGCTCTGGTGATCGGGCTTGATGGCGACAGCGGCAAGGGCTCAGGCCGCTCGGTCTTGGGTGTTGATCTGGGCGCAGCGGTTCACCGACTGGAGGCCGAGGGGCTGATTGAAAGCGGCGGCGGCCACAAAATGGCAGCCGGGCTAAGCCTTTCGCGCGCCGGGCTGGAGGCGGCCATGGCACGGCTGAGTGACTTGCTGGCGCAACAGGGCTCCGGCGCGGGCGGGCCTGCGGTGCTGCGCCTTGACGCAGTTATGATGCCGGGGGCAGCAACGGTCGAGCTGATTGAGCAGATCGAGACTGCCGGGCCATTTGGTGCCGCCGCGCCGGCTCCGCGCTTTGCCTTTCCCGATATGCAGATCACTTTTGCCAAACGCATTGGGAGCAACCATTTGCGCCTGAGTTTTGGCGATGGCACGAAAGCCCGCCTGAACGCCATTGCCTTCGGGGCTTTTGACAGCGCCCTTGGCGCGGCATTACTAAACCATGATGGCGGGCGTTTTCATCTGGCCGGACAGCTGGAGCTGAACCATTGGCAGGGCCGGGTAACGCCACAATTGCGCCTTGAGGATGCAGCCCCGGCCTGAAGGTGGCCTGGTGGCGGCTTTTTTACTACAATATGAAAAACCCCCTTGCCTCTGGCAGGCAGTTTAACTAAAACCCGCGCACAGATAGCTGGCCCGTTCGTCTATCGGTTAGGACGCCAGGTTTTCAACCTGGAAAGAGGGGTT
>CAYNXK010000199.1:0-4348 GCA_964401125.1 uncultured Aliiroseovarius sp.
GGAAAACCGGAAAACCGGAAAACCGGAAAACCGGAAAACCGGAAAACCGGAAAACTGCATATGGAGATGCCCACCAAAATTACCCCTCTGCCGCAATAAATTCTCCTCCTAAAGTCTGGGCAGGGTAGCGATACTTGCAAAACTCCTGCAAAACTCAACACTTAGAGTGTTTAGAGTCTTATTACAGCGCTTTGCATTTTACCTGAGCCGGAAAGCATCACAATTCGCCATTCTTGGGCTGAATTGTGTTTCAAGTTAAATGCAAAGCGCTTTAGCTCATGTATTGGCAGTAAAATGCTTTAAGAAATGACCAGATCAGGAATGGAGGGGCAGCCATGGATTTTGCGTTATCAGAGGAACAGCAGGCCATTTTTGACATGGCGCATGCTTTCGGGCAGGAGCATATCGCGCCCTTTGCACGCGAGTGGGAGGCCCAGGGCACTATTCCGAAAGCGTTATGGCATGAGATTGCCACGCTTGGTTTCGGGGGGCTTTATGTTAGTGAAAAATATGGTGGCTCGGGGCTGAGTCGGCTCGATGCCACGCTGGTTTTTGAAGCCCTCGCCATGTCGTGTCCCGCAGTTGGCAGCTTCCTGTCGATCCACAACATGGTTGGGGGCATGATCGACAAGTTTGGCACTGAAGCCCAAAAACAAAAGTGGCTGCCTGACCTGTGCAGCATGAGCAAGATTTTCTCCTATTGCCTGACAGAGCCTGGCTCAGGCTCGGACGCTGCCGCCTTACGCACACGTGCCGAGAAAATTGATGGTGGCAGTTTTCGCCTCAATGGCAGCAAAGCATTCATCTCAGGCGGTGGTTATTCCGACGCCTACCTAATGATGGTGCGCACCGGCAATGATGGGCCTAAAGGCATTTCGGCAATGATCGTGGAAGACGGCACCAAAGGGCTGAGTTTCGGCGCGCCTGAGCAAAAAATGGGCTGGAAGGCGCAGCCAACCTCACAAGTCAACTTGGACAATTGCAACATTTCGGCGGAAAATACCCTTGGAGAATTGGGAGAAGGTTTCACTTATGCGATGTCTGGGCTTGATGGCGGCCGTTTGAACATCTCAGCTTCGGCCCTTGGCGGCGCACAAAATGCGCTTGATTTGACGCTTGCATATATGGGCGAGCGCCAAGCCTTTGGTCGCCCGATTGATCAGTTTCAGGCGCTGCAATTCAGGCTTGCTGAAATGGAAGTGGCGCTGCAATCGGCGCGCATTTTTCTTAGGCAAGCAGCCTGGAAACTTGACCAAAAATCCCATGATGCCAGCAAGTTTTGCGCCATGGCCAAACTTTATGTCACAGATGCCGCTTTAGACGTGGCCAATCAATGCCTGCAATTGCATGGCGGCTATGGTTATCTGGCTGATTATGGCATTGAGAAAATCGTACGTGATTTGCGGGTACACCAAATACTTGAAGGCACCAATGAAATCATGCGCCTGATTATCTCGCGGCAAATGCTGGCAGACAGGGGGTAGCAAAATTCATGAGCAACATTTTAATACGAAAACAAGGTTTTGCCGGGCGTATAACCCTTACCCGCCCGGAGGTTTTGAATGCGCTCAGCTATGAGATGTGCCTGGCCATCGAGGCAGCACTTGATGCGTGGCGTGATGATGATGCTATCCGGCTGGTAATTATTGATGCGGTGGGCGACAAAGCTTTTTGCGCCGGTGGCGACATTCAGGAAATGTATGACACGGCGCGCGCTGGCGACTTTGCTTATGGCCGTAAATTCTGGGCCGATGAGTACCGTCTAAATGCCAAGCTGGCGGAATTTCCGAAACCTTATATTGCCTTCATGCAGGGCTTTACCATGGGCGGTGGTGTTGGCATTTCCTGCCACGGATCTCACCGGGTGGTGTGCGACACTTCGCAAATTTCCATGCCCGAATGCGGTATCGGGCTGGTGCCTGATGTGGGCGGCTCGTTGCTGCTGGCCCGCGCACCGGGGCACCTGGGCGAATACCTTGGCGTTACAACGGCCCGCATGGGGCCGGGAGATGCTATTCATGCGGGCTTTGCTGACCTTTATCTGCCCCGTGAGAATTGGGCCAAAATCATCACAAAAATTGAGCAAACCGGTGATGTATCCCTGCTTGAAAAGGCCGCCAAGGCTGCCCCTGAAAGCGCGCTTGCCGCTCAGCAAGGCGAGCTTGATCACTTATTTGCCGGAGCCAACCTGATAGCCACCATCGCTAGGCTTGAAGCTGCTGAAAGCCCGCTTGCCAGTGCCGCGTTGAAGGTTATCCGCCGTGTCTCACCGCTTTCAGCCGTGGCCACAATCAAGCTGATCCATGCGGCCCGTAGGGCTGATAATATCCGTGCCGCTCTGGACCTTGAGTACCGCTTCACCTACCGTTCTGCTGAACAGGGTGATTTCATCGAAGGTATCCGGGCTGCGATTATAGATAAGGACCGGGCGCCGAACTGGCGGCACGCCCGCATAGAGGCGGTAACGGGCGCCCATATTAGCAACATGCTGGCGCCGCTGGGCGACGCGGCACTGAAACTCTAAGGAGGCAGGCCATGAAAATCGGCTTTATCGGGCTTGGAAATATGGGCGGGCCAATGGCCGCCAATCTGGCTGCCGCCGGCCATGCGGTGACCGGGTTTGACCTGAGCGCCCCCTGCCCAGAAGGTGTGAATAAAGCGGTCAGCGCCGAAGCAGCGGCAAAGGGTGCCGATGTGGTAGTCACCATGCTACCCAACGGCGAAATTTTGCGCACGGTAGCTGCCCAAATCATCCCAAGCATGCAAAAGGCAGCGGTGCTGTGCGATTGCTCAACCGTGGATGTGGAATCGGCCCGTGCGGTTGCCGATCAGGCGCAGGCGGCGGGCCTCATGGCTGTTGATGCCCCGGTTTCGGGCGGTGTTGGCGGCGCTTCCGGCGGCACGCTCACCTTCATGGCGGGCGGCGCGGACAAGGCCTTTGCACGCGTCAGTCCGTTATTTGATGTAATGGGCCAGAAGGCAGTGCATTGCGGCAGCTCCGGGGCAGGGCAGGCGGCCAAAATATGCAACAACATGATCCTCGGTGCTACCATGGTTGCTACCTGCGAAGCCTTTGCTTTGGCTGATAAACTTGGCCTTGACCGGGCCAGGATGTTTGATGTTGTCTCAACCTCGTCAGGCTACAGCTGGAGCATGAATGCCTATTGCCCGGCGCCGGGTGTTGGCCCGACCAGCCCTGCCGATAACGGCTACCAGCCGGGCTTTGCCGCCGACCTTATGCTGAAAGACCTGCGCTTAAGCCAACAGGCGGCCAAAGCGGTAGATGCCGACACCCCGATGGGCGCATGTGCCACCAAAGTTTATGCCCAATTCGTTGATGAGGAAGACGGGAGCGGGCGCGATTTTTCGGCCATGCTGCCACGGCTTGAAAAGCGCGGGCGGGGGTGAAGGGCATGAGTTGGACAGTGCTTGATCCTGAATTTACGGCCCTGAATAAAGCGGCGCGGGCACGCCTTGACGCGTTGAAACCTATGGATGTGCCAGCGGGGGCCACACTTTTTATGCCTGGTGAAGCGGTCAAAGGCTATGTCATCGTGCTTTCCGGGCGGGTAGAGGTCAACCTGCTGGGGCCGGGTGGGCGCGATATTTTGCTCTATGAAGTGGCACCGGGGCAAAGCTGTATCCAGTCAACCCTGGGCCTTTTAGGCGGCAGTTCTTACACCGCCGAGGCCGTGGCTGCTACAGATGCCAGGTTGGTTCTGGTGCCGCGCATTGTGTTTGAGGCCCTGCTCAATGAGAGCGGAGGCTTCCGAAAATTGGTTTTTTCCGCCTTCTCTGAGCGCATGCAGTCTATGATGCAACTCATTGAAAAAATGTCATTCTTGCGAGTTGAGGCGCGCCTTGCAGAGCTTATTATCAGCCGGGCGGATGCCAGCGGAAGCCTTGCCATGACGCAAGCTAACATGGCCCGGGCCATTGGCTCGGCGCGCGAGGTGATCTCGCGGCGGCTGGAAAAGCTGGCCCGCGCTGGCCTCGTGCGCCAGGAACGTGGTGCGGTGCATATTCTCGACCGGCGGGCACTGGAGAAACTGGCAAAAAGTCCGGCGATTTGAGCAACGTGGCCGCAAATTAATGCCACGCAATATCAAAAATTTGCATATTCATGTTTCTAGTTTTCCGGTTTTCTAGTTTTCCGGTAAAAAGTGCCTGTTTCTCTCAAATAAGCAATCCTGTGTGACCTGATCACGTGCCTTTGCCGCATAATCGGGTAGAACTGCCCCATTAAAGCGTCCCGCCCAAAACCTGAGGCACGGGTTTTGGGCGGGGCGCGCAAAACGCTGATACAGCGCACGGCGCCCCGCCTCATCCCTGTATCAGGTATAAGGCG
>CAYNXK010000200.1:0-4345 GCA_964401125.1 uncultured Aliiroseovarius sp.
GGAAATGCCGTTCATGGGCACCTATTCCAGCGATGATTTTGAGAGCGGCACCCGGGCGGCTTTGGCCGGTGGCACCACCATGGTGGTTGATTTCGTGCTGCCAAATCCGGGCGAAAGCCTGCTTGATGGGCTGAAGCGCTGGCACAATAAATCAACCCGCGCCAATTGCGACTATTCGTTCCACATGGCCGTGACCTGGTGGGGCGAGCAGGTTTTTGACGAGATGGAAGTCGTGGTGCGCGATCACGGCATCAATACCTTCAAGCACTTCATGGCCTATAAAGGCGCGCTGATGGTCAATGATGACGAGCTGTATGCTAGCTTCACCCGCTGCGCTCAGCTTGGGGCCACGCCACTGGTGCATGCTGAAAACGGTGATGTGGTGGCCGAGCTTCAGGCCAGGCTTATGGCTGAGGGCAATACTGGCCCCGAAGCACACGCTTATAGTCGCCCCTCACAGGTTGAGGGTGAGGCCACCAACCGCGCCATTATGATTGCCGACATGGCTGGAGCACCGCTTTATGTGGTGCATACCTCCTGCGAGGAGGCGCATGAGGCCATTCGGCGCGCTCGCATGCAGGGCAAGCGGGTTTGGGGCGAGCCGCTTATCCAGCATCTGACGCTGGATGAAAGTGAGTATTTCAACAAAGATTGGGACCATGCGGCGCGCCGGGTGATGAGCCCGCCGTTCCGTAACAAGAAACATCAAGACAGCCTTTGGGCCGGCCTGCAAAGTGGGTCTTTGAGTGTGGTGGCGACCGACCATTGTGCCTTTACAACCGAACAAAAACGCTATGGCATTGGGGACTTTACCAAAATCCCCAACGGCACTGGCGGGCTGGAGGACCGGATGCCGATGCTGTGGACGCTGGGGGTTAATACTGGACGCCTGACTATGAATGAATTTGTTGCCGTGACCTCAACCAACATTGCCAAGATATTGAATTGCTACCCTAAAAAAGGCGCTATTCTGGTTGGCTCAGATGCGGATATCGTGGTGTGGGATCCTGACAAGGAAAAAACCATCACGGCTGACAGTCAGCAATCTGCCATTGATTACAACGTGTTTGAGGGCAAGCATGTGAAGGGTCTGCCACGCTTCACCTTGAGCCGTGGTCAGGTAGCGGTGCATGATGGCGAGGTCCGCACGCAGGAGGGCCACGGAGAATTTGTGGCGCGCAAGCCAAATGCTACGGTAAACAAAGCGCTGAGCCAGTGGAAAGAGCTGACCGCGCCAAGGCCGGTTGAGCGCAGCGGCATTCCGGCAAGCGGGGTCTGAGGTGTGAGTGAAGCCCCCGTTATCGAAGCCAAAAACCTTGACTTGACGTTTCAAACAAATGACGGCTCGGTCGAGGCCTTGAAGGGCGTTGACCTGAGTATCAATAAGGGTGATTTTGTCAGCTTCATTGGCCCGTCAGGTTGCGGAAAAACCACGTTTTTACGGGTGGTTGCGGCACTGGAACACCCGACTGATGGCAGCATCTCCGTTAACGGAATGACCCCCGAAGAAGCCCGCCAAAAGCGCGCTTATGGCTATGTTTTTCAGGCTGCCGGCTTGTATCCGTGGCGCACCATTCGCGGTAATATCAAACTGCCTCTGGAAATTATGGGATACTCGAAGGCTAAGCAGGAAGAACATGTGGAACGGGTGCTGAAGCTGGTGGACCTGCAGGACTTTGGCAAGAAGTTTCCGTGGCAACTTTCGGGCGGTATGCAGCAACGTGCCAGCATTGCCCGCGCGCTGGCTTTTGACGCCGATATTCTGCTGATGGACGAGCCTTTTGGTGCGCTGGACGAGATAGTTCGTGACCATTTAAACGAGCAGCTTTTGCACCTGTGGGAAAGCACCCGAAAGACCATCTGCTTTGTCACCCATTCGATCCCCGAGGCGGTTTATCTCAGCACCAGAATTGTTGTCATGAGCCCGCGTCCGGGGCGGATCACCGATGTGATCGAAAGTCCGTTGCCGCGCGAGCGACCATTGGACATACGCGAAACACCGGAATTTTTGGAAGTGGCGCATCGGGTGCGCGAAGGGCTGCGAGCCGGGCATGCCTATGACAAATAATTTTCCCGGGCTCTTTTTTGTGCGGGGTGGCGTATGAAATCTGTGCTTCCTATACTTACCATCGTCATGATGATTGTTGTGATCTGGTATGGTGCCGCCGTAGGTATGAATCAAAAGTGGGTGCAAGACCAGGCGGGCCGAGCCGGTATTGAGCTGAGTTTTACCGAACTGGTGGCCGAGACCTGGGCGCAGGATCGCCCGCGCCTGCCTGCCCCACATCAGGTGGTGATCGAGCTTTATGAAACCACGGTTTTGAAGAATGTCACTTCAAAACGCAGCTTGATATTTCACGGCTGGATCACCCTGAGCGCCACCCTGCTTGGCTTTGTATTTGGCACTACCGCAGGGATATTGTTGGCGATTGGCATTGTTCATAGCCGGGTGATGGATATGAGCGTGATGCCCTGGGCGATTGCCTCGCAAACCATCCCCATTCTGGCCATCGCGCCAATGATCATCGTGGTGCTGAACTCGGTAGGCATCCAAGGGCTGGTGCCAAAGGCCATTATCAGTGCCTATCTTTGCTTCTTTCCGGTGGTGGTGGGTATGGTCAAGGGGCTGCGCAGCCCGGCGATTGACCAGCTTGACCTTTTGCGCACCTATCATGCAAACGGCAACCAGACATTCTGGAAGCTCAGGCTGCCCGCTTCGATGCCCTATCTGTTCACCAGCCTGAAAATCGGCATTGCCGCCAGCCTTGTTGGAACCATTGTTGGTGAGCTACCCACCGGAGCCCTTCGAGGCCTTGGCGCGCGGATGCTGACCGGCTCGTATTTTGGCCAAACCATCCAGATATGGAGCGCATTATTTGCAGCAGCCATTCTGGCGGCAACGCTGGTGGGCATCATCGGCCTGATCCAACGGCGCACGTTAAAACGTATGGGGATGCAGCCATGATCTGGGTCGCTTTTGCCATAATATTCTGGGCTGCTGCCTATTGGCTCAACCACTGGTTGGCAAACGGTTGGGCGCGGAAAACGCGGCTGGTGATGTTGGCCGTTCCGACAATTTTCGGGGTCACGCTTCTGATTGTCTGGGAGGCTTTAGTACATGGCCTTGGCGTGCCCCGTGTTATCCTGCCGCCGCCCAGCGTCATCGGTGTGAAGTTTGCCGCTTCCCTTGATATATTATGGGTCGATTTCATGCAGACCTTCGTGAAGGGCGCCTTGAGCGGCTATGCCATTGGCTGTGGTGCGGCCTTTGTCATTGCCATCCTGATCGACCGCTCGCCCTTCTTGCAGCGTGGCCTTTTGCCCGTGGGCAACTTTATGGCCGCCCTGCCAATCATCGGCACTGCGCCCATTCTGGTCATGTGGGTTGGCTTTGACTGGCAGTCAAAATCTGCCGTGGTGGTGCTTATGGTCTTTTTCCCGATGCTGGTGAACACGGTGCAAGGGCTGGCGGCCACTGATCAGATGCAGCGTGACCAGATGGCCACATGGTCGGCCAGCTACTGGCAAGCGCTGATTAAATTGCGCCTGCCCGCCGCCATGCCCGCCATATTCAACGGCTTGAAAATCGGTACAACTCTGGCGTTGATCGGGGCGATCGTAGCCGAGTTCTTTGGCAGCCCGACCAAGGGCATGGGTTTTCGCATTTCCACCGAGGTCGGGCGCTTGCAACTTGATATGGTCTGGGCGCAAATTACCGTGGCGGCTCTTGCCGGGTCAGCATTTTACGGTATCGTAGCAATAATAGAAAAAGGGGTCACCTTCTGGCACCCTTCACAAAGGGGTTGAGCAAAACCTTTAACCAACTGGGAGTAAGTCGAATGATGAAATATGCAAAAAGCGCACTGGCTGCGTTTGCGATCATGGGGTCTGGGGCCTATGCCGCCGATGATGTGACGCTACAACTGAAGTGGGTGACGCAAGCACAGTTTGCCGGCTATTATGTAGCGCTGGAAAAAGGTTTTTACGAAGCAGAAGGCCTGAATGTCACCATCAGACCCGGCGGCCCTGACGTGGCCCCGGTGCAGGTGCTGATGGGAGGTGCTGCTGATGTGATGGTTGACTGGATGCCCTCGGCTCTGGCAGCACGCGAGCAAGGCGCGCTTGTGGTAAATATCGCGCAGCCGTTTAAGTCTTCGGGCATGATGCTGACCTGCCGCAAGGATAGCGGCATTGAAACCCCGGCAGATTTTGCCGGCAAAACCTTGGGTGTGTGGTTCTTTGGCAACGAATACCCGTTTCTGAGCTGGATGAATGCGCTGGGCTTGGCCACGGATGGTTCTGAGGGTGGTGTTACGGTGCTGAAGCAGGGTTTCAATGTTGACCC
>CAYNXK010000201.1:0-4335 GCA_964401125.1 uncultured Aliiroseovarius sp.
GCAGATTGTCGCGATCATTCAGGAATACGCAGCCGGTGCGAAAGTTTCGGAGTTATGCCGCAAACACGGCATGTCGGATGCCGGATTTTACAAGTGGAAAGCCAAGTATGGCGTGCTTCAGGTTTCAGACGTGAGGCCTCCGAAGGTCAATAAATCGAGGCACCCTTTAGCTAAACGACTCTTCCCTGATCCTGCTGCGCAGATATAAGTCATTGATTCGACGCGCCGCACGTTGTGTATTTTCTTGCCACGGTGCGCTGAGGCCGGAAAAGCCCCAACGCACCAAGATTACGGCCTCAAACCTCAAAATTCAGTGGGCTGACCATCCGGAACAAGCCTGAGCCACGCAATTCCTCCAGCACCGCTTCGGGCAGTGGGTTGTCAATATAAAGCAGCGCAATCGCCTCGCCGCCGACATCGTGCCGACCAAGGGTGAAGTTGGCGATATTCACGCCGTGCGCACCCATTGTTGCGCCAAGTGCACCAATGATGCCGGGCACATCCCTGTTGGTGGTATAAAGCATATGCTGACCGATTTCGGCGTCGATATTGATGCCCTTGATCTGGATAAACCGCGGCTTTCCGTCGGAAAATACCGTACCGGCGATGGAACGCTCGCGCGTGGCAGTAATCACGGTCAGCTTGATGAAGCCGTCAAACACGCCGGTCTTTTCCTGCGTGGTTTGCGATATTTGTATGCCGCGATCTGTTGCGATCACCGGCGCCGAAACCATGTTCACATCCGGGTTCGAGGGCTTCAGAAGCCCGGCAATGGTGGCGCAATCCAGCGCCGCCAGATTCATATTGGCGGTAACTCCGTCATAGAGGATATTGATCGCCTTGATCGGCTCATCGGTCATCTGGCCGACAAAAGCTCCGAGATGGCCAGCCAGCTTAATCCACGGCCCCATGATTTTAGCCTCTTCGGCGGTGACAGAAGGCATGTTCAGGGCGTTGCTCACCGCCCCGGTTAAGAGGTAATCCGACATTTGTTCAGCCACCTGCAGGGCCACATTCTCCTGCGCCTCAGTGGTGGCGGCGCCAAGATGCGGCGTGCAGACCACATTGGGCAGGCCAAAAAGTGGGCTGTCGGTGGCTGGCTCAATCGCAAACACATCAAAGCCCGCCCCGGCCACATGGCCGGATTTCAACGCCTCGGCAAGTGCCTCCTCATCAACCAGCCCCCCGCGCGCACAATTGATAATACGCACTCCCGGTTTGATTTTAGTGATGTTTTCGGCCGAAAGAATATTGCGGGTTTTATCCGTCAGCGGCACGTGCAGACTGATAAAATCAGCCCGCGCCAGCAGTTCATCCAGTTCGACTTTCTCGATGCCCAACTTATCCGCGCGCTCTTGGCTAAGGAACGGGTCATAGCCGATCACCTTCATTTTCAAGCCCTTGGCACGGTCAGCCACGATCGAGCCAATATTACCACAACCGATGATGCCCAGCACCTTGGATGTCAGCTCAACCCCCATGAAACGGGATTTTTCCCATTTACCGGCTTGGGTAGAATCATTGGCAGCGGGTATCTGGCGTGCCACTGCCATCATCAGAGAAATTGCGTGTTCAGCGGTGGTGATCGAGTTGCCAAAAGGCGTGTTCATCACGATCACGCCTTTCTTCGAGGCGGCGGGAATGTCCACATTATCCACCCCGATACCGGCGCGGGCGATGACCTTCAGATTATCAGCGGCGGCTAGAAGCTTGGCGGTAGCCTTGGTGGCCGAGCGAATGGCAAGGCCGTCATAGGCCGGGATCGCTGCCAGCAAGGCGTCTTTATCGCGGCCCAGGTTGGGCATGAAATCCACCTCGATGCCGCGGTCACGAAAAATCTGTACAGCGGTTTCGGAAAGCTGGTCGGAGACGAGTACTTTGGGGGCCATGGTTTTGGTCCTTTTGAGAAGTTATGTGTAGGTTTGTGCGCTTACTGCGCCGCGATTTCAGCCTGAAATGCCCAGTCGAGCCACGGCATCAGTGCGCTGATATCTGAGGCCTCAACTGTGCCGCCACACCAGATGCGCAGGCCCGGCGGGGCATCGCGGTAAGCGCCGATGTCATAAGCCACGCCCTCGCCCTCCAGCCGTTTGGCAACTGCCTTGGCAAATGCTCCGCCGTCCTTGATGCGTTCGTCACTGAATGTCACACAAACCGAGGTGTTGGAAAGCGTTGCCGGGTCAGTTGCAAGAAAGTCGATCCAATCATGCGCCGTAACAAAATCTGCCACCGCCGCCGTGTTGGCATCAGCCCGCGCCATCATGCCTTTCAGGCCCCCAACCGAGCGCGCCCAGTCAAGTGCGAAAAGGTAATCTTCGACCGCCAGCATTGAGGGTGTATTGATGGTCGCGCCCTGAAAGATACCCTCGATCAGCTTGCCGCCTTTGGTGAGGCGGAAAATTTTCGGCAAGGGCCAGGCCGGGGCGTAGCTTTCCAGCCGTTCCACCGCACGGGGAGAGAGGATCAGCATACCATGCGCCGCCTCGCCGCCCAGCACTTTTTGCCAGGAAAAGGTGGTAACATCGAGCTTGTCCCAGGGCAGATCATTGGCAAACGCTGCCGAGGTGGCATCACAAATGGTCAGCCCTTCGCGGTCTGCCGCAATCCAGTCGCCATTTGGCACCCGCACGCCCGAAGTTGTCCCGTTCCAAGTGAAGACCACATCGTTGCTGAAATCAACCGAGGTAAGGTCTGGCAAAGCGCCATATGCGGCGGTCTTTACCACCGGGTTCAGGCCAAGTTGCCCCTTCACGTCAGAGACCCAGCCAGCGCCAAAGCTTTCCCATGCCAGCACTTCAACGCCGCGCGCGCCCAAGAGAGACCACAGCGCCATTTCCACAGCTCCGGTATCAGAGGCGGGCACGATGCCGATGCGGTAATCTGCCGGGATGCCCAGCAGTTCGCGCGTACCTTCAATGGCGGCGCGCAGCTTGTCCTTGCCAATGGCAGCCCTATGAGAACGGCCAAGGGCGGCAGCGGTCAGAACATCAGGTTTCCATGTGGGGGGTTTGGCGCAAGGGCCGGACGAAAAACGCGGATTGTCCGGCCGCGCAGCCGGTTTTGTTGTATCCATGATGGATATCCTCTCAGATATATGCCCCTCGTTGGGGAGGGGTGTCCCACCGGCGCGGATACGGGTAATTGAGCCGGGGCGCAACAGGAAACCCTGAGATCGGCCGGCGTTTTTCAGAAAAATTGTGCTAGCTGTGCCATATGTACCGGCACTTCCTGCAGGCCGTTGTCAGGCTGTCAGTGTTTTTTAATATATACCTGCCATTTATGTTACCCGGAAATACCCAGCCAACACCCGCGCTGGCCCTTTTTGGCGCGACGTGTTTTATGCAAGCTTTATGCAAGGTGAAATTAGACGTGAAAGGTTGCCCATGTTTATTGTCTCTCTGTTAAGCAATCCGATCAGGCGGGAAGTCACGGTCGAGTTGGTTGATAAGCTGTGCCAGACTTGGGGTGGCGGCGAGGTTATTTGGCTGGCCCCACGGATAGCGGCAGAATTCGCCATTCCCACCATGCCTGACAATCTCTGGCAGGTTTGGGAGGATGCCCAGCAGCACAAAGTTGATATTGTGGTCCAGCGCTCCGAAGGACGACGCAAGAAGGTGCTTCTGGCGGATATGGATTCAACCATGATCCGGCAGGAATGCATTGATGAGCTGGCAGGTGCGGTCAAGGTTGGCCCCCGGGTGAAAGAGATCACCAAACGGGCAATGAACGGTGAGTTGGATTTTGAAACCTCCTTGCGTGACCGGGTCAGCTTGCTGGCCGGCCATAGCGACCGGATCATTGATGAGGTTTTGGAAACGCGCATCACCATGATGCCGGGGGCACAGGCGCTTATGTCAACCATGCGCGCAAATGGTGCCTACACAGCGCTGGTCTCGGGCGGGTTCACGGCATTTGCCGTGCCTGTTGCGGCCCGGCTGGGCTTTGACGAGGTGCGCGCCAATACGCTGCTAACCAAGGGCGGCAAGTTTACCGGAGAGGTAGGCACGCCAATATTGGGCCGCGAAGCCAAAGTAACAGCCCTGCAGGAGATCACTGCCGCCCGCGGCCTGGTGGCAAGCGATGTTCTGGCCGTAGGTGACGGGGCTAATGACCTTGGCATGCTGCATCTGGCCGGAGCCGGGGTGGCGCTGCATGCCAAGCCTTCTGTGGCAGCGCAATGTGATATACGTATCAATTATGGTGACCTGACAGCCCTTTTATATATTCAGGGTTATCACCTCGATGAATTCTCCAGCAGATAGGGCCTTGTTGCAGGGCCGCCTAAAGCGTCCCGCCTTATACCCGTTGGCCGTCAGTGGATTGCACGGCAATCCA
>CAYNXK010000202.1:0-4233 GCA_964401125.1 uncultured Aliiroseovarius sp.
TATCCACACCTTTTTCAAGGCAATAAAGCAGTCCGCCCGCGCCGATCATATCATTGGAATAATAGAGAAAATCAAGATCAGGTGTGCGCTGAAGCATGGCCTCTGTCATCTCCCGGCCTTTCAGCAGGGCTGATCCGCCCTCGTAAAATTCCTGATCTGCAATCTCAACACCAGATCTGGCCAGAGCTTCGGTGAAGCCCTCAAAGCGTTTGCGCGCCCGGTGATCCAGAGGCATTTTTGTACCTAGAAAACCGATGCGCCTGAATCCTGCTTTCAGGATGGCCTTGGCCATCTTGCGCCCGGCCCGTCTGTGGGAAATGCCAACAACGGCGTCAATCGCTTCGCCGTCGGTATCCATTATTTCGACCACCGGAATATTTGCCGCCCGCAGCATCGCCCTAGAGGCATCGCTGTGTTCCAGCCCGGCGATGATAACCCCGGAAGGCCGCCATGACAGCATCTCGTACAGTACTTTTTCTTCACGCTCGGGCTTATAATTTGTGACCCCAACAACCGGCTGTAACGGGGTTTCGTCAAGCACATCGCTGATGCCTGTCATGACTTCGGGGAACACCATATTTGAGAGTGATGGGATAATCACGGCCACCAGGTTGACCCGTTGTGAGGCCAGCGCTCCGGCAATTTTGTTAGGGACATAGCCCAGCCTCTTGGTCGCCTCCTGCACCTTTTCGCGGGTTGCCGCACTCACCTCTCCACGGTTTCTAAGTACCCGACTGACGGTCATTTCACTGACGCCGGAAGCCTCAGACACATCGCGCAACGTCAAGGTGCGGCGGCGTGATGAGGGCGCTTTTTTCTCTGACATGTCGTTGCTCCTGAAATTGGTTGCCTCTTGTTACCGTGTTCCGATTATCATGTCCAAGGTGCCGGTTTTCAGACCTGTAAAAGCCGCGTGCCTAATGTCTGATGCATTGTCTTGCCTGCGGCCACCACGCCGTTTACCTGCGCGCTGGCATTGTTGAACCTCAGCTTTGCAAGGTTACGGTCTGTTGCCCGCCCGCCTGCCTCTGAAACAATCAGCGCCCCTGCTGCGATGTCCCATTCCCAAGTGGGGCGCAAGGCCAGCATGGCGTCAAACCGGCCTTCGCCAACAAGGCCCATCCGGTAGGCCAATGAAGGCCGGAATTGCGGTTTTACCGGAGGCACCATGCCATCCTGCCAATTTTTGGCGTCAAAGGTGGGGCGGGCCGCTAAAATATTGGCATCCTCCAGCGAATCTACGTTGCTGGCGCTGATCCGTTTGCCATTCAGAAAAGCTCCGCTGCCCAATGTTGCCGCATACATCTTGTCGGGGATCGGCAGGTAGACAATTGCAGCTGTAATCCGGCCACCGCGCGCAACAGCCAGTGAGTGCGCCCATGTGGAGCTGCCCTCAAGATAGGCGCGGGTGCCGTCAATAGGGTCGATGATGAACACGCATTCCGCGTCAAGCCGTGCCGGGCTGTCCTCGGTTTCCTCCGACAGCCAGCCATATCCCGGACGCGCGCCTGTCAATTCTTCCCGCAGCATGGCGTCTACTGCAAGATCAGCCTCAGAAACCGGGCCGAGGCCGCCGGGTTTGTCCCAAGTTTCAGGTGCCTGCTTCCAGTATTTGCGGGCAATATCGCCGGCTGCATGGGCGGCATTTTCAAGTAGGGAAAGGTCATCAGCTACCGGCAAGCACCATCCCCTCAATCAACAGTGAAGGCACCCGGCGGCTCAGATGATCTTGCGCATCATTGGCGGGGATGATCCGCATGAGCATATCGCGCAAATTACCGGCGATGGTGCATTCATTGACCGGATAGGTCACCGCGCCGTTCTCCACCCAAAACCCTGATGCCCCGCGCGAATATTCTCCGGTTGTCGGATTGATGGTAGAGCCGATCATCGAGGTGATCAGCAGCCCGGTGCCCATGTCTGATAACAGGTCACCAGATGAGGCATGGCCCTGCGTTAGGGTCACATTAGACACTGATGGCGAAGGTGGGGTTGAAGTGCCACGGGCGGCATTTGCCGTGCTTTCCATGCCCAGCTTGCGGGCTGTGGAAAGATCTAGAATCCAGCCTGTCAGAACACCGTTCTCAACGATCAGTCGCTTGCTTGTTGCCAGCCCCTCGCCATCAAAGGGCCGTGATCCTGAAATACGGGCGCGCTGTGGTTCTTCAGTGAGAGACAGCGCTTTGGGCAACACCTGCTCGCCCAGCGCATCACGTAACCATGACGAGCCGCGCACGATCGCCGCCCCGTTGATAGCTGCCAGAAGATGCCCGATCAAAGAAGCAGAAATACGTTCGTCAAACAGCACCGGAAATGTTCCGCTGGGCGGCTGCCTTGCTCCCATACGGGCCGCCGCACGCGCGCCGGCGTCGCGGCCAATCTCTTCAGGTGTAGGCAGGTCAGCCTGAAAGGTCCGACCCTCGCCCTTATAGTCGCGCTCCATGTTGCTGCCAGTGCCGGAAATCGCCACGGCGCTGATACTGCGGCTGGTACGGGAAAAGCCCCCGGAAAAACCGTTGCTGGTAGCAAGGTGTATCTGGTTATGCCCGTAGCCCGCTGAGGCTGACTGCACCTGAGAAACGTCCTCAACAGCCAAGGCAGCCGCCTCGGCGCGGCGCGCATCTTCTTCCAGATCAGCCGGGGCAGGCTCCGGGGCCGGGTCGGCCAGCTCCAGCGCTTCCAGGTTCCAACCCACTGCCAGTTCAGCTGGGTCTGCAAGGCCAATATACGGGTCTTCCGGGGCTTCGCGGGCCATTGCCACGGCGCGCTGAGCCATGGTTGCAATGGTCTCAGGCGAGCGGTCCGAGGCCGAAACATTGGCCTGCCGCTTACCGATCATTACCCGCAGGCCAAGGTCAATTCCCTCAGCGCGTTCCGCATGCTCCAGCTTGCCGTTCAACACATCAATTGACAGAGATGTGCCCTCGACAACCAGCGCGTCGGCGGCATCCGCCCCGGCTTGGCGGGCGGCATCCAGAAGCTGCTGGGTCAGGTTTTCAGGCATGTTGCTCATCCATTGCTCCTTGCGTGGTGCTTTCATGTCTTGCAAATGTAGGTAAGCCCCGCGCGGCCTGCCTGCAAGCCCGCAAAAAGCCGCCCAGATTTCTCCGGGCGGCTTTGTTCAGCTTATTGCTACCTTATTGCAGGCGCATGCCATTGGCCGAGATTTCACCAGTGCTTTTTACCTCAATGGTGGAAAGCAAAGTATCTTCGCCATCACCGGGCCGCCCGAACAGGCCCATCATCATGCGTGCCCCCATGGCATCATCATTGGTCATCACACCCATGGAAATCAGCTTGTCGATCAGGCTATTTGCCCCGACCAGCTTCAACTCAACCGTGCCATCAGGTGCAGGCACGCCATCAAATGTCGTCAGATCGTCATTATTAAAGGTAAAATTTCCGATACCAGTCAACACGGCCCCGGCAGCGCTTAGGCGCAGGTCTTTCAGGGTCAGGGCGTGCAACTCACCCGGTGTTACCGTGACCATGTTTTCGGCCTGCGCCGGGTCAAAGATATCAAACAGCCAGTTTGCCTTGCCGGCAATATCTATCACCAGATTGATCGGGTCACGCGGCAGCATACCGGTTGGATCAAACATGTTCCAGATCATGTCACCCGGGGTCAGATCAATCAGTTTTACCAGCAGCGAAAAATCCTGTGGGCTGTCAGATTTTGCAGTCGGCATGGACAGATTAAAGGCGGCCTCGGCCAGAGCTAAATTGAGCGGCAGTGGTATTTCTGAACTCAGCATTGACCACATTACGCCCTTCGCCGCCCAGCCATAACTTATACGGTTGTTGTTTAGTGTAGCAACGAAACTGCCGCTTTCAATGGATGTGCTGCCAGAAGTGGTGTCAGCCCCATCACTGAAAGAGAATTCAGAACTGCCAGCGCCGTTGGTCATTGTGATATCAACAGCCAGCCCGGCTCTCAGGGCTGCATTCAAGTTCTGCATATCCACCTCAAAGGGTAAGGCACCGTCAGAACTCATTTTCAGGTCGCTAATACTGCCTTTCAGGGAAAGGGCGCCTTTCAGGTCGCCTTCCCCTTCCATAAAGCCGATGTCATAGGTCATTAATGCCGCCGTCATTTTTTGCCTAATGGCAAGCAAAGCATCTGTTTTTATAGCCGAGGTGCCAGCAATATCGGTCAGGCCCAGCTCAAACTTGATAGGCCCAAGCAACACATCTTCCACCATGACCTTAAGAAGGTGTATGCTCATCTCGCTG
>CAYNXK010000203.1:0-4217 GCA_964401125.1 uncultured Aliiroseovarius sp.
TGATTGATTCAGGGTCACCCTATTTCCGGTGGATGAATAAAAACGCCGCGAATCCCGGCTATCGGGAGTCCACGGATGGGTTCCTATAATAGAGCCAAAGGGCCGGGGCAAGGGAAAGTTTCACCCATCACAGAACAACAGCAAAATCGGCTCGCCCTCTGTTGCCAGTCGGGTTATGACAGGCCATGTCACAAATCACATCCCTCTTCGTCACCCGCCTTTATCGCGCCTCGCTGTCCGAGTTCGGAGGCAAGGTGGATTCTGATGAACTTGAAGCCTCATGCCTGTCCATTGCTCAGGATGATGAAGCCGGGCAGACATGGTGCGCGGATAACGATTATCCGGGCTATACCAGCTACGCTTCTCTGGATGATCTGGAATGGCGGTTTCCAATTTTTAAAGACCTTGCCAAGGTGCTGAAAAAGCACCTGAAGGCCTTTGTAGAGGATCTGGAGTTTGATCTGGGCGACAAAAAGCTGAAGCTTGACTCCTTGTGGGTCAATATCCTGCCTGAAGGCGGCATTCACACCTCGCACCTGCACCCGCATTCTGTGGTCAGCGGCACAACCTATGTGGCCATGCCCAAAGGTGCCAGTGCCATCAAGTTTGAAGACCCGCGCAGCGCCATGATGATGGCGGCACCCGAGCGCCGGGCCGATGCGCGCCCGGAACTACGCAAATTCATTTATGTCAAACCCGAGGTCGGCGAGGTTCTTTTGTGGGAAAGCTGGCTGCGCCATGAAGTGCCGCTGAACATGGCTGAGGAAGATCGAATCAGCGTCAGTTTTAACTTTGGCTGGGTGTAAGAACACCGCAAAAGAACGGCGCAACTAACAATTGTATCACCAAAAACCCCCGCCGATTTCTCAGCGGGGGTTTTTAATTTCAGCGGGGTGCGGCCCGCAGGTTTTCGTTGAAAACCCGCTACACCGCTGGCCAGAAAACGCTTGCGCGTTTTCGACCCTACCAGTCTTCGCGGATAATCGTACGGGTTTTTACCGGTAATTTCATCGCGGCGAGGCGCAGGGCTTCTCTTGCCACGTCCTCATCGACTCCATCAATCTCGAACAGGATCCGGCCGGGCTTGACTTTCGCGGCCCAGAAATCAACCGAACCTTTACCTTTACCCATCCGCACTTCGGTGGGCTTGGAGGTGACTGGAGTATCCGGGAAAATGCGGATCCAGACACGGCCCTGCCGTTTCATGTGCCGGGTCATGGCCCGACGGGCAGCTTCGATTTGACGCGCGGTGATGCGCTCAGGCTCAATCGCCTTCAGGCCGTAAGTGCCAAAGTTCAGGTCAGACCCGCCCTTGGCCAGACCGCGAATGCGACCCTTGTGCATCTTGCGATATTTTGTGCGCTTTGGTTGCAGCATCTCTAATTCTCCTTACCGGCGGCCGCCAGCGCCACGAGGCACCGGACCTTGCTGGAGTTCCTCGGCCCGGCGATCACGCGCTGCCGGGTCATGCTCCATGATTTCACCTTTAAATATCCAGACCTTGATACCGATGATGCCGTAAGCAGTCATTGCCTTAACACCAGCGTAATCAATGTCGGCCCGCAAAGTGTGCAGCGGCACCCGGCCCTCACGGTACCATTCCGTGCGGGCGATCTCGGCACCACCAAGGCGGCCAGCAACGTTGACCCGGATACCCAAAGCCCCCATGCGCATGGCGCTTTGTACCGCCCTCTTCATGGCGCGGCGGAAGCTGATGCGGCGCTCAAGCTGCTGGGCAATACTTTCACCAACCAGCTGGGCGTCAAGCTCAGGCTTGCGAACCTCAACAATATTGAGATGCAGCTCGCTGTCCGTCATCGTAGCGATTTTCTGGCGCAGAGTTTCAATGTCAGCGCCCTTCTTGCCAATGATGACGCCGGGGCGTGCGGTGTGAACTGTGACGCGGCACTTTTTATGCGGACGCTCGATAATCACCCGGCTGATACCGGCCTGTTCGCAGTCTTTCTTGATGAAATCCCGAATTTTCAGGTCTTCCATCAATAGGTTGCCATAATCTTTGGTGTCGGCATACCAGCGGCTGTCCCAAGTGCGGTTGATCTGCAAGCGCATGCCGATCGGATTGATTTTCTGACCCATTAGGCTTGCTCCTCAACTTGACGCACCGTGATGGTGATTTCCGCGAACGGCTTCATGATTTTGCCAAACCGGCCACGGGCCCGAGGGCGTCCGCGCTTCAGGGTCAGGTTTTTGCCAACCCAGGCTTCAGCAACGATCAGCTCATCCACATCCAGACCATGGTTATTTTCAGCATTGGCAATCGCCGATTGCAGGCATTTCTTCACGTCCTGGGCGATACGCTTTTTGGAAAATGTCAGGTCTGTCAGGGCTTTATCAACCTTCTTGCCCCGAATCATCTGGGCTACAAGGTTAAGTTTTTGCGGGCTTGTACGCAGCATGCGGGTTTTGGCCCGAGCTTCGTTATCGGCCACGCGGCGGGGATTTTTATCCTTGCTCATGGCTTATTTCCGCTTCGATTTTTTGTCGGCGGTGTGACCGTAAAAGGTCCGCGTCGGTGAATATTCACCAAACTTCTGGCCGATCATGTCTTCGGTCACATTAACGGGGATGTGCTTGCGCCCGTTATAAACACCAAACGTCAGGCCCACGAACTGAGGCAGGATAGTCGAGCGGCGTGACCATATCTTGATAACTTCATTGCGTCCAGATTCTTTGGACTTCTCGGCCTTTTTGAGAACATAAGAGTCAACAAAAGGCCCTTTCCATACAGAGCGTGACATATTCTAGCGCCCCTTCTTCTTGGCGTGACGCGACCGCAGAATCATTTTCTGCGACGCCTTTTTCTTGTTACGTGTGCGGGCGCCCTTTGTGGGCTTGCCCCAAGGGCTGACCGGGTGACGGCCACCGGAGGTACGGCCTTCGCCGCCACCATGAGGGTGATCAACCGGGTTCATCGCTACACCGCGCACGCTTGGGCGTTTGCCCTTCCAGCGGTTGCGACCAGCCTTGCCGAGGTTCTGGTTTGAATTGTCGGGGTTTGAGACCGCGCCAATTGTTGCCATGCATTCCTGACGCACCAGACGCAATTCACCCGAGCTGAGCCGGATTTGGGCATAGCCACCATCACGGCCCACAAACTGGGCGTAGGTGCCAGCAGCGCGGGCGATTTGACCACCCTTGCCGGGCTTCATTTCGATATTATGCACAATGGTACCGATCGGCATGCCCGAAAATGGCATGGCGTTACCCGGCTTGATGTCGGCCTTGGCCGCGGCCACAACCTTGTCACCAATGGCTAAACGCTGCGGCGCGATAATATAGGCCTGCTCACCATCTTCATACTTGATGAGCGCGATGAAGGCCGTGCGGTTGGGGTCATATTCGATCCGCTCAACTACAGCGGCCACATCAAATTTGTTACGCTTGAAATCTACGATACGATAGAGACGCTTCGCCCCGCCACCTCGGCGGCGCATCGTGATCCGTCCGGTATTGTTCCGGCCGCCCTTCTTGCCAAGACCCTCAACGAGTGCCTTGACTGGACGTCCTTTCCAAAGCTCCGAACGGTCGATCAGAACCAGCCCACGCTGGCCTGGCGTCGTCGGTTTATACGACTTTAATGCCATGCTTTCTGTCTTCCGTTTGCTTTGCGCCCGCCACCATGGCAGGCCTTCTCAAATAATCACGGGCCCCGGAACGAATCCAGAGCCACGCGACCTGTGCGATGTATCAGGGATGGATGGGGGCGTCTATAGAAGAAGCTTGGATTCAAATTTCAAGTGCAACGGTTGAGTTGAAGTCCGCTATTTCTTTGGCCATGATTTCGGCGGGGCTTCTCCACCCAAGTACTTTCCTGGGCCTGCCGTTCAGGAGCCGGGCAATATTGTTGAGCCAGGCCTGACTGACACTCGAGAGATCAGTGCCCTTTGGCATGAACTGGCGGAGCAGGCCGTTGGTGTTCTCGTTGCTGCCGTGTAGCCACGCATTACCCCTTCTCGGGCATAAAATGCGCTATCAGGCAATGGGCAGGCGATTGCTTCAGTAATCTGCCAAGAGGGGTACGTACCTGTCGCAGAACCAGATGTCTACCTTCAGGCGACGAGCCAGTTTCGGGTAGCAGGCCATCCCTTGCCCGGCAATGGTTTGCTCGCAAACCATGAGAGGGTCCAATCCGCGGTCATAGATCATGCTCTTGCGCATCATCGCAGGCAGTCGTTTCATCTGCCGGGTGAAGCCGC
>CAYNXK010000204.1:0-4168 GCA_964401125.1 uncultured Aliiroseovarius sp.
TGCGGATCCTTAATCTTCGCAAACAGTTGATCTACTGCGGCCGCTTCGGTTTGAGGCATATTAGCACCCTAGCTTGTGATGTTTCGCTCTCTACTGATCCAGAAAACTACGCAACTTCCGGCTGCGGCTCGGGTGTTTCAGCTTCCTGAGCGCTTTCGCCTCAATCTGCCTGATCCGCTCGCGGGTCACCGAAAATTGCTGGCCGACTTCTTCCAGCGTGTGGTCGGTGTTCATGCCGATGCCAAAGCGCATGCGCAGCACGCGTTCTTCGCGCGGTGTCAGGCTGGCCAGTACGCGGGTGGTGGTTTCCTTGAGGTTTTCCTGAATGGCGCTGTCCAGCGGCAGGACCGCGTTTTTATCCTCGATGAAATCACCAAGCTGGCTGTCTTCTTCGTCGCCAATCGGCGTTTCCAGAGAAATTGGCTCTTTGGCGATTTTCATCACCTTGCGCACCTTCTCAAGCGGCATTTGCAGCTTTTGCGCCAGCTCTTCCGGCGTTGGCTCGCGGCCAATTTCGTGCAGCATCTGGCGGCCGGTGCGCACCAGTTTGTTGATGGTCTCGATCATGTGCACCGGAATGCGGATGGTGCGGGCCTGATCGGCGATACTGCGGGTGATAGCCTGCCTGATCCACCAAGTGGCATAGGTCGAGAATTTATAGCCGCGACGGTACTCAAATTTATCCACAGCCTTCATCAGGCCAATGTTGCCTTCCTGAATGAGATCAAGGAATTGCAGGCCACGGTTGGTGTATTTTTTGGCGATTGAAATCACCAGACGCAGGTTGGCCTCGACCATCTCTTTTTTGGCCGAGCGCGCTTCTTTTTCGCCCTTCTGAACCTGCTGCACGATGCGGCGAAACTCGGGGATGTCAACGCCGACATATTGCCCGACCTGAGCCATTTCCACCCGCAATTCACCAACCTTTTCTGACGAGCGCTCGATGAAGGCGGCCCAGCCACGGCCGGGTTTTTGGGCCATGCGCTCAAGCCATGTAGGCTCAAGCTCGTAGCCACGGTAAGCATCGACGAATTCGCGCCGGTTGATGCGGGCCTGATCGGCAAGTTTGACCATGCTGGAATCAATGGACATAATGCGCCGGTTGATGCCGTAAAGCTGGTCGATAAGGGCGTCGATCCGGTTGTTATGCAGGTGCAGCTCGTTCACCAGCAGCACGATTTCGGCGCGCAGCTTCTGATAGGCTTTTTCAGCCTTTTTGGTAAAAGAGCCATCCTCGTTCAAGGTGGCAGACATGCGCTCGTCCTGCATCTCGCTGAGCAAAACATAGTCATTTGCGATGACTTCAAGCTGTTCCAGAACGCCGGGTTTCAGCGCCTCTTCCATCGCCGCCAGCGACATGTTGGCTTGTTCGTCCTCGTCATCATCCTCGTCGTCATCAACCGCAATGGGGTTACCATCGGCGTCAAGCTCAGGGGTGGTATCTTGCTTTTCGGCACTGACAGGAGCGGCGGCAACAGGAGCGGCGGCCGGAACAGCGTCGGGGTTTGCGACACTTCCCGCCCCGACAACCACATTTTCCACATTGCCATCTTCGCCCATCTGAGTGCCGAATGTGGCGTCCAGATCAATCACATCGCGCAGCAGGATGTCCTCAGATAACAATTCTTCGCGCCAGATGGTAATGGCCTGAAAGGTCAGCGGGCTTTCACAAAGCCCGGCGATCATGGTGTTGCGCCCGGCCTCGATACGTTTGG
This sequence comes from uncultured Aliiroseovarius sp., assembly GCA_964401125.1. Classification (GTDB taxonomy): domain Bacteria; phylum Pseudomonadota; class Alphaproteobacteria; order Rhodobacterales; family Rhodobacteraceae; genus JAAEUB01. The sequence goes on from CAYNXK010000204.1 coordinate 1,716, forward strand.
CAATGGCAATTTCGCCCTCACGGCTGAGCAACTCAACCGAGCCCATTTCGCGCAAATACATGCGTACCGGGTCATCGGTGCGGTCAAGCTTTTCAGCACCGCTGCCGGCAAGGGTAATTTCACGGGTACCGGAAGTGGTGGCAATATCGGTGCCGCCCCTTTTTTCTTCTTCCTCGGCCTCTTCGTCCTCAATAATATTGATACCCATTTCCGAGAGCATCGACATCACGTCTTCAATCTGTTCCGAGTTCACCTGTTCAGGCGGCAAGACCCTGTTCAGTTGACCGTAAGTAATATAGCCTTTTTCGCGAGCCTCGGAAATCATCGCCTTGATGGCTTCCTGCCCCCCTGCAACTAAAGCCTGATCCTGACCGGCATCCTGCGCAATTTCCTTGGCGCGGGACTTTTTATTCTGAACATCTTTGGCGGCCATCTGGCACTCCCTCAATTATCGTCATCAGCGCGTCTTGGCTGGGTGGCGGGTCTGGGTGGCGGGTCTGGGTGGCGGACTGGGTAGCAGGTACGAGTGATTCGTTTGGCGAATCATTTAGACGAATCACTGATTCGCCAACCCGTTTATCCGCTTTTTCCAATAACTTCTGCACGAAAACCACACTTACTTGTTTTTAGGTGGGTTTTTTGCAAATTTGATCCCCTTCAGAAGCTCATCCAGTGCGGCGCGCTCCTCCCGGTCGACCAATGCGCCAGAGCTGGCAACATCAAATGTTGTCATATCATCCTGCGCGCTGCGCACCGCCTTGTTGCGCGCCTCGGCCGCCTGGCTAAGGCGCCAGGTGATGCCCTCATCAACCAGGCCAGTCATATCAAACTGAGCTTCTTCGATTTCTTTTCTCAGCCCGCGCTCGGCCGAAAGCTTTGCCAGCTCCTCGCCCAGAGTAGCAATGGCAATGCTTGAATTTTCCCGGTTCATGACCGCTGGCAAAACCAAAACATGAGCGCGATTCAGGAGCGTTTTCACAAGCTCTGCACCCATGATTTCCGTCACAACCACAATAAGTTCCTCATTGGTAACAATGTGATAGTTTTCCAGAATTGCCAGCATGAAAGGTTGATGGCCCGGCTCAATCAGCTCCAGCGTTTCAAGGCCGGCCTCGAATTGCGGGATAATAGCCGGATGAAGCAATGTGACTGCCAGAATAGCCATCTCTCTGAGCATTTCACCAACCCGGTCATCACCGTTTGTGGCAAGCAGCGAGGCCCGGGTTTCCGGGCGTGATAATTGCTCCGGTGGCTTGCGCCCCTTGAAGCCCGGAGTCCAACTGGCCGATCGGAAAAACTCCCAGCTTTGTTGCTTTATCGCTTCACCATAATAACGGCGAATATCGCTGTCTTGAATGCGTGAAATCGCGGCTCGCAAGCGCTTGTCCAAGGCGGCTTTTCGTTCCGGGCTATCAAATGTCTGGCCCTGAATTTCGCGGTCCCAAAGCAGCTGCACCATGGGCATGGCGGCGCTGATGCGCTCCTGCATCGCCCCGGCACCCTGCGCCCTGATCAGGTCGTCCGGGTCCAGGCCATCAGGCATCAGCACAAAGCGCAAAGCTTGCCCGGCTTCAAGCAGCGGCAAGGCCAGATCAATCAGCCGCATGGCGGCACTAAGCCCGGCCCTGTCGCCATCCATCATGATCACCGGCTCTGGCGAAACCCGCCACATCAGGCGTAGCTGATCTTCGGTGATTGCAGTGCCAAGCGGGGCAACAGCGGCGCTGAATCCGGCTTCAACAAGGGCAATCACATCCATATAACCCTCGGCCACGATCAGCGGCTGGCCCTTGCCCGCCGCCGTGCGCGCCGGCGCAAGGTTGAACAGGCTGCGCCCCTTGTCAAACAGCGCCGTTTCCGGTGAATTCAGATATTTAGCCTGCTCCGAGGCATCCATCGCCCGGCCACCAAAGGCAATGCAGCGGCTGCGCCCATCGCGGATCGGAAACATAATGCGGCCGCGAAAGGTATCATAGGGCTTGCCACCCTTCTGGCTGGGTTTTGCCAGTCCGGCCCCAAAAATCAGCTCATCGGCCACGCCCTTGGCCTTGAGATGGTCCCACAACCCCTGCCAGGCATCAGGCACAAAACCGATATCCCAACGGTCCTGCGCCGCCTCACTAAGCCCCCGCCCCGCCAAATAATCACGGGCCTGCGCCCCGGAGGCGGTTTTCAGCTGCAAGCGGAAATATTGCAGCGCCATTTCCATGATTCCAACCAGTAGAGTGCCGCGGTCAGACTTCTCTTGCGCCTTCGGATCACGGGCCGGTATTTGCATGCCACATTCACGCGCCAGAATTTCAACCGCCTCCATGAAGCCGACATTCTCGGTCTCACGGATAAAGGAAATGGCATCGCCCTTGGCGTGGCAGCCAAAACAATAATAATACCCTTTGCGGTCATCCACATGAAAGGACGCGGTTTTTTCCTGATGAAACGGGCATGGCGCCCAC
>CAYNXK010000205.1:0-4132 GCA_964401125.1 uncultured Aliiroseovarius sp.
GCCTCGCCCCGGCGGATATTCTCGGCGATCAGCCCGGCAGCGCTGTCAGGCCGGGTGGCCGAGGCGATATGCGGCGTGACGGTAATGCCTGGATGCGCCCAGAATTTGTGGGCTGGCGGCAGCGGCTCGGTGCGAAAAACATCCAACGTTGCGTGGCTCAACTGGCCCCTGTCCAGCGCTGCCAATAGGGCTTCATCATCAATCAGCGCCCCCCGGCCGGGGTTGATCACCACCGCGCCTTTTGGCAGCAAAGCCAGCGCGGCTGCATCCAGTATATTCTTGGTTTGTGGTGTAAGTGGCAGCAGTAGCACAAGTATTTCAGCACGCCGCAGCACCTCGCCAAGCCCGGCATCACCTGAGAATGTGGCGGCGACCGCCAGATTTTTGGGCCGCCTGCTCCAGCCCGAAACCTGAAAGCCCAGCCCGGCAAGCGCTTCAGCACAGGCCGCCCCTAATGCCCCCAGCCCCAGCACGCCGACTTGCCGATTGCGCGCCAGCGGCGGAATATGGGGCTGCCAAGCCTGATCTTTGCGGCAGATATCGCGGTCCAGCCCCAGATGGTGGCGCAGCACATGGCCGGCAACCCATTCGCGCATCCCCTCCCTGAGAGCAGGATCAACCATGCGCGCCAGTGGCTGGGTCAGGCTTGTGTTGCCAATGATGCGCTCAACCCCGGCCCACAGGCTCAGCACTGCTTTGGTGCGGCTGAAAGGGCTAAAATCACTAATCCGGCCACTGGGCATATAGACAATATAATCAACCTCAGCCGGCGATATTTTTTGCGCCAAATTCACCTCAAGCCCGGCCTTGGTAAATGCCTGCTTCAGGGCCGCATGGTATAAATCCCATTCACTGTCAGGTATGGCGGCCAGCACATTCAGGCGCCGACTCATTTTCTGCTCGCCCCTCATTTACTACGCGCCCTGTGCACATGCGCCGATTGCACAAGGCCAAAACCTATAAGCAGCACCAGCATTGCCGAGCCGCCAAACGAGACCAGCGGCAGCGGCACCCCGACCACCGGAATAAGCCCCATCACCATCGCCATATTGACCGCGAAGTAGAAGAAGAATGTCGCCGCAATACCAAGGATCAGCAATGATGAATAGCGGTCGCGGTTGTGCATGGCCGAGATGACACAGAACACCAAGATCAGCACGTAAAGCACCAGTAAGGTGATGCCGCCGAGAAAGCCAAACTCCTCGGCCAGAGTGGTAAAGATGAAATCCGTGTGCTTTTCCGGCAGAAAGTTCAGCCGCGTCTGGGTGCCTTCCATAAAGCCGCGCCCGCTCCAGCCGCCCGAGCCTAGCGCGATTTTTGACTGGGTAATATGATAGCCACCGCCCAGCGGGTCACTGGCCGGGTCAAGAAAGGTGTCAATGCGGCGATATTGATAGTTTTTCAAAAGCTGCCATTCAGTACCGCGCGAGACAAATACCGCCACCACCAGACCAATGCCCAGCACAATCAGCACGGCGAAATAAAGCAGGTGCACCCCGGCCAGAAGCATCACGGCACCCCCCCCGGCCACCAGCAAGATAGCGGTGCCAAGGTCTGGCTGCCCCAGCACCAACATGGCGGGCAAGGCGATCATCAAAATCGGCGGTAATAGCCATAAAGGTTTGGAAACAAGTGATATATCAAGCCAGTCATAATAGGCTGCCAGCGCCATCACCAACGTGACCTTGGCCAGCTCTGAAGGTTGCAGGCGCATGAAACCAAGGTTTAGCCAGCGCTGCGCGCCCATGCCGGTCACGCCAACCAACTCCACCAGCACCAGCAGCAGCAGCGCCACCAGCCAAGCCATGCCTGACAGGCTGCGCCAAAACCAGATCGGCGTAAGGCCGATAAAGAACATCAGGCCCATACCCAGGGCAAACCGTTGCATCTGCGGCTCGGCCCAGGGCTGAAGCGAGCCTCCGGCAATGGAGTAAAGCATGACAAAGCCAATGCCGGCCACGGTGCTGATCAGCAGGATCAGAAACCAGTTCAGATGCAGAATTTTGCGCAGGCCTGACGGGGTATGTTTGACGTTGTGTTCAAGAAAGCTCATGCCCGGCCGCGCCCCTCTGTCGGCTTGATCGGGGCGCGCAAATCAAGATTTCGCTGCATTTCACCGATACGGCTGCGCTGGCTGGATGGGTAGGCCGAAAGCGGCGGTAGGCCGCCATAGAGTGCTTGCAACAATACATCGCGGGCAATGGGGGCTGCGGCAATGGAGCCGCCACCGCCATGTTCCACAATCACCGAGACCACATATCGCGGTGCCTCATAGGGGGCGTAACCCACGAATAAGGCATGATTTCGCAGCCTCCACGGCAGGTCTTCCGTGCGGATAACACCGCCCTGCGCGCGCTCGGCCATAGAGATATTGCGCACCTGCGAGGTGCCGGTCTTGCCCGCCATATGCATGCCTTCAGCCACGATCCTTGAGCGCGCTGCCGTGGCCCGCTGGCCATAGACAGCCTCATACATACCCTCCTGCATAGCCAACAGGTTCTCCGGGGAAATATCCAGCGCCGGGGCTTCCTCATAAGGCGCGGCAATACCGTCAGTAGACCTTACAAGGCGCGGCACCAATGCCCGGCCTGTGGCCAGCCGCGCCGTCATCACCGCCAGTTGCAGGGGCGAGGCCAGCAAAAAACCCTGGCCAATGCCGGCATTCATGCTATCGCCAATCACCCACGATTCATTACGGTTTTCGCGTTTCCAGGCCTTGGTGGGCATCAGGCCCCGAGCAATGGCCGAAAGCGGCAGGTCATGACGAACGCCCAGCCCGAGCTTGAGCGCCATTTTGGTGATTTTCTCGATCCCCACCCGCAAGGCCAGATCATAGTAGTAAATATCACAACTTTCGCGCAATGATTTGGTCAGATCAACCCGCCCGTGCCCGCCGCGCTTCCAGCAGTGAAAACGGCGGCCGGATTGCTCAACAAAACCCCTACAGGTGATTTTCTCCTCAAAATCAATCAGCCCTTCCTCAAGCGCGGCTAGTGCTGTGACCATCTTGAAGGTCGATCCGGGCGGATAGGTGCCCTGGGCGCTTTTACTGGCCAATGGCCGGTACGGATTTTCCAGCAAGGCGTTGTAATTGGCAACCGAAATGCCGTGGACAAACTCGTTAGGGTCAAAGGAGGGCGCTGATCCGAGCGCCAGCAAATCGCCCTGTTCGGTATCCATCACCACAACCGAAGCACTTTCGCCCGCCAGCCGGGCCTGCACAAAATTCTGCAAGGAATGGTCGATGGTCAGCTGCACATTCGCCCCCGGCTTGCCCTCGCGCCGGTCAAGCTCGCGCATCACCCGCCCAACCGCATTGACCTCGATATGCCGCGAGCCAGCCGAGCCGCGCAGCTTGCGCTCCAGCCGGGCCTCTACGTTGGATTTGCCAATCTGAAAGCGCGGAATCTGCAATAACGGGTCCTGATCATCAATCCGGGCCAGGTCAAAATCGCTAACCGGCCCCACATAACCCAGAACATGGGCCAGATCGGCATCAAGCGGGTAAATACGCGAAAGGCCGACCTCGGGGAAAATGCCGGGCAGGCTGGGCGCATTGACCGCAACCCTGGCCACATCATCCCAAGTGACCCGGTCGGCAATGGTTATCGGCACAAAGGGGCTGCGCCGCGCCATTTCGCTCAAAGCCTGCTCAGTTTCGTCAGGATCAAGGCGCACAAGGCGCGACAGGCGCTCGATCGCGGCATCAATATCGCCCAGATCCTCGCGCACCATGACAATACGGTAATTCTGTTCATTGCCGGCCAGCAGCACGCCCTTGCGGTCAAAAATCAAGCCGCGCGCTGGGGGCAAAAGGCGAATATTGATCCGGTTTTCATCGGCCAGCAGGCGAAACTGGTCGGCCTGCTCCACCTGCAAATAGCGCATACGCGCCGCCAATGCGCCCACGAGGCCAAGCTGAATACCACCAACCAGCAAAGCCCGGCGCGAAATCACGCTCACGCTTTTTGCCGTATCTGCCGGGCTGCGCCTCATAAGCCAAGCCTCAGCGCGTCAGAATCCCCCGGCAACAGGCGGCGTACCCGCAGGGCGTAAACCGAAAAGGCCACCACAAGCGGGTAAAAGGCCGAGGTCATGATAAACCGCAGCACCGAGCTGCCAAAACTGGCCT
>CAYNXK010000206.1:0-4128 GCA_964401125.1 uncultured Aliiroseovarius sp.
GTGGTGATCGAGCTGAAGCGCGATGCCACCGCCGAGGTGGTGCTGAACCAGCTTTTTCGTTTCACACCGATGCAAACCAGCTTTGCCTGCAACATGCTGGCGCTGAACGGTGGCCGGCCGGAAACCCTTACGCTGCGCGATTTTCTGAAGTATTTCCTCATCTTCCGCGAGGAAGTTGTAGCGCGCCGCACCGCGTTTGAGTTGCGACGCGCCCGCGAGCGCAGCCACATTCTTTGTGGTCTGGCCGTGGCCGTCAGCAATGTTGATGAGGTGGTGGCAACCATCCGCGCCAGCCGCGATTCGGCCGAGGCCCGCGCCAGCCTGATGGCACGGCGCTGGCCCGCTGGTGACATTGTCGAATATATCCAGCTGATTGATGACCCCAGCCACAAGGTCAACGAGGATAACAGCTATAACCTCTCCGAAACCCAGGCCCGCGCCATTTTGGAGCTGCGCCTGCAACGGTTGACAGCGATCGGCGTCAAAGAGGTCACGGACGAGCTGCAAGAGCTGGCGGCGATGATCCGCGACTATCTTGATATCCTGCGGTCACGTGACCGAATCATGGAGATCATCTCTGATGAATTGCGTGAAATACGCGATAAATTCGCCGTGCCCCGGCGCTCTGAAATCGTCGATTGGTCTGGCGATATGGATGATGAAGACCTGATCGAGCGCGAAGATATGGTGGTGACGGTGACCCAGACCGGCTATATAAAGCGCACGCCGCTGGTGGATTTTCGGGCACAAAAACGCGGTGGCAAGGGCCTCAGCGGCATGTCCACCAAGGATGAAGATGTGGTGACCACGTTGTTTGTGGCCAACACCCATACGCAGCTGTTGTTTTTCACCACCGAGGGCATGGTTTATAAGCTAAAAACCTGGCGTTTACCGCAAGGGGGGCGCACCGCCAAAGGCAAGGCCATCATCAACATTTTGCCAATCCCCCAAGGGGTTGGCGTGGCGGCTATCATGCCGGTGGATGCGGCCGAGGCCGATTGGGCCAACCTGCAAATCATTTTTGCCACCTCTGCCGGATCGGTACGGCGCAACGCGCTTTCCGACTTTACCAACGTCATGCGCAACGGCAAAATCGCCATGGATCTGCCTGAAGGGGTTGAACTGGTAAACGCGCGTATTTGCGGGGCGAATGATGACATCATGCTGGTCACGGCCTCGGGCCGGGCCATTCGCTTCCCCACCAGCGAAGTGCGCGTTTTCAAGGGCCGCAAATCAACCGGGGTGCGCGGCATCCGGCTCACACGTGACGGCGACAAGGTGGTTTCAATGGCGGTGATCCGGCACTTTGAGGCCAGCGCGGATGAGCGCGCGGCTTATGCCAAAATGCGCCGGGCACAGGCAGGAATTGAGGCGGCGGCCGATGACGAAGGTATTGAAGATGAGCTGGCGGGCGACATATCTGTTGAACGCTTTGAGGAAATGCAGGCGGCGGAAGACCTGATCCTAACCATCTCGGCGCAAGGCTCCGGCAAGACCAGCTCCAGCCACGACTACCCAGTGCGTGGGCGTGGCGGCATGGGCGTGCAAGCCATGGATAAAGCCATGCGCGCAGGCGATCTGGTGGCATCCTTCCCGGTGGAAGCCGAAGACCAGATCATGCTTGCCACCTCCACTGGCCAGGCAATTCGCTGCCCGGTTCAGGGTATCAGCTTTCGCTCACGCGGGGCCGGGGGCGTCAAGGTGTTTGACACAGCCAAAGGTGAAGTGGTGGTTTCAGTGGCCCGCATTGCTGAAACAAGCGAGGGTGAAAGTCAGGGCGAGGGCGAGGGCGAGGGTGAGGGTGATGAGAGCTGAAGGCCTGACAACCGGGCCTTTCCATTAGCCGCGCCCTGCCCTAAATGAAGCGCATGAAGTCTGAATTACATATCCTTGGTGGCGGTCTGGCCGGCTCTGAAGCCGCTTGGCAGGCCGCCCGCGCCGGCATTGACGTGGTCTTGCATGAAATGCGGCCCAAGACTGCAACCTTTGCCCATAAATCCGCTGATTTAGCCGAGATGGTTTGCTCAAATTCCTTTCGTTCTGATGATAGCGAGCAAAATGCCGTGGGGCTGCTACATTGGGAAATGCGCAAGGCCGACAGCTTGATAATGGAAATGGCCGATGCCCACCGCCTTCCTGCCGGGGGTGCTCTGGCAGTTGATCGCGAGGCTTTTTCTGCGGGTGTTACCGCGCATTTGCTGGCCTTGCCCAATATACGCCTGGAGCTGGGCGAAATCACCGCCCTGCCCGCTTCGGGTCATTGGATCATCGCCAGCGGCCCGCTGACCTCGCCCGCCCTTGGGGCTGCCATTCAGGCCGAGACCGGCGTTGAGGCGCTGGCCTTTTTTGACGCAATCGCACCCATTGTCCATGCGGATAGCATTGACATGAATGTGGTCTGGGCCCAGTCGCGCTATGACAAGGGCGCTGATGAGGCCGAGCGCCGCGCCTATCTCAACTGTCCGATGGACAAGCCGCAATATGAAGCCTTCATTGATGCCCTTCTGGCCGCCGACAAGACCGAATTTCATGAGGGTGAAGCCGAAAATGCTGGCCCCGCCACCCCCTATTTTGACGGCTGCCTACCCATAGAAGTAATGGCCGAACGCGGCCGTGAAACTCTACGCTTTGGGCCAATGAAGCCGGTTGGCCTGACCAATACTCATAGGCCAGATGACAAAGCCTATGCGGTGGTGCAGCTCCGACGTGATAACAAGCTGGGCAGCCTTTTCAACATCGTCGGCTTTCAAACCAAGATGAAGTACGGCTCACAAGTTGAGGTTTTTAAAACAATTCCCGGCTTGGAGAACGCCAGGTTTGCCCGTCTTGGCGGCATTCATCGCAATACCTTCCTGAATTCTCCGACCCTGCTTGATGATCAGATGCGCCTGCGTAGCCGCCCGAATATCCGCTTTGCCGGGCAGATCACCGGGGTTGAGGGCTATGTGGAATCTGCCGCTATGGGGCTGCTGGCCGGGCGCATGGCGGCGGCTGAAATTCAGGGCCGTAACCTGCCGGAAGTGCCCCATGACAGCGCCATGGGCGCAATGGTTCACCACATTACCGGCGGGGCCGAGGCCAAGACATTTCAGCCCATGAACGTGAATTTTGGCTTGTTCCGCCCTGTTGAGGGGCTGAAGGGCGGGCGGCGCGGACGGCGCGACCGCTACAAGGCCTATAGTGACCGCGCCAAAGAGGCATGGCTTGGCTGGCTGGCCCAGCAGTGAGCTACATCACCCGCTTTGCGCCCTCGCCAACCGGGGCGCTACATCTGGGCCACGCCTTCAGCGCCCTTACTGCCTGGGACATGGCAAGGGCGCATAATGGCCATTTCCTTTTGCGTATTGAGGACATCGACACCCCCCGTTGCCGCCCGGAACATGAAGCAGCTATATATGCTGACCTTGGCTGGCTTGGCCTGCATTGGCCCAAACCTGTCATGCGTCAATCTGAGCGGCAACAGGCCTATAGCGCCGCCCTGGCCCAGCTCTCGGCACTTGGCCTGACCTATCCTTGCGCCTGCACACGCGCAGATATGCGCGCCGCCCTCGCGGCCCCGCAGGAAAGCCTGCCACATATGGCACGCAATAGCCCGCTCTACCCGGGCACTTGCCGACACCGTGAAATGAAAAACAAACAGCCCGGTGATGCCATTCGCCTGAACATGAAGCGCGCGCTGGATTTTCTTGGCAAAACAGCCCTAACCTTCACCGAGACCGGGCCGGACCATAGCGGCATTCACCACATCACGGCCAGCGAATTGGCCAATGAAGCCGGTGACATCGTGCTGGCACGGCGCGATATTGCCACCTCATATCACCTGTCGGTTGTGGTTGATGACGCAGCCCAAAACATCAGCCATGTACTGCGCGGCCTGGACCTGTTCACGGCCACAAAAACCCACGTTTTACTACAAAATCTGCTGGGCTTGCCCGGGCCAGAATATCACCACCATCAGCTGATTCGTGATAATACCGGCAAGCGGCTGGCCAAACGCGATGATGCCCGGGCACTGGCCACCTTGCGCGCCAGTGGGGCCACACCGGCCAACATCCGTGCCTTGGTCGGCATCTGAATTTGCCTCTTCTTGAGTAAACCGTTACGTCAGATGACCGCTCAGCTCCACTT
>CAYNXK010000207.1:0-4100 GCA_964401125.1 uncultured Aliiroseovarius sp.
TTTGTTCCCATGTGCCATGATTGCGAAAAGAAACGCGAGCTGTCAATACACACCAATAACCGGTAGCGGGCCACTAAGTGCAGTTTATTTGTTAGACTGCCCAAAAATAAAGTGGACTCAATCAAAAAAATTGCTCCAGTCCAACATTAAGGCCTCCGGCGGGAGTATTTTTACCAAGATGAAGGAAAAGCCGGGGTTTCTTCTTGACCTCTGGTGCACTTCTTTGGAAAACCCTTAGCATGAGTATAGGCAGATTAACCATTGATCTCGACGCGGTGGCAGAAAACTGGCGCGCGCTGGACAGGATGAGTGAGCCTGGCGTGCAAACTGCCGCCGTGGTCAAGGCCGATGCCTATGGGCTGGGATTGGACAAGGTAGCGCGCACATTGGCGGCCGCCGGGGCGCGGCGTTTCTTTGTGGCTATTGCCGAAGAGGGGGCCGCCTTGCGCGAGGCTTTGGGGCCGGGGCCGGAAATCTCGGTATTTGCCGGGCATATGGCTGGTGATACTGATATGATTGCTGATCTGGCTCTGATACCGATGCTGAATTCGGTTGAGCAACTGACCCGGCATTTTGAAGCCCTGCCAAGGCACGCTTTTGGCATTCAGCTTGATTGTGGCATGAACCGGCTGGGCATGGCGGCCAGCGAATGGGCGGCGGCGGCACCGATTGTTCTGACGCAGGGACCGCGGCTTATCATGAGCCATCTGGCCTGCGCCGATGCGCCGGGCCACGAGATGAACCCAGCCCAGCTTGCCACATTCATTAACATGACCGAAGGCTGCGAGGTGCCGCGCTCGCTGGCGGCGACCGGCGGCATTTTGCTGGGGCCGGAATATCATTTTGACCTGACCCGGCCGGGCATTGGCCTTTACGGCGGCCTGCCCTTTGAAGATGCGCAGCCGGTGGCTATGCTGGAATTGCCGGTGATCCAGATCCGCGATGTGGCGGCAGGTGAAAGTGTGGGCTATAATCAGGGCTTTGTTGCTGAACATAAAATGCGGGTGGCAACAGTTTCAGCGGGCTATGCCGACGGGCTTATGCGCGGGCTTTCAAATCAGGCAATCTTGTTTCATGAGGACGCCCCCTGCCCTATTTTGGGCCGGGTTTCGATGGATATGATCGGAGTTGATGTGACCCACCTGGCCGAAGCGCCGCGCATGCTGACCATGATTGGGCCACAGCAAAGTGTCGATGATCTGGCGGAATCGGCGGGCACCATTGGCTATGAGATAATGACCCAACTTGGCAGCCGTTACGCCCGATTCTACAATCGGGGCCACAGATGAGCGCTGCCCTTGCGCCTCTGGCCAGGATTGGCAGCTCGACCTTGGGGCTACTGGCGGCAATTGGCCGGGTGGCGCTGTTTGCCGGCAGCGCTGTCAGCCACATATTTCGTCCGCCCTATTACCCGCGCGAATTTTTGCTGGCGCTGATGAATGTCGGCTGGTTCAGCCTGCCGGTGGTGGGGCTGACCGCCATTTTTACCGGCGGCGCACTGGCCTTGCAGATATATGCCGGTGGTGCGCGTTTCTCAGCCGAGGCCGTGGTGCCGCAGATCGTGGCCATTGGTATTGTGCGCGAGCTTGGTCCGGTGCTGGTGGGCCTGATGATCGCCGCGCGGGTGACCAGCTCCATCGCCGCCGAAATCGCCACCATGAAGGTAACCGAGCAGATTGACGCGCTGGTCACACTTTCCACCCATCCGATGAAATACCTGACAGCACCGCGAGTCCTGGCCGGGGTTTTGGTGGTGCCGCTGCTGGTGGCGGTGGGCAATGTCATTGGTATCTATGGTGGTTTTCTGGTTGGCACCGGCACGCTGGGCTTCGCGCCGGGCACCTATATTCGCAACACTGTTGATTTTCTGACCATGGCCGACGTTATTTCAAGCCTGGCCAAGGGGGCGGCCTTTGGCTTCATCGCCACGGTAATGGGCTGCTATCATGGCATGAATTCCGGGCGCGGCGCACAGGGGGTTGGGCACGCCACCAAAACCTCGGTTGAGGGCGCGGCCATTCTGATCCTCGCCGCCAATTTCCTGCTGACCACATTGTTTTTTACCTCATGATTGAATTGCGTGGCGTTCATAAGGGCTTTGGGGCCAAGAAGGTGCTGACGGGCGTCAACCTGAGCATCCCAAAAGGCGAAAGCCTGGTGGTGATCGGCGGCTCGGGTACGGGAAAATCGGTGTTGCTTAAGTGTATCCTTGGCCTGATGCGCCCCGATGCCGGGCAGATTACGCTAGATGGCGAGGATGTGGAAAAGGCCGAGCGTGATGCCTTTCTGGCCCGTTTTGGCATGTTATTTCAGGGCGGCGCTTTGTTTGACAGCCTGCCCGTCTGGCAAAATGTTGCTTTCCGCCTGTTGCGCGGCAGCCTGAAAAAACCTCAGAACGAAGCCCGCGAAATTGCCATTGAAAAACTGCGTCGGGTCGGGCTTACCCCGGATGTCGCCGATTTGCTGCCCGCCGAGCTGTCAGGCGGCATGCAAAAACGTGTTGGCCTGGCCCGCGCCATTGCCGCCGAGCCGGAGATCATCTTTTTTGACGAGCCAACAACCGGGCTGGACCCGATCATGGCCGGTGTCATCAACGAGCTGATCCGCGAAATCGTTACCGAAATGGGTGCCACCGCCATGACCATCACCCACGACATGACCAGCGTACGCGCTATCGCCGACAAGGTGGCAATGCTGCATGATGGCGTTGTTCAATGGACCGGGCCGGTGGCAGACATGGACGATTCGGGCGATGCCTACCTGGATCAATTCATCCATGGCCGCGCGATTGGGCCGATTGAGGCCGTTCGCTAAGGCCAGACAGTTCTAAGCTGTCATAGAAAGTGAAATGTTAAAATTTTTGTACTGATACTTTTTTGCTCTCTTCGGGGTTTCCATTGCGGCATTTCTTTCCTTTTTGGCCGGGCTGCCGTTTCTCATACTGACGCCGGGCATGTTTACCCCCTGATCAGCGCTCGCCATTACTCAATTCAGCAATAAGTCAAGACGCCTGAAAGGTACTGATTCTCAAAATAATCATACGATTCCAAGGTAATATCAAAACGTTTTGCCCTGATTGTATCTACTTCAGAAACAATCAGATATTATCGCCTCTATTCTGTACAATAATACAGCTTAACCACGACACTCCTTTTAGGTAAGCTATGCAGACGGCCAATTCGGAACGGGATATTCCGAGGCCATTCCGGGGCCATGGGGGAAAGAAATGTTTGGTAATGCGTCCGGGTTGTTGGCCCGCAGTCAGAAACTTATACAACAACTTTCGTTGTTTTTCATCGCGGCACTGGCCGCAGGAATGATCGGCCTGTCATTGGCCTCGGCATTTGGCCTGCTGGCCTGGCCGCAATTGGCGCTCAGCTTCAACAATGTGCCACTGGAAAATGCCGGCATGATCGCTCAGATTGGCCTCACCACACTGGTCACCGGGCTGTTGTTTTTTCTGCCCGCCAATGTGCGCATGATGCGACTGGAACACAGCCACCGCGACTTTCAGGTGCGTATGGATGACGTGGCCCGCGCCTACCGGGCGGCACATGAGGATGACCGTAAAAAGCTGTTTCGCATCGGCTCGGAGTTTGATTCTGTGCGCGAGCGGCTGCTGCACCTGCGCCAGCACCCGGACCTTGGCGGGCTGGAGCCGGAAATTCTGGAACTCGCCGCACAGATGAGCCACGAGGCCCGTGATCTGGCCGATATTTATGCCACTGAAAAGGTCGAGCGCGCCCGCCTGTTTCTGCGTCAACGCCAGCAGGAGGTGGAGAAGGTGCAGGAAAACCTGAGTCTTGCGCGCACCTCTATTGACGAGCTGCGCCACTGGATGTTGCAGGTGGAAACTGAGGAAGGCGTGGCCGCCAAACAGATTGGCCTGCTGGAGCGTGATCTGTTCGAGCTGCTACCGCAACTTGGCTATGATATTGGCGTTGAAGAACAGCCCAGAGATGCAACCGTTGTTCCACTTGCCCCCCGCCCGCGCAACAAAAAAGCAGTAAAGTCGGAAATACATTAAAACGGCCAGTACCACCGGCCAGTACCAATGGCCAGTACCAATGGCCAGTACCAATGGATTGTCGACTGCAACG